>JAWWBX010000401.1:0-3494 GCA_033720735.1 Saprospiraceae bacterium
CGAAGACGATCATCTGGCGCTGTGCGCAGACCGGAGGAAGGAAACAAAGGGCAAGGAGTGCCGAGACACAGACGGCCTTCATATCTTCTAAGCTAAGGAAAAGGTCGTGCTCGTCCTGACTGCCTTTGGCAAACCGCACCTCTGTATTGAAAACAGGCACGTGTCATTTGATATCAGGAGCTCCACTCAAGGATTTCAGTTTGCGTAGTGCATCGCGCAGCGCCTCAATTTCTGCCTGTTGCTCCTGTATTCCGCGTACTGCAAGTGCTGTGAGCCCGTCATATGAGACACCGTATTGCCCAGCATCGTAGTGTACCGCCTCCGGTACGATGGGTTCCAGGTCCTGGGCAATGACGCCGATGTCACGTCTGTCGGCAGGAGCGTTCTTGAACTGGTATGATTTGAGCTGGATGCGGTTGATACGGTCCATCGCACCGGTCAGAGGCTCTACCTGATGTTTGCGCGTGCTATCGGAGAGGGGTATCCATGCGCCACTCACGTTGGAAACCAGTGCCAGGGGGCCATTGTTATTACTGAACCCCACGTCGCCGTTTGACATTGGCGACAACCACCACGTCAACCCATCGCGCTCGAGCGCGACTGCAAAGCCGTTGGTGGTGATGTGCAGGCGGGCCTCAGGATTCGTTGTGCCAATTCCAACATCCCCGCCTGTCGGGTTGATGTACGTCTCTTCGTCAGAGTTGTGATTGAAATACAGGGATCCAGTCGCACCGTCGATTTCGTTGCCGTCTATCAGCAATTTCTGGTCCGGATGATTTCGGATCATGACCGGGGCATTGATGCCATCGTTATCACCGATGTCCATCAGGCGCAGGGCGGCATCGTCAGAATTACCGCTGGGACTGAACACCAGTTGGTCGTTTCCGGTGATCCAGCCTTCATTGGAGGCCCCGATAGACCAGTTACTTCCTCCGGCAACTGCGTTGCGGAGGTTGATTTGAAATCCGTCAGACCGCACATTCATGCGGGCGTTGGCCGGTGCCCCGCCGACGACAAGCTGACCTGCGGGGATAAGAGTGTGGGTGGTTCCGATACCGCCAATGTGGGTGCCGGAACCCAAAGTCTGGAAGTGCAAGGAGTTGGGGCTCCCGTTAAAGCGCGCCAGGATCCCGTCTGTGTCCATGACAAGGTTTCCGCCTGACTTGTTGCCGATAAGCAAATAGCCATCGTTGGTATTGGTCGCGTTTGACCCGAAAGCAACATGGACTTTCGCTTGTGGGGTCTGGATCCCGATGCCCAGGCGCCCGTTGTTGGAGAATAGCAGCCGCGAAGTATTGGTGGACGTAAAGTTGTCGTCACTGGTGGACAGTCGCAGACCGAAGATCGTATTGGAGAGTTTCCAGTCGATCGTGCCACCTGCGGCCCCTCCGCGAACCAGCTCGATGGCGGCCTCGCTACCGATTGTCTGAGTCGTCTGGATCCGCAAGTACTGTTCTCCGCTGCCGTACATGTCGAGCTCCCGCTGCGGGTTGCTGGTGTTGATTCCGACGCGGTCTTGTCCGGACGCGCCTGTGCAGATGAGGATGCTTATGAAAAAGCCAAAGAGTCGCATTGTTAGATGTTTTATTGTTGAGATAATGCAGCCAGCCGTGCGCGGAGGACCGCGATTTGTTCCGATTGTTCCTGAAGCCCCTTGAGTGCAATAAGTGAAAGTTGTGCATAAGACATTCCCAGGCCCTGGGATTCCTCGCTCACCAGTTCCGGGAACAGCTGAGCGACCTGTTGTGCCATGGCACCCAGGCTGGCAGTGCCAGAAGCGTCGTGGGTGAAGGTGTATCTGCTGAGCTCCAGTTCATGCAACCTGTCCAGTACATCGTCCATCGGTATGATGTGCTCTTTCAACCGCCTGTCCGAGACGGCAATCCACTGTCCGCTGTTGCCGTCCACGGAAGCCATGATTGATCCATTGAATTTGAAGCCAAGGTTGTCGGTCGCCAGGAATGGTATGAGGCTCCAGAGTTGATTGTCCTGTTCAAATGATATGGCGTCGGCGCCGACAGGTGGCGCTACGATGTGCACCGGCGCTGTCGGACTGGTCGTACCTATACCCACCTTGCCGCCGGATGTATTGATATAAGTGTTGTTGTCGGAGTTGTGGTTGATATAGAGCGGCCCAAACTCGCTGTCTATTTCGTTACCGTCTATGAGCAGGGCCTGTGAGGCACTCGAAACAATGCGCACGGGTGCCAGGGTGCCAGTGTTGTCAGGCGTATTTCGCAGGCGCAGGATGGCGTTGCCAGATCCGGTAGAAGGGCTGAATACGAGTTGGTCATCTCCTATGACCCACCCGGGTTCGCTGGCCCCGATGTACCAGTCGTTGTCCGTGCCCTCCGGGTTGCGCAAGTGCATTTGGAAGCCGGCGTCACGTACATTGAATTTGGCCGGATTGATCTGCGCATTGACGCTGACATATCCGGAGGCGTCAGTCATGAACGAAATCCCACCTGCCTGTTGCAGGTAAAGGTCGCCTCCTTGTGGTTGCAGGAAAAGCGTGGAGCCACCCCCATCGTAACGGGCGACCACCTCGTTCGGGTCGATTACGAGATTATGCAGGCTCTTGCTTCCAAGTATGGCATATCCGTCACCCATTGCCGAGGCCTCTTCTCCACCATCGATATGTAGGGTGGAGTTGGGAACGTTTGTTCCGATCCCGACAAGCCCGGCGCTGCTTACGCGGAGGACTTCATACCGCGTCCCGAAGTTGTCACTACTTGCCAGAAATTTCAGGACGCCTCCGTCATTGACAATCGACCAGTCACGCGATCCGCTGGCTGCCGTGCCACGCACGAATTCAATGCCCGCTTCACCCACGAACCCAGACGTTGTCCGGATCCGTGCGTACTGACTACCAGCGCCTTCAATCTCCAGCAGCCGCTCGGGAACGGTAGTGCCGATCCCGACGTGTTGTGCTTTGATTTCGTGACTGAATCCGAATACAAGCAGCATGACAGTAAGTAAGAGAAGGATAGATTTCATCGTTGATGATTTGAGGAATGAAAGGACCTATTTCTAATTGCTTCGAGGCGTGTGATCTCATGCTCAAGCAATGCGATGAGTGCCTGCTGTTCCTGTAACGCGCGCAGCGCCACAACGGCCAGTTGGCCGTATGACATGCCATAATGCTTTCCGTTGTTGTGAACAACCTCGGGAAAGTGCACCGCAACGTCCTGGGCCATTGCTCCGAGATAGCGTCTGCCCGTTTCATCGTGTTTGAAAGCGTATGATGTCAACTCCAATTGCAGCAACCGGTCCAGTGTGGATTCCAATGACTGCACATTGTGTTTGCGCCTTGCATCCGATACGGCGTTCCATTGCCCGCTGAATGACGAGACCCAGGCCAACAGACCACCGGACGACGAGGTCCAGGTCAGGTTGTCAAAAACCTCGCTGACTGCCAGATCCCAGCGGTATGTGTTCCGCTGCATTGCGAACGTCGGATGACCAAGCGGCGACTCCAGCGTCAGCATTGCCCC
>JAWWBX010000402.1:0-3486 GCA_033720735.1 Saprospiraceae bacterium
CCCATTGCCTGCCCTCTCCCAAAGTCGTAACTTATTCACCACAATCCACCAACATATGCCCCGCGGATTCTCATTGCACATCGGTATCAACGAAGTAGACCAATCACACTACGGCTTCGACGTGCCGCCCCTGCAGGCGTGCATCAATGACGCCGAGAAAATGTTTGAGGTGGCGGATCATTTCGGGTATGCCAGCAAGCAGATCCTGCGCGACCATGAAGCCACACGCGACCGCGTCAAACACGAGATCCGGGAGGTGAGCCTCCAGATGCAAGACGGTGATATCTTCTTTTTGACCTTTTCGGGGCACGGAAGCCAGATCCCGGATGCCGGGAATGATCCGGAAGACGAGGACGATGGCCTGGACGAGACCTGGTGCCTCTTTGACGGTCAGATGCTGGACGACGAGCTGCGCCACCTGTTCGCCGGTTTCCCGCAGGGATCACGGATCCTGGTCCTGTCCGACAGCTGCCACTCAGGCACGGCCATCCACGAATGGATCCACGAGTTCTGGGGGTGGGTCGAAGGCTTCATGTCCGGCAAGAACATGCGGTTCCGCTTCCTGGATGAGCAACGCCGGAAAGGGGTGGTACGCCGGAATGAGGGTTTCTATCGGCAAATCAAGGAAGAGATCCGAACGTCCCCACAGCATCCGGTGGTAGCGAGTGTTTGCTCGATCGCCGCTTGCCAGGACAACCAGCGCGCTGTCGAAACGGATACCCAGGGGGCGTTTACCGACGCCCTCCTGATTGCACTTGGTGAGCGGCAGGACAGCAACTACCGGCAGCTCCATAACGAGATCTTCAAGCACATCCGTGCCATCCAGAGTCCCCACCTGTTTGCCTACGGGCAAGGAGTAGAGCAGATGTTGAAGTCAAAAGCATTTGTGATCTGATCAACTTTGAACTTCGGTGTTTGACATTTGATATTTGACCTTGTTCGAATGTTATGGAGTAATCGTTGCCCTTCGATTTAGGCATTCTTGCCAGCCTGCAGGACCTGTTCTTTCCCTCTGATATTTGGTGAATCCACACAACTGTTCGCCTCGTTGGTTGTTTTTCTCTTATACACGTGAGAGCACCGGTCATTTTAACCCTATCGCCATGCACTCCAACACTTCTGCACTCACGCGCGTCGCGCCTCCCCTGGAGCAATTCAAGTCTCTCATTGCCATGCGGTCACGGCCAGGAGGGCGCCACCTCGATGACATTACGGGCATGTTCGATCCGGGAGTCACCGGGTTTGGCACCGCGCCGCATGAGATCTTCCGCTCGGTGCAGGACATCTTCCGGCAGCTCGACCGTGAGGCGCGCTATATGCCCAACGGGTTTGGCTACAAGTTTCATTGGGTCGAAGAGCAGCGCGTCAGTGCCGACACCAGCATCATCACTTCCGAGATACGCATCACCATCCCGCTGACCGACCGCACCCTCATCTTTGACCCGGTGCGTCTCAGTGCGGTGTATCATCTGCAGGGTGACGCCTACAAGCTTGTGCACTGGCACACGTCATTTCCTGACAATTCGGATACCGACGAGGTGTTTCCTGGTGCGCTCGAACCGCAGCGCTATGACGATGTAACGGTGATCTTCACCGACCTGGTCGGGTTCACGCGGGTTGCCACAGAGACACCCCCCGAGGTGTTGGTAGCGGAGTTGAGTGCGTTGTTTGTCACGTTCGATGCGCTCACTGCGGAGTTCGGCCTGGACAAGATCAAGACGATCGGCGATTCGTACATGGTCGCGAGCGGGTTGTGCCAGCAACACGACCGGCCGGCCGTGCAGGCGGTACGTTGGGCCCAGGCCGCGATGGCAGGTCTGAATGAGCGCAGCAAACGTGGCGGCCTGCCCTGGCAGCTGCGTATCGGGATGCATACCGGCCCGGTGATCGGCGGGGTGCTGGGCACGCACAAGCTGTCCTTCGACCTGTGGGGCGATACTGTCAATGTCGCCAAGCGCATCGAATCCAACAGCCGGCCCAACCGCATCAATGTGTCGGACGAGACCTACCGGCTCATCGCCGATGTCTTCCCGGGTGAACTGCAGGGGTGCTGCACGGTGAAAGGGAAGCGGGAGGTGGAGATGTACTTGCTGAAGACCGAGCCGACAGCAAGCTGACCGCCTATGTCACGAATTGCTGATTGTCGCGGCTCGGGGCCATCCCAAAATTGCGCGTATACTCCCGGCTGAACTGCGTTGGACTTTCGTATCCCACGGCAAATGCGGCTTGGGCCACGGCATATCCTTCAGCAGTGAGCAAACGCCGCGCCTCAAGAAGCCGCAATGTTTTTTGATACTGAAGAGGTGAGGTAGCGGTGATCTCCTTAAAAGCTTTGTGGAAGGACGATACACTCATCCCCATGGTTTTCGCCAGCTCCGGAATGGCGATCGGCTCCTTGTAATGTTGGCGGATCCACGAAATGGCACGCGTGATCTGGCTGGCCGAACTTTCAAGACGCAGCAGCCTGCGCAACATGCTCCCATGTGGGGCCATCAGCAATCTGAAATGGATCTCTCGTAGATAAAGAGGCCCCAGGACCCGCTGCTCCGTCGGGTGGTTTACCACATGAAGATAACGGGTCAGGGCATCCAGCAACTCCGGATCGGTGCAACTGCCCTGGAGTGCATGTGCATCACCTTTAGCTCTTTCAACTTGTCCCAGCTCCGCATACAGGCTCCGCAGCATACTAAGGTCCAGGGTCAGGATCATGGCCAGATAAGGTTTTGCCATACTCGCGCTCGTTACCTGTGACACCACAGGGATGTCATGACTCACGATCAGGGATTCACCGGGTCCCAACTCAACAGTGTGTCTCCCCAGTATTGTCGTTTTACAACCCTGCAGGATCAGGCAGACCACTGGTTCATATAGTGTGGCCTCAAGTTCCGTTGGTTGAGTATAGCGCAGGAGGACAAGTCCGGAAACCGGACGCACAATCTGCCTGATTTGAGATGGATCCTGCCCAAAGAGCTGATGTGCCAATCTTGCGAGGTCTGAAATGTGCATAGCTGTTTGCATCTACCCAAAGGTAGCATTGTCGATTCGCCGATGATATCATTTTCTAAGGATTCGGAGGAATAGGCAGGAATTTGAGAAAGACGGGCAATGCAGCTATGGGGGCGAGGGCTAATTTTGAAGTCAAATCACAACAAACCGAAGGACATGACCAAGCAAGTGTATTTCGATCTTACGTCGACGAGGCAGATCCCGGGAGTCGGGTTTGGCACGTATCTCATTGACAATGACCAGGCCGCCGACGCCGTGTTTGTCGCATTCAAATCGGGCTACCGGCACATTGATACCGCCGAAGGCTATCGCAACGAAGTGGGCGTCGGACACGGCATCCGCAATGCCATCTCCGAACTGGGATTGCGGCGCGAAAACATCTTCGTGACCACCAAGCTGTGGCCCGGCAATGCGGCTTGGGGACAACCGGTCAAAGATGCCGCTGCTACAATCAGATCGTTGGAGGAGAGCCTTGAACGG
>JAWWBX010000403.1:0-3483 GCA_033720735.1 Saprospiraceae bacterium
CGTAACAAGATCGAAAGGCAGATCCGGGCCCTTGATCCTCACGCGTATGACCCGGTCTGGGAATACATTATGCATGTCCTTAACCTCGCCACCCTGGCCCGGCTCCCCGAGCAGGATGAACAGTCGATGCATTTCGAGCAACGACTGATGACTCAAGTCACCCTGGTCGAAAAACTGGATGCTCCTGCACGCACGCGCGTCATGCATCTGCTCGGGGTGGAATCCGACCACGATCTGTTTGCACGGCCTCTTGCCTTTGCAGAAGATTGCTCCCTCATCGCCGACCTGGTGACAGGAGTAGACTACCTGACCAAAGACCGCACCCTGACCTACGAACTTGATCCGGAGATACCGCAGTGGAAACAGTTTTTGTTGGCTGTTGACGGCCGGTCCAGCGCATTCGAGATCTGCGGCCATCACAATATTCCTCTGGACGTGATCGAAGAGTTCATTCTGACTTCGATCGATGAAGAGATCCTGGTATTTCCACAAATCGAAGTCAATGCGACGACGTAGAAAGTTCCCGTTCATCCGCCAGTCAGGAATGATGGAATGTGGCCCGACATGTCTGGCGATGATCTTCAAGTACTACGGCTACTACAACATCACCCGTCTGATCAGCCAGATGGCAGAAGCCACCACTGAGGGAACGAGTCTGTATGACATCAGTGAGGTCGCCGAGCAGTTTGGCTTCAAATCCGAAGCCTATGAAATGCGCTACGAGCATTTCGACAAGATCACCCTGCCGTGTATCGCCCATTACGAAGGCGTGCATTTTATCGTCGTGTACAAGGTCTCACCCACGCATGTGTGGGTGGCCGATCCCGCTTACGGAAAGGACAAGATGACCCGGGAGGAGTTTCTCGTCAAATGGAATGGGATCGTTCTCACGGTAGAGCCGACACCAGAGATCTTCAAGAACAAGGATCTCCAGGAAGCGGTCGAGGAGTTTCGCGCAAAGCGCAAAGGCCTCTATAAGACCTTTTACCGCCCGGCCCTCCTGAGTTTGCGACCCGTCCTGACCAAGATCCTTGCTGCGACCGCTTTGCTACAGATCCTGGGACTGGCCGTGCCATTCTTCATGCAGGCGATCATCGACCACGTCCTCGTAAACCAGAACAGGCAATTGCTGATGGTCATCCTGTGGGGGATGCTGGCAGTGTTTCTTGTGCAGGTGCTTTTCCTGTATACGCGCAATATCCTGCTCGTGCATTTCCGTGTCCACTTTGAGCTGGATTTCTTTAGTCGTTTTTTCCGGCACTTCATTTCATTGCGTCAGTCTTACTACGACGCCAACAAGCGTGAGGATTTCATGTACCGATTCCAGGAGAATCTCACCATCCGGCAGCTGGTGAGCCCGAGCGTGATTGAAAGTGTGGTCGATCTCGCCTTTGTCCTGATCTACCTGCCCGTACTGCTTATCTACAACTTGAAACTCGGGCTTGTGGCGGCCACCTTCGTCGTCCTGTACTTCTCGGCCAACGTCATTTTCACGCCGAAACTGCTGCGGCTGGTCCAGAAGGTATTCTATCGGAATGTCGACACACTCGGGGCATTCCTCGACACGCTGCTGGGCATGCAGTCTGTCAAACTCCTGTCGATCGAAAATCACAAGTTCTGGCAGTGGAAGAACCGCTACAAGCATGCCCTCAACGTCGTGATGGATTCAGAGAAGAAAGGGATTGTTTTGCACTCGATCCAGCGCAGCATTTACTTCATCAGCCATATCGCAATCCTCTGGCTGGGTGCGTACATGACCTTTCGCCAGGAGATCACGATCGGTCAGTACCTGGCTATCACCGCCATTTTTCTGATCATCCTCAACTCCCTCAACAACCTCTCGGTCATCTACTTCAACCTGACTGAGTTGTCGGTGAGTCTCAGGCGCCTCAACGATGTGCTGATGCAGGAACCGGAGCAGAACAACCTGCTCGATAAAACGAATGCCTTCGAGATCTTCCCTGTGCAACTTTCCGACATAAGCTTCCGGTACCAACGGGATAAGGGTGAAAACGTCATCAATCATATCGATCTGACGATCCGCGAGGGCGAACACATCGGTATCGCCGGCCGCAACGGCTCCGGGAAGACCACCCTGGTCAAGTTGCTCCTCAACCTCTATCCGCATTACGAAGGTGTCATCAGTATGGGGCCGCACAATCTCCAGGATCTCAACCTGTCCGTTTTACGCAAGAAGATCTTTCTCTTCCCGCAGGAGATTTACATCTTCAATGGCACCCTGATCGAGAATATCCGCTACGGCAATATGGAGGCAACGATTGATGAGGTGATGGAAGCGGCAAGGCTGGCAGATCTGCACGCGTTTGTCCATGGCCAGCATCTTGGCTACAATTACCGCATCGGTGATGTCGGGGCCAACCTTTCGGGGGGAGAAAAACTGAAGATCGGGTTTGCCCGTCTTTTTCTGAGCAATCCTGACCTCATCATCCTCGACGAAGCAAGTAGCATGCTGGATGTTGAAACAGAGCGGCTTATCATAACTAATGTCAAAGAAAGGTTTAAGGGTGCTGCGATCATTAGCATTGCCCACCGCATGAACACCTTACGGACGGCCGACCGGATCCTGGTCCTGGACAACGGCCGCATCATCGAGGAGGGTGACCACGAAACACTGATGGCCATGCCTGATGGCACCTACGCCGGCTTTATGAAAACGTACGTCAACTATTAGGGATGTCTGAAACTCCTCTGTCATCGGATCAGCAGGAAGGACGCTACGGCCTGGAGCCCCGTCAATACGAGCGCCTGTATTGGGAAGAGGATATCCCCGTCAAAGACATCACACGGGGTCTTGGCCGTTGGCTCTTCGGCATCGGACTCCTGTTGTTCGCAGTGATCGGTGTGGTCTCGGCCGTCGTCAAATATCCCGACCAGGTCGAGTTGCCCTTTGTTCTGCGTAGTACCGGTCCGGAAGAGATCTACAAGTTCCCCTTTGCCGTTTACGCCGATGAGCTCCTGGTTGATGCCGGCCAGCCGGTGACATCCGGCCAGGTGCTGGCACGGATCACCTCACCGGAGATCGTACGGATGATCAATGCAGTGGAAGGGAGCGAGTCCCGCGAAGGCACGTTCAGAACATATGGCGAAGCTGGCTTTGCACAACAGCAGGCCGCCCTGCAGCGCGAGATCAATGCACACCGCTCCCGTATTGCGCAGTTGGAGGAAGACCTGACCCTGCTTGAGCAAAGCTGGATTGGAACCCGCACGGCGCTGGAATTTGCTGTAGATGACGCGCGTGACCGCTGGCACACCGCAGAGCAGTTGCTTTCAGATGGTGTTATTTCCCGACAAGACGCCCAGAGTGCAGAAAAAGCCCTGAAAGATGCGGAAGACGACCTCAACGCGGAAGAGGCTGCCTGGCGGCGTGAAAGGCTCGATATCCTCACCACGATCGACGAGCTCAGGGAAAAGGTGACCTCCCTGGGTATCCTCCGGACCAGGATCGGGCTCGAAATGCAGGAA
>JAWWBX010000404.1:0-3468 GCA_033720735.1 Saprospiraceae bacterium
CGCCAGTCGACCGAGATCAGCGGCGAGAAGTACCACCCGAACGCCTCGTTGAATGCGTAGAGACCGCCACCCAAGCGCAGGCGCTCGTTGATCTGGATACTGTGCAGGATCGACGCGCCATACTGAAAGGCATCGCTGGTAAACAGCTTGCCATCGGTGCTCCATTTGGGAAAGACAAAGAGCTGGGTGCTCTGGTCGCGTTTGGCCTTGTGCCAGTGCTTGAGATAGCCCAGATGTACTTCCAGCCATTGGAAGTGCGCCCGTTGATGGATCTCATCCCCGGCATGACTGCGGAACTCAAAGTTCATGTACTGACCACCGAGCAGCAGGCGGTCACCATGCTGGCCGATCTCGGGCGGCACCAGCAGGCGCACATCGTACTGGCGCAATGAGCGTTGCTCAGCCCCTGCTGCCAGAGGGTCGTCATAGTCCGTCGGGAGGTGGTTGTCCTGGCGGATGCTGAGCAGGTCGACGGACGGCTGGGCTGGCAGGAGAGCAGGCGCAATGCACCAGAGCAAACAGAGTGTGAGAAGGGTTTTCATAGGGCTATACAGGATGGTGATCAATCACTTCGGGGCACTTGGTGAGACCCCTCATCAAGTGTACCGGTCACAGGGGTGCGTGACCGAACATGTCTATAAGTTACGGCATTTGTTCGGCATGGCAGGTGGGGTTTCCGGATGACGTTGAATCCCCTCAAACCACTTGGAGGTGCCCGGTATAAAGCGGCCGGAGTTGGCATCTGGAGTATATCGTAGATATACGATGACATTGATATTTTTAGCATATGTTTCTCTTTGATTATATGTTATTTATAAATTTTAGCATCCTCCTAATTAGATCCACTGGCCCATAATCGTGCTCCTGTTCTCTAACAACGTGTTCAATCCAGAAGCCCTCGATCCGCACTGTCTGCAGCATCTCCGTACATTTACCCGCCCTACGCAATTTGACGATATGCAAGTCACACACACCTGCACCCAGATCAATGACGCCCCTCCCCCCGAAGTCTTCCCCCTGCTCTGCCCGGTCCGTGAGGCCGACTGGCTCGAGGACTGGCAATACGAGATGATCCATTCCGAAAGCGGAATAGTGGAACAAGGCTGCGTCTTTACCACTCCGCATCACGGAACACATCCCACCACCTGGTATACGGTCCTGCATGATCCGGCACAGTGGCAGGTCCAGTTTGTGCGGGTGACGCCGGGCGAGATGGTGGTGCATATTGCGGTCCATCTTGAGGCTTTCGGAACCAACCAAACCCGTGCCCACATCGCCTACACCTATACCCCGCTCAACGATGCACAGACGTCGTATGTCCATCATCAGCTACCTGAAGACTTCCGTAACAGCATGACCTGGTGGGAAACCGCCCTCAATCACTATCTGCAGACCGGCACTATGTTGCGCAAATCCCGACCATGACACTACCAAACTTATTTTGCATCGTCAGCGCGCTGGCCATGGCCGCTTGCAATATCGGAACCCATTCAGCAGACCAGCCAGGCCTGTCACTGGACCAGGCTGCATCGACTCCGGAGGTCTTTGCACCAGGATTGATCTCAACGTCGTTGGTCGAGCGTGACCTGGCGATCTCTCCTGACGGCACACAAATCTTGTGGAGTGTCGCCACCCCGGACCAGTCGGTACGGGCGATTGCCCAGATCACGCTGCACAACGGGGCGTGGTCCGCGCCTGCCGTGGTGCCCTTTTCCGGCGTGCATGATGACCTGGAACCGGCATTTGCACCGGATGGACAATCCCTGTTTTTCGTATCCAACCGGCCTCTCGACGCCGACGACGCTTCGTCTGATCACAATATCTGGCGCGTCGCCCGCACCGACGGCCGGTGGTCTGCCCCCACAGCCCTAGATACCGTGATCAATACAGATGGCAACGAATACTACCCGTCGGTGGCCGCCAATGGCAACCTGTATTTCACGGCCTCACGCAACGATACCAGGGGCCTTGAGGACATCTACGTCAGCCGCTGGGCGGACGGGCGCTACGGCACGCCGGTATCGCTGGATTCTGCCGTCAATTCTGCGCTGTACGAGTACAATGCGTTCATTGCACCGGATGAATCATACCTCATCTTTGGGTCGTATGGCCGGCCCGAAGGATTGGGTGGTGGCGACCTCTTTATCAGCCATCGGGGGCCGAACGGCAGGTGGCAGCCGGCAGTGCATCTGGGATCAGAGATCAACTCTCCCAAGCTCGACTATTGCCCCTTTGTAGATGTGCGACACAACATCTTCTACTTTACCAGCGCCCGGGGCGCCGCTGAGGCCAGCGGGTCAGCATTCACATACGATGACATTGTGCGCATCTCGGCATCGGAAGTCAACGGACTCAGTAATATTTATCGCGTTCGAACCGAGGGAGTTCTCCACAGCGATTGACATGCGAATCACCCTCTGCGCGTTATCTTCGTTCAGGATCAGACCACACATCACATGACATACACAGAACACGTAGACATTGCTCTCCCGATCGACCGGGTGATCGAGCTGTTTGACAATCCCGACAATCTTGTCCACTGGCAGCCGGGGTTGCAGAGTGTGGAGCATCTGAGTGGGGAGCCTGGACAGCCCGGCGCCAAATCACTGCTGCGCTACAAGTTTGGCAAGCGGGAATTTGAAATGGTCGAAACTGTCCACACGCGCAACCTGCCGCAGGAGTTTACCGGATCATACGAGATCGGCGGCATGTACAATGAGGTCAGGATCAGTTTTGCAGCATTGGATGGCAATACAACCCGTCTGACTTCGGACAACACTTTCAGGCTGCAGGGGTGGCGCATGAAGCTCATGGCCGCGCTGATGCCCGGTTCGTTCAGAAAACAGACGCGCAAATACCTGGAGAAATTCCGGGAGTTTGCCGAGAGCCAGGGATAACCGCCTTACCAGACTCGCTCATGTCAGATCAGTTCCAGTCCAAGATGCGTGCCCTTCTGGAAAAACTCCAGGAGGAAAGCTGGCAGCTGGAATTGCTGATCTCGGGCTTTGCCATTTTTCTTGTCGCCGCAGTGCGGGAGCCGATCCAGGACTTTGCCACCCAGGCGCAGGTCACGATGATCGGCATCCCGGATTCGAGCCTCCTGAGTGTGTCCATCGGGGTCATGCTGGGATCCTGGTTTTTTCTGCTGGCCAATCTCATTCTGCACGTGGTCTTGCGCGGTTTCTGGATCAGCGCAATCGGCGTGCGCTACGTTTCTGGCGACATCGACTTCGACCGCCTGCGGCTGGCACCCAGGTTCGATCGCTACCTGCGGCGGCGCATCCCGAGTTTCGATGATTTTATCGCCCGCCTCGAGAAGGTGTGCAGCGTAGTCTTTGCCTTTACATTTCTGATCATCTTTATTCTGATCGCTTGCGGCATGTTTGTCGTCCTGATCGCAGTTGTCGACAAGCTGCTCGAAGCACTGCTCGAACCACATGTCAGTGCGGGATTCTTTGATACGGTCGA
>JAWWBX010000405.1:0-3459 GCA_033720735.1 Saprospiraceae bacterium
AAAAAGCCCCACCACGTTAGTGACAGGGCTTGTCAACTCGAGCGAAGTCGAGAATTTGTCAACTCGAGCGAAGTCGAGAGTTGACCCACTAGGACTCGAACCTAGACTGACAGAACCAAAATCTGTAGTGCTGCCATTACACTATGGGTCAATCAGGGTGGACAAAGGTAAGGAATCTGTCCGCGTCATTCAACAGTGTTTAACGTCGAATTTCAGGAAACGTTCAGGCTGCCGCTTCCTCGAGAATCCGGTACAGCTCGCGGTGATATTGTGAAAAGTCCGTCAGATTGTTATGGCGGCCTCCCCGGATGGTAACGAGTTCAACCTTATCGGGTGCGGCATCACGCAACATCACACCCTGCCGGTACGAAATGATGTAATCGCGGTCGCCATGGATGATCCGCACGGGACAGCTGGCGGAGCGCACAAACTGGTGGGTCGGGATCTTGTACTTGAGGAGCCAACGCAGGGGCAGCCAACCGGCGAATCTGCGGATCTGCCAGTGAAAGCTGTAGTACGGCGCATCGAGGATCAGCAACCTGGCCTGACGCTGGCTGGCCACGCAGGCGGCAATCCCCGACCCGAACGAACGCCCGTAGATCACAATGTCGTCGGGCGAATACCGCTCGGTCAGCCAGTCGAACACATGCAATGCATCGGCGTACAGCCTGCGCTCGCTGCGCTTGCCGCGACTCTTGCCAAACCCGCGATAGTCCATCATGAAAAAATCGTACCCCTTGCCCAGGAAATCC
This sequence comes from Saprospiraceae bacterium, assembly GCA_033720735.1. Lineage (GTDB taxonomy): Bacteria > Bacteroidota > Bacteroidia > Chitinophagales > Saprospiraceae > B8-G4. Next base: position 753 of record JAWWBX010000405.1, read on the forward strand.
CTGGCAAACTTGCCCCACCCCTTGATGCTGCGCGAATTGCCCTTGAGGTAGTAGACCACACCGCGCGTGTTGGGCACGGTAAAATGGATGGCATTGATGCGCCCTCCGTCCGGCATCTCGAACGTGTGTTCGGTGAATGGAAAGGTGTACTCGTACTTGAAGTACCCAGGCAGGATCTCGGGCCGGAAGAAGAAATAATGTTGTCCGAAATAAAAGAGCAGGCACAACAACACGTAGAGCCCGGCCAGGATGTAGAGGAAGGTCAGCACATGTCAGGCATCGAGCTGATAGACACCATCCAGTGATCGCCCGTATCCGTCGTAATCCAGGCCGTAGCCGATCACAAACGCATCCGGTATCTCGAAGCACACGTAGTCGACCGGAAAGCGGTTGCCGAAGGCATTTGGCTTGAGGAGCATCGCTACGATCCTGATCGACTCTGCACCCATCTCACCGAGTTGTTTCCGCAGGAAGGCCAGGGTGTTGCCGGAGTCGACAATATCTTCGATGATGAGGATGTCGCGCCCGCGCACCTTGCTCTCGTCAAGACCGATCAACTCGGCGACCGCACCGCTCGACTGCATCGCGTGATACGAGGCGAGCTTGATGAAATGGATCTCCGGATCGAAGGACAGGAAGCGTGTCAGGTCAGCGGCAAAGATGAACGCGCCGTTGAGGACCGCGATCACCAGGGGATCACGTCCTGCCAGGTCAGCGGAGATCGCGTCAGCGACTTCAGAAGTGCGCTCACGGATCTGTTTGGCGTCAATCAGCGGCTTGAACGTCTTGTCCTTGATGACGATCATTTCCTCGGTCGTAGCATCCATCATCACTTTGCGCGGTTGAGGTATTTGTCAAGCAAATATACAAGGCTTGTCATTGCCGCCGCCCCGAGCTTGAGTTCGCGCTCATTCACCTTGTCGAAGGTGTCGATCGCGGTGTGGTGATAATCGAAATACCGCTGGGAATCAGGGCGCAGGCCAAAAAGCAGCCCCCCCTGCGACCGCAGCGGGTTGATGTCGGCACCCGATCCGCCGGGACGGATATACAATCCGCGCGCGGCCAGCACATCCCACCATTTAGCCACGTTGGCCAGGTACGCTTCCTGCAGCTCTTGCCGTGCAGCACAGGTAAAACCGAGTGGCACAAAGCCACCGGCGTCCGATTCGATCGCGGCCAGATGAAACTCGTTCCGCTCGTTGGACACGGCGGCGTAGGTGGTGGCACCCACCAGGCCATTCTCTTCATTCATAAACATGACACAACGGATCGTGCGCCGCGGGCGGTAGCCGCGGGCCAGCAGCGTGCGCATCACTTCGATCGACTGCACGCAGCCGGTTCCGTCATCGTGGGCCCCGTGGCCGACATCCCATGAGTCGAGATGCCCTCCGACAAGAATGATCTCGTCAGGTCTTTCAGATCCGTTGATCTGCCCGATCACGTTGTACGACTGAACCGGCTCCAGCATCTGGCAGGTCGTACGGATAAACACACGCACCGATTCGCGCATCAGCAATCTGCTCAACAGTTCAGCGTCGTTGGTACTGATCGCCACTGCGGGAATATTGGCACCGTCGGGGTCGATCCGCGTGGACCCGGTATGCGGCACATCGTCCAGGGCAGTCGTCATTGAGCGGACCAGTGCTGCCACTGCCCCTTTGCGGGCCGCCACCACAGGCCCGGTGCCACGCTGATCGACCGCCCGGCCGTACGCCTGAAAGGTGTTGACCAGGGTCACATCCAGGGGCCTGTTGAAGAAGACGATCTTGCCACGGACGGTTGCGTCGGGCAATGCGCGGAGTTCGTCAAGGCTGAGCACTTCGATCACTTCTGCACTCACCCCGTCAGGCCCGGTGCCTACTGAATTGCCCAAAGCCAGAGCATTGAGATCGAGTGAGCCGACCGAGGGTGCATTGACGATCCGGACGATCTCAGGGTCACCGCGGTGCCAACGCGGCACCACACAAGGTTGCAGCCATACCGAGTCCAGGCCCAGCGTATCCATCATCTGCCGGGTATACTCAATGGCGGCTGCGGCACCGGAGCTGCCGCTCAAGCGGTGGCCGATCCGGGTCGTGAGATGTTCGAGCCAGGCATAGCACTGACCATTGAGCAGTACCTCGTCATAAATGGCCTTGACCTGAAAGGCTTCACGCTCCTGGTTGTAGGCCGCCTGTGCCTGCGCCCCGGTGGAAATCAGGCTCAGGCAAAGCAGGAACGCTCCGTGTTGTATCAGTTTCATGCACCGTATTTGGTAATTCACAGATCTTGTTGTACTTTCGTACGAGTGGTTATTGTTAATTATACAATAACCCCTTTAAAAAGACAATTTGGTTTCATTTGGTTAGGGTAGAGGTAATGCAGTTTGCATTACCTCATTTTTTTAAGATGACCCAAAATACAATGTCAGCCCAAATTGCCCCCTATCGCCACTCTTGTACTGCAGCCCTTCTTGTGACATCCGGTCCGGCCGGCGTCGTACTCTGGTAGCACAGGCGCTGCAGCAGACATCTGCGACATTAAAACATGATTGATCATATGCGTACGACCGTTACCATTTTCGTTTTGAGCCTTTTGATGACTTCCGCGTTTGGACAGTCCGTCGAGGAATTGACCCGCGAGCGCGATGCGAAAGCCGCACAGCTCGCAGAACTGAAATCCCAACAGACCAGCCTGACAGCTCAGGTGAATACCCTCCAGGCTGAAG
>JAWWBX010000406.1:0-3441 GCA_033720735.1 Saprospiraceae bacterium
CGATGATCATGGTATGGCTGTACTGGGCCATGAAAGCCTGGTGCGTGTGGGTGGTGCGCAGATACTTCTGACCGTCGATCCACACCTCGATCCAGGCGCCAATCGCGTTGCGGTTGCTGCTCGTGCCAATCAGTTTCAGCTTGAACCAGTGATTGGAGTTGGTGTCGATGTTCTCCCAGATGTGGAATGGATGAGGATCAATGTTGCACACCACCAGGTCGTACTTCCCGTCGTTATTGAAATCGCCGATGGCATTGGCATAGCTGCGGACGTAGTCAATACCCTGCAATCCGCCAGTTGCCTGGTAGGGCTCGCTGTAGTTGCCGGTGCCGTCGTTGATAAAGAATCCGTTGGGCAGGGGGAAGATCGGGATGCTGCACCCTACATACAGATCGAAATCGAGATCGTTGTCGAAGTCAACAAATGAACCTCCCCACCCCAGCCGGTTGAACAATGTACCGGTGGCCGCCGCCACGTCCGTAAAGGTCCCGTCCCCGTTATTTTTCAGCAGCGCACTTTCCTGGGTATCCGTCACATAAATGTCCAGATAGCCATTGTTGTCGTAGTCGGCGACCCCCACATTCATGGCGTCGATCGTAATATCGGTCCCGGAAATCACCGAGACATCGCTGAACGTGCCGTCGGCATTGTTGTGATAGAGCGCATTGCGGAAGCTGTCCCTGTCGTTCGCGACATACAGGTCTTCCCAACCATCATTGTTGTAGTCAAAGAACGTGGCAGCCAGTGTCTGTCGCGTACTGTCGGCCGTGCCGGTGAACCCGGTGACGTCGGTAAAGGTGCCATCACCGTTGTTGCGGTACATGAAATTGGTGTCCGGTGGCGGCGGAGGTCCGCCAGGCAAAAACCCATAGTTACCGACATAGAGATCGAGGTCACCATCCCGGTCGTAATCAGCGGCGGCTGCGCAGGTGGAAGACGCACTGTCAACCGGCAACCCTGCGGCGGCCGTCACATCGACAAGGACGAGATTCCCCGTGTTCTCGTAAAGACGGTTGGGTGCGCCGTAGGCCGTCAGGAAGAAATCAAGATCACCGTCATTGTCGTAATCAAGCCAAAGAACGGAACGCACCTCGTCCGTGTTGACTACCAGTGGCGGATCGATCAGATTCATTCCGGTGCCGGTATTTTCGAAGAAATACAGCTCCCTGCCGACTGCTGAAGCAAACGTCAGATCATCCAGACCGTCACCTGTGAAATCTACCGTGCTGATCCCGCCGGCTCCGTCGAAGGTCATCACACCATATCCGACACTCACACCATAGCTGCCCGCCACTTCATCAAACTCCTGCGCCGACACCACACCGCACAGGCAGAGGGCGACGACGATTGGCGGTATGCAAAGGGAGCGACGGGACATTGGTGACGACTGAGACGGTTATTCACGTTGAATTTCGACCACGCCCCGTTGCGTCAGGGTGCCGGTCGAGGCAATGAATGACTGACTGGCGCCCAGCCCACCCTGGGAAACCAGGGTCATGTCTTCCAGGATCAGGGTGCCCTGATTGTCGATCAGGGGATCGGGCGGCGCCGGTGCGCCATCCAGGATCTGCAGGTCTGATATGCTGATCGTCACCCCGGCCGGGATCGTCCAGGATGCCGCCTGCTCGGCAATGCGGATCACGAGATCGCTCGCTCCGCTACCCAGGATCACCAGGTCCTTGTCCAAATCCAGTGGAGTGCCGGTGAGACTGATGGTGTCACCAGCCAGCGCGGCGTCGAAGGTAATGGTATCGCCGCCGCACGCATTTTCGATCAACGACCGCAGGGTCGACGGTCCGTCGTTGGCCGCGGAAGTGACCGTATAACTGCTGCTCACCAGCGGCTGTCCCTCAACGAAGGTATTCACCGCCGACATGGTAATCTGGCAGCCGGGGATCACCTGCTTGGTATACGGCAGCCCGCCGGACGGGTACGGCCAGTGCAGGATCAGCGAGTCGATCGCGGCATGCGTTCCTGTCCCGATGATCATCGTATTGGAGTACTGTGCCCAGAAGGCCTGGTGCGAGTGGGTGGTGCGGATGTATTTCTGCCCGCTGATCCACACCTCGATCCAGGTGCCGATGGCGTCGCGATTGCTCAAGGTGCCCTCCAGGTAGAGTTTGAACCAGTGGTTAGCATTGACAACTACATTCTCCCACACCTTGAAGGCATCGCTCCCATCTTGACTGACGGCAATGTCCCACAACCCGTCGTTGTTGAAGTCGCCGATCGTATTGCAGTGGCTCTGTTTGGTATCAATCCCTTGTAGTCCCCCGGTTGCGTAATATGGTTCGGTGTAAGTGCCGGTGCCATCATTGATGTAAAAGCCGTTCGGCAGCGTGACATTGGGCACAATGTCCTGGCTGCAGCTGACGTACATGTCCAGGTCCAGGTCATTGTCAAAATCGTACAACGTGCCGCCCCATCCAGTGCGATCCAATAACTGGGTGCCGGTTGCCGCAGCAACATCGGTGAACGTACTGTCGCCGTTATTTTTGAGGAAAGCGCTGCCAGTGCCCGAAAATGGTGTATTGGTGACGTAGATATCCAGGAAGCCGTTGTTGTCGTAATCGGCAACCCCAACGTTCATAGCGTCAATGAGGATATCTGTACCTGTTGCTGCCGAGACATCTGAAAAGGTGCCATCGCCGTTATTGTGGTAGAGCGCATTACGGAAGACATTTCGGTCGTTTGCTACGTACAGATCCTCCCATCCGTCATTATTGTAATCGAAAAACGTGGCGCACCAGCTCTGCCGCGTACTGTCTGCAGTTCCCGTAAAGGCCGTGACGTCGGTAAAGGTGCCATCGCCATTATTACGATACATGCGGTTGGTATCCGGAGGTGGCTGTAATTCGGGGGGCAATCCAGTGATGAAAAACTGGTAATTACAGATATAGAGATCCAAATCTCCATCGCGATCATAATCCGCGGCCGAAACAGACATTTTTGGTGTACTGTCAAGGGGAAATCCCGCTGCTACAGTTACATCCACCATGTTGAGACCTCCGGTATTCTCGTATAAGCGTGTCGGTCCTCCATATGCCACTGTGACCAGGTCTTTATCGCCATCATTGTCATAGTCGAACCAGAGCAGACCTTTGACCTCATCCGTGTTTGAGACCAGAGGTGGATCAATGAGCTGAAAGGCTCCTCCTCCGAGATTTTCGTAGAAATGCAGGGTACTGTCAATGCAACGCGCAAAGGTCAGGTCGTCCAGGCCGTCCTGGTTGAAGTCGACACAACTGATCCCGCCCGCGGAGGAGAATCCAGGTGGAGACCCATAACTGGATATAATGCCGTAGGGGATCGAAGACTCGGAGTATTCCTGTGCCAGGCCAGTGCCGATCAGGCCACAGAAAACACACAGGAGTAAAGTTTGTTTCATACCCGGTTGCATGGACACGCGCATCACGATGAGACCGCAAATAGTACGCCGGA
>JAWWBX010000407.1:0-3415 GCA_033720735.1 Saprospiraceae bacterium
ATGGGTACAGCACCTGGGTTTCTGGGTGCTGTCCTTTCTCATTCTGACCGGGGCTTTCGCAACGGCCTGGCCGGTCGCCACGGCAGACTTCATTTATACCTTGCTCTTCCACGTTTCACTGATCACGGCGGTGTACGTGCATTTGCGACTGCTGTTGCCCTTACTGTTAAAGCACAGGCGCTTTCTCCTGTATGGCGTTCTGGTCGTTTCCCTGCTGTATGGGGCGGTGATGCTGAACGAGTACACGTTCACCGAACTTTCGGACTGGCTTTTTCCTGGCTTTTACTTCGTTTCTGACTATACGCGAGCAGAGATCGCCTTGTTCATTGGGTTGTACCTGATCCTGACGACTTCGTTCAAGCTCAGCAGATCCTGGATGGCACTCCAACGTACACGTCTGGTGCTTGAAGCGACCCGTCGGGCCAATGTAGAGACCGAACTGATGGCATTGCGCGCGCAGGTCAACCCGCACTTCCTGTTCAACAGCTTGCACAGTATCTACGCCCTGGCACTGGAGCAAAGCACGCAGACACCCGATCTGATCCTGCGACTGTCTAATGTGCTGCGGTTCATGTTATACGAAACCGACAAGAAACGCATCCAGCTCCGTGATGAGGTGGCATGCATCAGTGAATATGTGGCGCTGCAGAAAACGCGGTTGCCAGACACCGCGATGGTGGAATGGCAAACCAGATTGGCAGGGCCGGAGATGCAGATCGCCCCGCTGCTGCTCATGCCGTTGGTCGACAACGCGTTCAAACACGGATTGCAGGGCGAGAAAACCCGGATCCGCATGCAGCTGTCATGCACAGACGGTACCCTGATCCTGGATATCACCAATACAAAACCAGGAAACTCCCGGGTGGCCGATGACCGGCCCGGGGGAATCGGACTGGCTAACGTGCGCAGACGTCTGCAGCTCGCCTATCCGGATCGACATCTGCTCAGCATCGATGAGGATGAAAATCAGTATCATGTTCATCTCAAAGTCGTACTGACATGACACTCAGGGTACTCATTGTTGACGACGAGCCGCTGGCCCGGCGCGTGCTCGAAAAGTACGCCGGGCAAACCGTGGGGTTGGAGGTGGTCGCGTCCTGTTCTGATGCAGAACAGGCGGGCAAAGTACTTGCGGAAACTGAAGTCGATCTGATGTTTCTGGACATCCGCATGCCGGGTCTGGACGGGATCGAGTTTGCACGTACAATGGTGGATGGACCCATGATCGTTTTCGTGACAGCATTCCCAGAACATGCCGCAGAGGGGTTTGAACTGGAGGCGGTTGATTACCTGGTCAAACCCTTTGGGTACGAACGATTTGAACGCGCAGTGCGCAAAGCACGCTATTTGCTGGAAGTGGAAGCAAAGCATCTGGCGCCCGCAGACCCGGTCCTGTTGATCAAGGCAGACAAGAAATTGTACCGGTTGCCGTACAATACGATCCTTTACCTGGAAGGTTACGGCGACTACGTCAAATTGTACACGACACGCACCAAACCTCTCCTTACCAAGGACACGCTGAAGCGTTTGGAGACACAGATGCCGGCGGATCTGTTTTTTCGCATTCATCGTTCGTACATCATCGCGGTGCAGGCGATCCAGTATATGGAGGGCAACCATGTGTGTGTCAACGATCAGTTGTTGCCGGTGAGTGAGTCGCACCGGAAGGAGGTGATTGAGCGGATGGGGTGAGCGCGGTTGCCTGGGCGTCGTAGTCAGCGGTAGTACCCCATTTGTTCCCGGATTCTCCGGAAGCGGGGTTCATCATGGAGCGGCCAGTAGATCGGGTCGATATTGAGAAGGTAGGTCATCATGGGCTCCCTGTTGGCAAACGCTTGCTCCAGATGCGTTAACGTTTCGTCTTTTGAACCCTGTGCCGCCGAGATAATTGCCATGGGCATGTCCATACCTTCACTGGTATTCTGGTAACGTTGAACGACCCGTTCCCGGAACTGTGCACTCAGGCTCTCATTACCCAAATGGAAGTATGCGTTGGACAGGTAGGCCAGATGAATGGGTGCTTCCAGGGTGTCATTCACTCGTGCGATCTCAAAATGAGGAATGGCCTCGGCGTATTGCCCGTTGTGATACAGACCCCAGCCCAGGAAAAAATTGAGGATGGGGATATTGTACTGATCAACGGCCTTCTGGAACATCGCCTGGGCTTGCAGCATCTTGCCTTCCTGCATGTAGATAATGCCCTGATCATGATAGATGAACACGTTACCCGGATCAATCTCACTGGCCAGATTTGCGATCTCCTTCGCTTGTGCAAGCATGCCGGCAATGACATAGTTGGTTACAGCCGTGCAGACACAATAATCGGTAGGCACGTCGGGCCAGGAGTTGATTCTTAGTGCACGCTCTACATCGGCAATTGCCTGGGAAATATTGGCTTCAAACGTCGCGTTGAAGTTGCCCCGCACCAGATAGATGTCTGAACTATTTGGGTTCAGCCGGATCGCCGCATCAATGTTCTTTTGGGCCCGCAGCCGCGCGTCTTCGATGCTGAGATGCCCCCGCCAGAACCATCGCCATCCTTGCAACACATAGTTCCAGGCGAGAAGAGTATAGGCCTGAGCGTAATCGGGATCAATTTGAATGGCTCGCAACAGATGTTGTTCGGCCTGATCGAACCCCGCCACATTGAGCATGTTCATATTCGCCCTGGCCTTGAGGAACAGATCGAACGCATCCCCACTCACTGTGTTGACTGTGTTCAACGCGATTTCTTCTTGCGATGTCAGTTTGATATCCAGACTGGCCGCGATTTGCCTCGTAACCGAAAGTTGCAGCGTGGCTGCATTGTCCATCACCTCAAGGTACTTGCCGTTCCAAACCCTTTTTTGTGATCCTGGATCAATCAGTTCGATAGACAATATGACGCTATCCGTCGTCAATTCGATCCTGGAGGTTCCCGAGACGAGGTAGTCCAGTTGGAGTTCATCTGCAATTTCAGGTATCGACTTCGGGGAGTTTTTGTACGCCATAGACGTTGTGAAGGCGGTGACAGAAAAGGCGCTGATCTTGGCCAGCTCATCCGTGATCTCCTGCGCGACCCCGTCGGAGAAATATTCCAGATTGGGATCATCCTTCAGGTTACGCAATGGCAGCACGGCGATCGAAAGCCGGGAATCCGAATTGCTACCAGGACCGTCTGAGGAATCCCCACCCAACCAATACCACGTACCGAAAGCGATGGCAAGAATGAGCAATCCGATCAAGAGAAGACGTCCCGACTGGGATTTTGACGTTTTTGACGCGGCCTTGCCTGCAACGGGCTCCTGGACCGGCACTGTCAGACCTTTATTGGCAATGGCGAAGATCTCGATCTCATCTTCGACATTCTTGAACTTGCGAGGACCGAGAGAAGTCAGGATCAATCCACGCTGATTCTTCACGTCGTCGCGCACCA
>JAWWBX010000408.1:0-3414 GCA_033720735.1 Saprospiraceae bacterium
CTACCGTCAGGGCAAGTTGACTGAGAATGTGTCGACGATCAGCATTTCGTACGATCATAATATGGAGTACCTGATCGAGACGTTCTTTTTTCTCGATCGCTTTTCAGACAATTTTCTTTCGATCGACCAGCGCTATGAAGTCGGGGGCGGGTTCATTGTGGGCAACTGGATTGGTAAGTTAAAGGAGTATGATGCCAAGAAAATCAATACGCGTGATTTGCCGACAAGTCAGGATAAGATCAAATCACTCGGCTGGTTTGACCACTATTGTGAGAATTACCGAAGGTTCAACCGGTTGCCTGATGAGACCCTGCTCAAACAAGTGAGCCGGGATATGACGCGCCTCAACGGTATTGCGCAGAACGTCAACCGCAGCTTCAGCAAGCGCTTCGGGATTGTGCGGCCGGCCCTCCTGTTCGGACTGTTTGCGGAAATAGAGAAGCCCGGTAAACTGACGGACAGCCTTTACATCGCGGATGATATGGGCGTCATCACCCTCCAGCCCAGAGAGCATGAAATGGACGCCGACACGCGTTGGCGCATGGAGGTGCGTCCGACCCTGGAGATCAGACCCGAGGTAAAATGGCGTTTCAAATTCAAACCGTATTTCAAATTCCCGGCGCCATGGGAAAAGTGGCTGGTGCCGTATCAGGATCAGGAAACACTGGATTACCGGATCGATATCTACTCCTCGATGGAAGTGCGTGTGGACAAGGACGATGAGCACCAGAACAAAGCGGTCGTGCTCAAGGTCATCTATCGCTACCATTTCGACAATCAGCCGCCGACCTACCTGGTACCCGGAGCCGTTGCGCAGAATGGTCGCGGCAAGTATCTGACTGCGCAGAAACGGCATCATCTGTTCCGGCTGTCCCTCGGGGTGACGTTCTGAGACTTGACCCGGTGGGGCATTTGAGAACTGGTGATATGATGCTATGATGCCAGGCCGCGGACCCGTGCCTACATACGAAATATCCCGCCCGAATTCCGTATCTTCTGGAGGTAACCGACATCCTGATGTCAAGCGGGGTTGACGGTGCCTTGATGCGCATTTCTAAAAGAATCCTAAATACAGACGAATGAAACCAACGAGATTCCTCCTGATCGCATGCATGATGATGATGGCAGCAAGCCTTTTGGCTCAGAACATGTCTTCAGCTGAGAAAGCCATCAAAGAAGTGATCGAGAACGAAACCAAATTTTACAACGAACGCAACTACGACGCATGGGCCAGCACCTGGGCGCATGACGAAGGGGTGTACTGGTCGGTGACCGGGCCGGAACTCTCCATGTCAACGCACGGCTGGGAAGCACTGGCCAAAGAAGCGAAAGCCTACTTCAAGCAGAACCCGCAGGCCAACCCGTACACACCGAAGAAGGACGACTACCACTTTGTCGTGAATGGTAATATGGCCTTCGTCACCTTCAAGGAGAACGGGAACATGTCATCACGTGTCCTCGTCAAGGACAAGGGCAACTGGAAGTTGCTGCGGATGGACGTCGTACAGACCAAAGCCTACGAACACCAGGGCAACAAACGCATGCTGCAGAGTATGGCTGGTGTTTGGAAGCTTGATCCTGCGACCGTTAACCTCAATGATGACACCTGGACCCTGCATGCCCTGAAATGCAAAGTGAAAACGACCGAAATGGGCATGAAGATGTATGTCGAAAGCGACTGGGAAAGTTCAGGTGGAGTGCGCGGTATCTGGAAAGATGATTACGCCATTGCGTATGACCGGTCGAGCGCGGGGTATCCGGTCATGCTGAGCGAGATCTCGCCGGAAGGCAGCTCGGTCTGGACCGGCAATTGCCATTTCAAGGACGAGTATCTGGTCATCAAGGCCAAGCCGGTTGCGAGCGAAGGCCTGATGAAGCACAAGATCATGCCGGAAAGTGCCAACAAACTCAAAATGCACTACCTCTTCACCAACGACGCGGGCGAGACCATGTGGGAAATGAGCTTTACCCTGGTCAAGGAACAGGAAGATGCGCTGACCATGCGGTAGAGATTCCAACAAGTCAAAGCAAAGGCGGCAGGCTAACCGGGTTTGCCGCCTTTTCTGCTGTTGCCCTCAGCGCGCCGTGTGTGATACAGGTACATCAGATACGTAAATCCGCGCATACTGAGGGCCCATACTCCTCCGGCGATCATCCAAAAGAGCCAGTGTTCTTTCAACCAAGACATGGGTTCAAATCCAGGTTGATTCCATTTGATCAACATATTAAGGCCTATTACCAGTCCACCATAAACCACCGCACCCACGGGCAGGTAGAGATACCAGGGCAAGTCGAGATCACCGCGCAAAAAGGCGATGTTTCTGGAACGCTTGTCCTCCCTGGCAGTGTGCTGTGTCATCTGATCGGTCTTGCTTTCTCGATGCCAAATTTCGTTACCGGAGCACAGTCCTGCAAATGTTGATGCTGGTATCGGGAATGCTTGCAAATGCCTGTTGAAAGCGCGTTCTTGATCCATCAACACGCCTATGACCGGCATTGCCATCCTGATCGTTGTCATCACCGTGATCTCTGTCCAGCTGCTCGATCAGCGGGAAGAGCCATGGGTCAAGCGGATCCTCAACTGGCTGCCGGCCATTCTTTTTGCCTACATCATCCCGGCGATCTGCACACACACCTTTGGCCTGGACCTGAGCGCGGGGCCGATCCATCGCTGGAGCCGCGATCTGATCATTCCGCTCGCCTTGCTGATGGTGATGAGCGCCCTGTCGTTCCGGCAGCTCAAGCTGATCGGAGTCCGGCCGATCGTCGTGTTTGTGAGTGGGTCGGCGGCGGTTGCGACACTACCGCTGGTGTTGGTGATGGCCTTCAAATGGGCCGATCCGGGTAGTTACACCCTGATCATCGAGGAGGGATACTGGAAGGGTTTGGTCCCCATCGTGGGAAGCTGGATCGGCGGTAGTACCAGCCAGCTGGTACTCAAGGAGGTCGTTGCCTGCCCCGAAGGACTCTTTCTGACGATCCTCGTCCTGGACAACATCCTGATCAATATCTGGACCATCCTCATGTTTCAGGCGATCAAGCGCAGCGATCAGCTCAACCACCTGCTTGGCATCCGCGATCCGGCGCCTGACCTGGTGGCCGATGAAACACCTTTTCGGGCGATGTCGGTCCGGACTGTGCTCCCCACCTTGCTCATTTCGGCGCTCTGCATTGTCCTGGTGGGCCTGCTGGTGGACGCCTTTCTGGCCAAAGTGATCATCTTCAGCGTGCTCGGGTTGGTCCTGGGCAATGCGCTCCGTTTCTGGCACCATGGCTTTGTGTTGAAAGCGGGAGGTTTGTGCATCGTGTTGATCATGGCGATCCTGGGTCTGAAACTTGACTTCAGCAGTATTTCCATTCCCTCGGTGATCGTCTTGTTTGCGGTGATCTGGCTGCTCCTGCACTATGTGGTCA
>JAWWBX010000409.1:0-3404 GCA_033720735.1 Saprospiraceae bacterium
GGAACCCGCCCACATCCATGCCCATCTCCCGGGCGGCGGCAATATGCTGTGCCGCAATGTCTGCTTCCGTACAGTGCGTGGCGATGCGTACCGATTGCACTCCAAGCTCGCGGGCCTTGCGCAGATCCTCAATGGTGCCAATGCCAGGCAGCAGCAAGGTGGTAAGACGCGCATGTTGCAGCAGGTCTGCAATCCCGTCCAGCCATTCCCAATCAGTGTGCGCGCCGAAGCCGTAGTTGAAGCTTCCCCCGGCCAGCCCGTCTCCATGCGCGATCTCGATCGCGTCGACCCCGGCCTGATCGAGGGCCACGGCAATCTCCCGTATCTGCTCTCGCTGGTACTGATGGCGGATGGCGTGCATGCCGTCACGGAGGGTGACATCCTGGATGTAGATGGGATGATCGCTCATGTCACCGGGTGTTTCGAATTGATCAATGCGGCGAGCCGCTCCCCCGTCGCCTGTGCGGCACTGGTCATAATGTCCAGGTTGCCCGCGTACTCGGGTAGGTAATGTCCGGCACCCGCCACCTCCAGTAAAATGGTCGTTTTCAGGCCGCTGCGTAATCCGAGCCCTTCAATAAAGACAGGCTCCGTCGCGGGGATCTCATCAAATTGCACCTCCTGATGCAACCGGTATCCCGGGACATATGTCTGCACCGACCTGACCATCTGGTCAACGCTCTCCCTGATGGCATCGCGGTCGGCCGGGTCGCTGAGCGTAAACACCGTATCGCGCATCACGAGCGGTGGTTCGGCAGGATTGAGGATGATGATCGCCTTGCCGCGTTGGGCGCCTCCGATCACTTCGATCGCCCGCGCGGTCGTTTCCGTAAACTCATCGATGTTGGCGCGCGTACCGGGACCGGCAGACTTGCTGGCAATTGACGCCACGATCTCGCCATAATGCACCCTGGACACTCTGTTGACCGCGGCCACCATCGGGATGGTTGCCTGACCACCACAGGTGACCATGTTCACATTTAGTGCGTCAGAGAGCGCTTCGAAATTGACCGGCGGTACCAGATAGGGGCCGATCGCGGCCGGTGTCAGATCGATCATGCGTTTGTCGGGATAGCGCTGTACGACTTCCCAGTTGTAGTGGTGCGCTTTGGCCGAGGTGGCGTCGAACACGATCCTGATCTCCGGCCAGACATCCATCCTGATCAGACCGTCGATGCCTTCATGCGTGGTCTTGACGTCCAGGCGACGCGCCCTCGCCAAGCCGTCGGATTCCGGATCGATCCCGACAAACGCGGCTACCTCCAGCACGTCTGACAATCTGAGGATCTTGATCATCAGGTCGGTACCGATATTGCCTGACCCGATGATGGCGACTTTCGTCTTCATGCGCTTAAGTTAGCGCGCTGGTGAGACTTTTGAAGTCTTTGAGACTTCAATAGTCTTGCTTACGGCGAGTTGTTCTGCTGGGTGACGGGTGCCTGCTGCGGTGCAAGTGCCGGTTGGGGTGAAGGGATCAGGTTGAAGGTGCAGTTGTGAAACGTCGCCTTGGCGTAGCCCGTTACGTCAGACCGGTTGCGGAACATGGCCTCCGTCTCATCACTATAGCCGTGGGTGTCGTCATTGTAAAAGTCCGTTTCACTCCAATTCGAGACAATGCGCATGTTGTGCGCGTAAAGATCCACGCTGCGCCCGGTGGCTCCACCATCGTTGTTCGTGAACGTACAGCTATCGACAGTAAGGAACACCGTATCCTGAGGTGCTGAAAGCGTACCCTGCACAAACATCGCTCCGCCAAATCTGGAGGCGTGGTTGTCGACAAACTCTGTACCCGAAATCGCTTCCACACATCTCCCGGTACCGAATTGATAGATCGCGCCTCCATAGCCCTGCCCGCCGACCTGGGAGGTCGTGTAGTTGCTGTCGAACAGGCTTTCAGTGATATTGATCTGCATGATCGATGGATGGTCGTGCCGAAACTGGATGGCACCACCATTCTGGACCGCCTTGTTTGCGACAAAATCACAATCGGTAATGGTCTGGGTGTACGTCTTGCTCTTGGTTGTCGTGTAGGCAAAGATGGCACCACCGAACTTGCTCACATTCTCAGCGAAGGTACAGCCTGTCAGAAAGGAATTCGTTTTGTCGAAATACAGCGCACCTCCACCAAAATTCCCGTTACCTGTCGGAGTAATATTTCCCTCGAAATTGCAGTCACTGAAAATCGCTGTCACAAAGCTCGAATCACTCGGAGGGTGGACATACGCGATCGCTCCTCCCAGGGTGCCGGCTTCATTTCCAATAAAATCGGTACCCGAGATATTGGTTGTGATCGCCCCTTCTGCCGACCAGAAAGTGATAGCGCCGCCTGTCGTCGAGCCTGTGCCCTCATTGTTCTCAAACAAACTGTTGGTGATGGTAAAATTACCAGTACCGGGGTCATTGAAATTACTCGTGTTCCTGCGGATATATGCCCTGAACGCGCCATTTTCGTTGGCGGTATTATTGCTGAATATGGTGGAGTCAATGTTGACGACAAAGTGCCCCCCATTATCTGCATTGAAATGGATTGCTCCGCCACGACCACCTGCTGAATTGCTGTCAAAAATGGTCTGGAACAGGTTGACCTCGGTCATGGACCCGCTGGTATTCAGGAATTGAATTGCTCCGGCCGCGTTAGATCCACTGTTATTTGAAAACATACAATTGTCAAAGGTGTACACCGAGTTTGAACTGGACCCCGGACTATAGTGAAACAGGGCGCCTCCTTCTCTGGCCGAGTTGTTTGTGAATGCGCAATTCTCAAATGTATAGTCAACTGTAGCACCCTGCGCATCAACATACACGGCACCACCGTCGGAACTGGAATTGCCGGAGTTTTGATCAAACGTGGTATTGGAGAAATTGAGGTCCAGATTGCCCGCAGATCCAACTCTGGCATCAGCATAGATTCCAGCCCCGTCACCCTGGAACCAACCCAGGGAATTTCCCGTGAAGGTTAGGCTGTCTGCAATGAGTGTGACGGTACCCGTTTTCCCGGCTTCGAGAAACAGCCCGCCTCCGGCCGCAAACGCCTCGTTATTGATAAACGTACACCCTATCAGGTACACAACGGCATTGCCCGTATCCGCGGACTGGACCTGGAAAATGAAATTGCGTTCCGAATCAATGTAGAGTCCACCACCGCGATCAAGCGAGTGGTTGTTCTCAAACGTGCAATTGATGATATACATGGGCGGGTCTCCGGTATCCGAATCACGGATGTACATGGCAGCCCCGTGGCCATGCGCAGTGGACGAACCAGAGCTTCCGTACGCGGTGTTGTTATAAAATTTACAGTTCTGTATCAAAGGTTTTCCATTCAGGGACCCTGTGGCATAGTAGATCCCTCCGCCCTTGGTTGTCTCCTGGTTGCCGTCGGCATTTCCCGCGGTAATATGAAAGCC
>JAWWBX010000410.1:0-3393 GCA_033720735.1 Saprospiraceae bacterium
CCACCAGCTGGCCCCGTTGCTGATCTCGGCCATTCCAAACGCCAGATACAACACAATAGTGGTCACAGCAAGCGCGGACAATGCCACGACAGGCCACGGTGAACGATAGCGCCGATCGCCAAAGTATCCACTCATCGCACCCAGTGGAACTCCGACCATTGCCGCCAACAGCATGGAAAACAAACCCACCAGCAGCGACACCCGGCAGCCTCGGATCAAACCAGCCAGGGTATCACGCCCCAGGTCATCTGTCCCTAACCAGTGCCTGAACCACAGACTCCGCACCTCTTGTCGGCTGAATGGACCCGCAAACCCTGCATTTGCCAGATCCAGATTGGAAGCCCGGTAAGGGATCAGGGTGTGGACAACGCGCTCATAGGGCTTGTCGTGCCAGTCGCTGCCTTGCAGATCCGCAGGCCATGAGGCCAGGCCCAGATTGACGGGGATCGCCCGCAGGAGCGGAAAATAGTGCTTGCCGTTGACCCGGCAATACCACGGTTTGTCATTCGCGATGAAGTCGCCAAACACGGCCAGAAAACAGAACACAACCAACGTGCGGACAGCCCAGCGAGCACGACGGTCGCGGTAAACATCACGGATGATATGTCCATGTCCTGCCTGCATCAGCGCTGGGTCAATCTTACCCGTGGATCCACCATGCGATAAAGGACATCGGAGACCAGGTATCCGATCACCGTAAGCAGAGCCGACAGCAACACAATCACAAATACGACCGGCCAGTCCTGCTGCAGGACGCCATCGTACAGCAGACGACCCATACCCGGGATGTTAAAGATCACTTCGATGATCACCGATCCGGAAATGGAAGCCGGTATGGCGGCACCCAGGATGGTAATCATGGGAAAGAGGGCATTGCGAAAGGCGTGCCCCCAGTACACGCGCCGTTCGGACAACCCTTTGGCACGCGCCATCCTAATATAGTCCTGCCCCAACTCGCGCAGCATCCCGCCACGCATCTGGCGTGTCAGATAGGCCAGGGCAGCCAGCAAAAGGCAAAGCACCGGAAGGAATAAATGCGACGCCAGAATACCCAGCCTGGCGAGCCCGCTGGCCGTGCGGTACGTCCCGATACCGGAGGTCGGAAAAAGATCTGTCCACGCACCATACTCCGGAGTCGTAAAAAATACAACCAGCAGCGTCGCCAACCAGAAAGACGGAATGGCAAAGAAGGCAAACAGCAAGGTGCTGACCGACCGGTCAAATACCGTGCCCGCGCGGCGTGCGGCCATCACACCAAGAGGTACGGCGATGAGAAATGCCAGCAGGATCGCGGTCAGATTGATCCGGAGTGTCCACCCGACCGCATCACGCACTTTGTGTGTCACCGTGCGACCGTCGACCAGCGAAATCCCAAAGTCACCACGCAGGATGCGGGATAGCCAGCGATGATACTGGTTGTCCCATCCATACCAGTGCAGGGCAGGCAAGAACGCAGCGGCACTGCGTCGGCTTCCTGTCAGTGCTCGGTAGCGCTCCTCGATCAGCTGCAGGGCGCGACGCGATGCGTGGCCACTGTCCGGGATCACCGATCGCATTTGCTCCTGCAGAAACCCGATGCGCTCCGGTACAGCGTTGACCAGCAAGAATTCTGCATCCTGGGCCAGCGGGGAGATCCAGTCTGCCTGGTCTGACCGCTGCTGTTCCAGCACGTACATCAAATCAAGGATCGACCGCCGATAGGCATCGACAGCGCCCCAATCGCCATGCCGGGCCAGAAGCGATCTGGCCGCCTGACGTTCATCTTTACGCAGGATGCGGTAGAGGGTATCAGGATGATGTGCCGGCCGGATGGCAAAGTAGAAAGGAGGTAAATGCCGGTCGAGACGTACGGTCGCCTGGCGATATTCACGCTGACGCTGCAGATAGGACTGTGCGCCCGGAACGAGGTCGCGCGACAACGCGATGTATTCCTGAACAATGTCTCCCGGGGTTGCCCGGCTCAGGAAGAAGGCGACCAATGACACGACCAACAAGACCGGAATGGCGATCGCCAGCCGCTTCAGGACGTAGAGAGTCAGCGCACGTCTCACTCCGCCCCCCTCAGCTTGAAGAGATTCTCAAAGTAGCCGGGTCGCCGTGACGATGGTGTCATGTCAAATCGCTTGCTCACGATCATGCGTTCGAGGGGCACATACAGGAAAATAACCGGCTGCTCTTCATACAGCGTTTCCTGCAATTCTCGGTACAGGCGGTTGCGCTCCTCGCTGTTTTCCGCCGTCCGTATCAGGTCAATGAGACTGTCGGCCTCGGCATTCCGGAATCCGGTCGTGTTGCCGCCACCCGGCACATCGCTCTCGCTATGCCATGTCTGATACGGGTCGTTGATCGAGGGGGACGTGCGGCGACGCATCGGCAGGATCTCAAAGTCGCGCTGACGCACAGCCTGGCTCCATGAGCTGTTGTCCTTGGTGATGATATCGATCTCGATACCCGCGCGTGCGGCACTCTCCTTGACCAGCAAAGCGATCTGTTGCCCCAGCGGTCGTTGTGAAACCACCACATCCAGGTTCAGCTCCGTGTGCTGACCATTGAGGATTTTATCCACGGTGCCGTCCTGGTCAGTGTCCGTCCATCCTGCTGCCTGCAGCAGCGCCCTGGCTTCCTCCACGTCAAAATCAGGCGGCTCCAGAGCGTCGTGGTAGTAGTCCTTGTCAGGATGGAAAGGGCCGACCGTACGCTGTGCCATGCCCTGGTTGATGGCCTCGATGATCGCATCATAATCGATCGCATGCGCGAGGGCAGCCCGCACCGCCCGGTCACCCAGGATCGGATGTCGGTTGTTGAGCTCAAGGTAGTCGTACATCATCACCGCCGGCGAATGGAACGCGAATCGGTCCGCCCATTGTGAATCGGCCTGCATTTCCAGAAACGTGGCGGGTGACACCTCAGCCATAAAGTCGATGGTACCGTCCTTCAGCGCACTCAGGGCGGTAGTTTCATCAGGGATGATCCGATAGATGATCCGCTGGGGGTAGGCATGCATCAGGGCCGGACGATCAACCACCTTGTCTCCCCACCAGTCTTCTTTCCGCTCCAGGACGATCTGCTGACCTGTCTCCCACTCGACCAGCCGGTACGGTCCGCAACCCTCGACAATATCGCGATTGAACTCGACCGCTCCGAATGCTTCGGCAAAGTGCGCCAGGTTGCTGTCGGTCTCGGCGAGATTGTTGGCTACGTCCTCCTCCGCCAGCTCTGACAAGGCGACATCGTCGAGCCATCCGTCGGGGTCATAGACATGCTTTGGGAGGATGTTGAAGTTGCAGGTGACAACTTCCGCCAGCATATACGGCTCTGGGACTGTGACGGAAAACTTGCGGGGATTCTCAGGGTCGACTTCGACCTCCTTGATAAACGAGAGGAACCCACGCC
>JAWWBX010000411.1:0-3367 GCA_033720735.1 Saprospiraceae bacterium
ATGCCTCACAATACTTCTTAAACAACTCAAGATTGACCATCATCGCCTGCATCATGCCCTGCTTGTTCTCATCAGGAAGCCCAGCACCCTGGCGTTGGTGAAGTCCGTAAACCCGCTGACATCGGGAATCAGGATGGTGGCTTTCTCGGCCATGGCCCTGTCTTGAATTTGGGTGCTATCTCAAGTTAGGGGATTCAACGGGCTTTTCAATTCATTGCATTTCCCACACGGCGTGTGTTGGGGTGACCGATCCCTCAAAACACCCCACCGCTAAGTAGAAAATCGCCGATAGTGCTGTACGAGAACCGCAATTTTGACCACAAAATCCATCGGTTATGCGTATGCTCTTTCGGCTTCTGGTGATCTCAATTTGCTGCCTGCCCCTCCCTTTCCTTAACGCCCAGAACGTGGGGGTCGGAACATCCGTGCCGGATGCCCTCCTCCATCTGCAGCACACCCTGACGGATTCCCTGCTGTTTTACACCGGCTTCGAAGGCGGTACACTCGACAGTTTTGTCAACTCCGGCGACGCCAGCTGGGAGCTGACCAACGATGTCGTCTATGAGGGCGATATCGCAGCCACAGCAGGTCCATTCGGTGACGATGACGCTGCCGTCCTCGAAATGATGCTCGTGGTCCCTGTCAATCGTTCCGCCTACTACGCCTTTATGGCCAAAGTGGATTCTGAGGCACCTGGTGACAAGATCTCCTTCACGGACAACGGCGACACCCTGTGGTCGGCCGCCGGAAACCAGGATTGGCAGCTCGTCACTGGCCTGATCGATGCCGGAAGTCACACACTGCAATGGATCTATCAGAAAGACGGGCAGGGATCCGCGGGTGCGGATGCAGCCTGGATCGACAGCATTGCGATCACCTACATTCCTTCCTACTCACTCCGCATCACGGATGGTAGTGAAGCCAGGGGCAAAGCCCTCGTGAGTGACCGGTACGGCAATGCCAGCTGGCAGGCGCTCATCTTTGATCACGTCTTCGATCTGGATGACGACACCGGCTTGCATGTGGAGCAGCTCCCGGATGAGGACATCCTCAAATTCTACACTGGCGGCATGCTGGGCTGGCAGCTGCGGAAGGCCAACGGCAATTTCCTCTTCGAACCACAGCACACCAGTATCTATCTGGGGGACGGGGCCGGTGAAACCATGTTTGGCAACCACAATCTTGCGATCGGTCATATGGCCGCAAGCCAGGGAGTGATCGGCCAGCAGAATGTGCTGCTCGGGTCCTTTGCCGGTCAGGTGATCAACGGCAATGATAACGTGCTGATCGGGTACAATGCGGGTGCCCAGTGCAGCGGTCTCAACAACAGCTTTGTGGGCAGTCATGCAGGATTTGTGAGTACTTCCGGCTATGACAACGTTTTTGTGGGTCATAACAGTGGCCTTGACAACCTGACCGGGCATTCCAATGTGTTTCTTGGCAAGTTTGCCGGCGCCGGCAACACCGAAGGTCACCGGAATGTTGTCATCGGGAAGGAAGCCGGGCTACAACGCACGAACGAAGAGGACAATACCTTCGTCGGTTATCGTGCCGGGCAGTCTGGGGCATCGGGCAACTCCAATACATTTGTCGGTAGTGAAGCTGGCCTTTCTGCAACAGGTAGCCGGGGTACATTCATTGGCTTTTCGTCCGGTGAGGTCAACACGGCCAACGACAACAGCTTTATTGGTGCCTTCAGTGGTGAACATAATACCTCCGGTATCGCCAACCTGTTTGCCGGCACCTACAGTGGCCAGTGGAACAGCACTGGCCACTCAAATACCTTTATCGGCAAGAGCGCCGGTCAGGGCAACGGCACGGGCAACTCCAACACGTATGTGGGCACCAGTGCGGGCGCCCTGAGCCTTGCCAGTGACAACACCTTTGTGGGCTACTTTGCCGGCTTTGGCAACTCCATGGGCACCAACAATACGTTTCTCGGTGGCAATGCAGGGATCAATAATGCCGACGGAATCCAAAACACGTTGATCGGTTTTGATGCGGGCTACTCCAACTCCGCCGACAACAACACATTCATGGGTGCCTACGCCGGCTACAGCAATGCCATAGGAACCTACAATGTGCTGATTGGAGCATATAGCGGCTACGATAATCTTGCTTCAGACAATACGATGGTCGGCTATGAGGCCGGCAGAAGCAACTCCACCGGTGGTGATAATACATTCATTGGACGTTCTGCAGGCCGGACCAACACATCGGGATTCCAGAACACCTTTGTCGGCAGGAATGCAGGCTACAGCAACACCACGGGTCAACAAAATACCTTTGTCGGATTCGACGCCGGAAACATCAATGCCGGGGGATCCCAAAACACCTTTGTCGGCCGCAACGCGGGCAAGTGGACCAACACCGGTAGCGAGAATACCTTTATCGGCAACCAGGCCGGGCAGCAAACGACATCCGGCAGCCAGAATACCTACGTCGGCGAGGATGCCGGAGCACTTGCCACGACCGGCTACAGCAATGTCGTCGTCGGCGCAGACGCCGGATACAATCTTTCGACGGCATACGAAAGCACCTACGTGGGCCGGTTGGCCGGAACGAATACCACCACCGGTGAGCGCAATACCTTCATCGGGCACACGGCCGGACTGAATAATACCAACGGCTCACTCAATACCGTCGTCGGTATGAGCGCGATGTCGGACCAGGCCAGCAATACGGCCTGCACCCTGATCGGCTACGACACCAGTGAAGGGGGGTTCAATCGGACCAACGGTACGGCTCTTGGATTTGGCGCAACAATCAGTGCGGGTGACGTCGTGCGCATCGGCAACTCGTCCATCATCCAGATCGGGGGCTACGCCGGATGGACAGACCTCAGTGATCGGCGGGTGAAACGTGACATCCGTGAAACCGTGCCCGGTCTGGACTTTATCAATCGACTGCGTCCGGTCAGCTATCGGGTCGACTACGAAGATGTTGCCCGGATGATCGGTGAAGACGCCGAGTACGATACGCATGGCAAGCGCTTTGACCAACCGCCGCCTGACTTTGTAACCAACGGCCGTCTCCGCAAGAGCCAGATCCGGCAAACCGGCCTGATCGCCCAGGAGGTGGAACGCGTTGTCACCGAACAAGGCGTTGATTTTAATGCCGTCTACCATCCGCAGGAAGAAGGCGACCTCTACGGGTTGAAGTATGCAGAATTTACCGTACCGCTGATCAAGGCGGTGCAGGAACTGTCGACAATGATCTCGGATCTGCAAACCCAGGTCGCTCAACAACAGGAACTCATCATGCAACAGCAAGACCTGCTGGATCGCCTCAACACCACCGGGGTATCCACGGCGTCAAAGCAGTGATTTGGCTACCAGCCTTTCTGGGTTGGTGGCACCTTGCTTCA
>JAWWBX010000412.1:0-3297 GCA_033720735.1 Saprospiraceae bacterium
AAGCCCATGTCGTCGAGCACTGCAGCCGCGCCGTTGGCCACCCGGCCGGTACCGGTCAGGACCACACGGCACGGCGGCAACGAGGTATCCTGATAGATCTCTCTGGCGGCGGCGTAGTCATGGCAATCCTTCATCCGTGGCAACGACACGGTGCCGGTGCGTCGACCGTATGTCCACAAGGCATTGTGTGCGCCCACCATCCCGGCAAAGCGGCCGAACGCGATCAGCCGCATTCCCTGGTCATCGGTCAGCACCTCATAATCGATGAGGCGGATCTTGCGCTGCAAGATGGCCCGCAACAGATCCCGGTTGTAGGGCTGCTCCTTGATGGTATGTGAGAAGAAAAAGTAGGTCTTGCCTGCGATCAGGTCGTCAACCGGTACTTCCTTCACACCAAGCAGCACATCACAATCCCCGACCGAAGACACCACCGGCACGTCTGCTGCACGATAGTCGTCATCCGGGAAGCAGCGGACCTCAGACGATTGCACCACCATGTCCAGATGGTGTTCCGCGCGCAACTTGCGGCACTGGGCCGGGGTAAGCGGGGTGCGGCTGTCGGGAGGGCTCTTGCCTTCGCGAATGATACCGATCTTCATATTTCAAATTGATCTTACCAATGTTTGGATGACTTAAAATAGAAACTGCCCGGAATTTCGATCTTTGCCCTATCATCAATAAACCGAAACACATGTCATTACGCAAGTTCTTTTTCTGCATCGCACTGATCATTCCCGGATTTTCTGCCATACAGGCTCAGGAGGGCTTTCCGGAGAACTACGCCGGTGTTTGGAAAGGCACACTCTATGTTTTTGCCAACAGCGCCCTCGAGAACCAGGTCCCGATGCAACTCACCATTTCACCGGGTCCGGACCAGAATATCTGGTCATGGAAACTGGAGTATCAATCTCCCGACAACCCGGTGGTGAAGGACTACCGCCTGCTTGCCAAGAGCAAGGAGATGGGGTTGTTTGCGCTGGATGAAGGGAATGGGGTGATGATCGATGCGACGTACTACAACCCGCGCTTGTACAGCGTCTTTGAGGCTAACAGTATTCTGCTCACTTCGATCTATACGATGACACCCAACGAGATCGTCTTCGAGGTGACTGCCGGTCAAAAGGCAGATGTGGGTCAGGAGGTGACCAGTCACCCGATCGCCAGCCTGCAGCGTGCCGTTCTGACCCGGGCGCAATAACCACGGGATTGTGAAAACCGTCGTTGCTTTTCTCATCGTCAGCCTGGCTTGCATCATGGCTTGCGGACCGGGTAGCAACAATCCGGATGCGCCTGATACCGCCGATAGCCTGACCGTCGCCAATGGTTACGACTCGGTCCGGGCTGCTGCCTACGGTGCCGACGACTACGGCATGCGCAAGTATGTGATGGCGTTCCTGCGCCGCGGCCCGAATCGCACCATGGACTCTGTGAAGGCCGCCGAATTGCAGGCTGCCCACCTTCAGAACATTACCAGACTTGCTGAAGAGGGGACACTGGTGGTAGCTGGCCCCTTTTACGGGGATGGGGACTTGCGGGGCATCTACATCTTCGCTGTTGACAGCCTGGCTGAAGCCGAGGCGCTGACCAACTCAGACCCGGCAGTGCAGGCTGGTTCACTCGAGATGGAACTGCTGGAGTGGTACGGACCGGCAGCCCTGATGGGGCTGGAGGAAATCCATGAGGCCGTGACGAAGTCCAGGATGTTCGAGTGAGATCGCATGGTGCCAACAAACGGAAGATCGCAAGCGTAAATGTCAGGTCATTGGAGGTAAAAGATGCCATCGCACTCGCCGGCTCATTTCCTGAAACCGAGCTGAAACCGCACTTCGAAAAGCTCTCGTTTCGTGTGCGTAACAAGATCTTTGCAACCCTGAGCGAAACGGACGGCCAGATGGTCGTCAAGCTGACGCCGGAGCAGCAGCCGGATTGGGTGGCCCGGATACCTGCCCTGCAGCCGGTTGCAGGGGGCTGGGGACGACGGGGCTGGTCAACGATCGACCTTGCGCAGATTCGCCCCGAAGTTCTGCGCGAAGTGCTGACCACGGCGTATTGTAATGTTGCCCCGAAATCCCTTTCCGGACGATACACGTGAAGCACGGACAACCAACCACTAAAGATCTGCCAGGCGGCATGGATAGCTTCACACTCGTACCCATCCGCCAATAGTTGGGACCGCTACGTATCTTTCCATGTATGTCCCTGAAGTCCGTCCTGATCCTGTGGTCATTGGTCATCTTGGCCGAAGTGCATGGGCAGTCATTCTATGTGATGTCATTCAACATCAGGTATGACAACCCGAGTGACGGCCCTGACCGCTGGGATGCCCGCAAAGCAGAACTTGCAGATCTCCTGTTTCGCATGCACCCGGAAGTCATCGGGCTGCAAGAAGCCATGCATCACCAGCTCGCGTATCTCGACAGCGCCCTCACTGACTACACCTACCTCGGGGTCGGGCGTGAGGATGGCAAGACCGGCGGAGAGTATGCGGCCATCCTGTACGACAGCACGCAGCTCGCCGTAGAAACCCAACGCACCTTCTGGCTATCGGAACAGCCCGACCAGGTCAGCATTGGGTGGGATGCCGCACTCGAGCGCATCTGCACCGTCGGGCGTTTCCGTCACCAGGCGTCGGGTCGAAGCTTTATTGTCTTCAACACCCATTTTGATCATGTCGGACGGCAGGCGCGCAGCGAATCAGCGCGCGTGATCGCGCGAGAGATCGACGCCAGCGACCTACCAGTGATCCTGCTCGGCGATCTCAACGCCACTCCGGAGGAGGAGCCAATGCGTGTTCTAAAGGGCACCTTGCAGGACGCCTACGACATCAGTGAGGGCGAACGCATCGGGCCGGATGGCACCTGGAATGGGTTTGCACTGCAGAGTCCGATAGAACGGCGTATTGACTATGTCATGGTCCGGGACTTCCAGGTGCTGTCGCATGTGCATGTCGAGATGCGGCGCGCGAACAACCGCCATTTTTCAGATCATTTGCCCGTCATCTGCCAGCTCTCATTCCGATGAACAGACGTCGCCTTTGCCTCTTCCTGCTTGTGGCCGGCATGCCGGTGATGCTGCTGGCCGCATGGACCGACACATTGAAGGTCTACAGCCAGACCATGCAGCGGGAGTTGGTGCATACCGTCATTGTGCCGGGTTCCTACGCAACATCCGCCAGACAATACCCGGTCCTTTACCTGCTCCACGGTGCCGGCGGCGATCATCGTAACTGGATTGAAAAAGCTGCCATTATCCTGAGTCTCGCAGACCAGCATCAGATGATCATTGTGTGTCCCGACG
>JAWWBX010000413.1:0-3295 GCA_033720735.1 Saprospiraceae bacterium
CCCGCCCAGATCGCCGAAAAAATGTAGCGTAGCGGCAGTTCTGCCGACACATGCTCCCATACATAGGCGTAGTCGTAAAACTGGCTGAGCATCATGAAGAAGAGCAGGCCGATGACCAATAATACTGACCCTCCGTGCACGATGAAGAATGTGCGCCCCAGCGACGTCCAGCTGCTTCCCGGGGATCGCATGCCTTTGAAAAAAGCAATCGCCCCGCTCAGAGCACTGACCAGAGCGATCAGAACTGCGAGGTGACCGACGATGCCCGGCCAGAGTGTTTCACCGATATATTGAACTTCCTGCAATTTGTATTGGCATTAGCTGCTGGGATGATGATGCATTGCGTTGGCAGACAGAGGTTGACGCTCCCGATACACACGCCGGCATGCGCAATCCGGCAGCGTCAGATGGTGCCTTCCTCTTTGAGGAAGATCTCTTCGTTCTTGTATTTGGAAGGGCATTTGAGCAGTACACTGCTCGCAATAAAATCCTCATCTTTCCATTTACCCGTAACCACGACCTGCTCAGACATTTCGAAATCCTGCGGCTTTGCACTCAGAAGTATCACCTTGCGTTGTTCGCCGTCCTGATCTTCAAGGTAGAAGCTGAAGTAATTCGGATCCTGCTCGGGGTTGTAATACATTTCGCGGTCTTTCGCCAGTTGTCCGGCGATCTTCACCTTCTTTGTGGTGGCACGCGCATCAGCAAAGGAACTGTAAGTGCTCAGATCATCCGAGGCCGAGATCAGCATGGCGATGGCCGCAACGATCAGGACGATGCTAATGACATGGATTCTTTTCATAGTTACCATTTAGAATGCCGGGGCGTCACAAATGTTGTGTTTTCCGGCGCAAAAATACGCGTTTCACAGCCATCGTGCGAAGTAGCCGGGAAATAACAGAATCCGTCTAAATTTGACCCCAGTCTCCATGGAACACATCGCATATCTCAAGCAGGCTTCGATCCGGAACGGAGAACGCACAGTCCTGCGCAATGTAGACATCTCGCTGAGCAAAGCAGAGTTTGTCTATCTGGTCGGCAAGACGGGCAGCGGCAAAAGCAGCCTGCTCAAGACCCTTTGGGGCGAGTTGCCGCTGCTTGAGGGGAAGGGCTACATCGCAGGCTACGATCTCACCAGCCTGAATCGTACGCAGGTGAGCGGACTACGACGTAAACTAGGCATCGTCTTTCAGGAATTCTACCTCTTCAATGAATGGACGGTGAAAGACAATTTGATGTTTGTGCTCGATGCGACGGGGTGGAAATCCAAATCAGACAAACTCAACAGGGTGATCGAAGTCCTGAGCGATGTCGAACTGGTCAATGCACTGGACAAGAAAGTGCACGCCATGTCGGGCGGAGAACAGCAGCGGCTGGTGATCGCCCGCGCCATGCTCAATACGCCGCAGATCATTTTGGCCGACGAACCGACGGGCAATCTCGATCCGGATACATCCGTCGAGATCCTCCGTTTGCTGCGCGCCCTGGCCGTACGCTACGATACTGCCATCCTGATGGCTACCCACGACATCCGCATCATTGAAAAATTTCCCGGCCGCGTCTATCAATGCAGTGACGGTCTGATCACAGAGATCGACTGACCTGCCGATCAGTCCATCAGTGCAATGGCATCATCGACTTCGGTGACCGGAAACTTGCACACCTTGTTCTGGCAGACGTAGATCATCGTCTCACCTTCCTGTAGTTTGTCCTTGAGCAGTTGCAGCGAACCCTCATCGGCGCCGCCAAGAAAGATGGCATGAGGAAGGAAGTGCTGCATCATCGCATGGCTTTTCTCTGCATGTTGCGGACCCACGATCGCAACCTCGTAGCGCGGCCACACCTGGTCAATATAGAAGTCGCACCAGTTGGAATAGAAGTTGGGCTGGTCGGTAGACACGATGGCAGGCACCATGGCTGCCAGCATTTGTGCCGAGAGATCCAGCAATTCGGTGTCGTAGAAATACAGACCGAGTTTGTGCATGACCTTGGCCATGACGGAGTTGCTGCCCGGAATCACGTTGTCCCCGGTTTCTTTCTTGCGGGCCACTAATGGCGGATCAAGATCCGAGGTGTAGAAGAACAGGCCGGTGGCTTCGTCGAAAAAGTGCTGGCGTGTGTAGTCCACCAGATCACGCGCCTTGTCGAGCCAGGCTTCGTCAAAGGTCACCTCATACAGTGCGATCCAGGCTTCGGCCAGCAGGGCATAGTCATCGAGGAAGGCGTTGATGACTGATTTGCCGTCTTTATAGTTGCGATTGAGCCCGCCATCCTTGCGCACCATGTTATTCTCGAGAAAGCGGGCGTTGGTAAGGGCGGTTTCCAGATAGGCGGCGTCGCCGAAGGCGCGATAAGCGTCCACGTAGCCTTTCAGCATGAGGGCGTTCCACGAGGTGAGCACCTTGTCGTCGAGACCGGGCCGTACACGTTTGTCTCGCTCAGCCATCAAAGTCTCTTTTGCCGAGGCGATGATGGTGCCCAACTGTTCTACAGTGATCCCGTGGGCATCGGCGACCTCCTGGTCGGTCTTGAGCACCTGCAACACGTTTTTACCTTCCTCCCAGTTGCCTTCGGGACGGATGTCGTAATAGTCCTTGACCACGGCGCGCACTTGTGCATCCTGAAAGAGTGCATCAATTTCTGCTGCGGTCCACACGTAAAACTTGCCCTCCTCCCCTTCGCTGTCTGCATCCAGTGAGGAATAAAACCCGCCTTGCTCGTCGGTCAGCTCACGGGCGACGAAGGCCAATGTCTCTTTCACAATCTGCGCGTACAACGGCTCTTCCCACCATTGATAGGCCTGGGCATAGAGGGAGACGAGCTGGCCATTGTCGTACAGCATCTTCTCAAAATGCGGTACGTGCCAGCGGTCATCAACGGAATAGCGTGCAAAACCACCACCGATCTGGTCGTAGATCCCCCCGCGCGACATATGGTCGAGGGTAACGCGCACGGCCTGGCGCGCACTGTCTCCGCCGGTCAGGAACGCGTAGCGCATCAGGAACTTGTAGTTGTTGGGCATCGGGAACTTGGGAGCGCCGGTGCGCCCGCCTCGTCTGGGGTCAACGTTGGCGACAAAGCGCTGGGCGATCACCTGCAGCGTGTCGCGGTAGAAGGTCGTTTCCCGCCCAGGAACCAGCTCTTCGGTCTGTTGAATGCCCTTGACGAGTTGCTGTGCATACTCCTGCAGTTTTTCCGGTTCATCGCGCTTGAGTTCGATAAAGTACTCCAGCACGTTGATCCATTCCTTTTTGGGGAAATAGGTGCCCGCCCACACCGGCCGCCCGTCTGGCAA
>JAWWBX010000414.1:0-3289 GCA_033720735.1 Saprospiraceae bacterium
CGGCAGGATCGGCCAGGATGTTTCGCTGGTGGGACTGAATGGCGAGGAGATCACCCTGCATGGTATCAAAGCCAGGGCAATCGTCCTGTTTATTTACACGCCTGAGTGCGACAACTGCCGTAAGGAAACGCCCAAAGTGCTCGAGGTCTATCACGAGTGGCGCAACCGTGGAGTCGAGGTGCTCGCTTTGTGCACGCTCAATGATGAAGCCGTCTGGAAAGACTACGTCGCCAAAGGCAATCTCGATTGGATCAATGCCTACGATCCGGCCAACCCGCAAGATCATACCTACAAATGGCATGTCGACATCACACCAGAGTTGTATGTCATGAATAGCGATTTCGAGATCGTAGCCAAAGACCTGAAGGCGTTTCAGCTGCCGGAGATCTTCGAGCGCATCCTCAGCAAATAGACGGTCGGGCCTCAATTAGGGATCGACAGCACGCCGGAGCACCTTTTGCCGGGCATTCCCTAATTTCAGGGGATGGTGAAGTATCGCATTCTGATCCTCATCGCATTGGCAGGATTTTCCTCGCTGCACTCACAGGACTGGGAAATGGTGGAGAAGTACGTCCAGCCGCTGGTCGCCTCCAACAACTTTGCGGGGGTGGTACTGATCAGCCGTGCAGGAGAAGTCGTCTACCACCATGCCTTTGGTCAGGCTGATGCCGAGTCAGGTGTGGAGCACACCCCGGCCAGCGTGTTTCAGATCGCTTCGGTTTCCAAGCCCTTTACTGCCACGGCAGTCATGGCGTTGGTTGAAGAGGGCAAACTGGCGCTCGCTGATCCGCTCTCGAAATTCGTGCCCGACCACACGCGCGGAGATGCCATTACCCTGCATCATCTCCTCACGCACACTTCGGGGATTCCCAATGTCAACGGTCTGCCGGTCTACCACGCACTCGAGCAGCAGACCAATGACTTGCCCGGACTGATCACACATTTCAAGCACCTCCCGTTGCGGTTCGAGCCTGGTGAGCGATACGGATACAGCAATTCCAATTACAACCTGCTGGCTTACATCGTGGAGGAGGTCAGCGGACAGAACTTCGGGGAATTTCTTTCAACACGCTTCTTTGCACCGTTGGGGATGGACCATACCGGACATCCGGGCCGACATCCGCGAGAACAGGTCAGTATTGTTCCTGGCTATGAAGCCGTCGGGGTCAATGACAAGCAGCGTGCCCGTCAGATCAATTGGTCAGTCAAGACGGGCAACGGCTCGCTGTATTCAACCACCCACGACCTGCACCGCTGGACGCAGGCCTTCCTGTCGGGACAGGTCGTATCTCCGGAGTCGCGGGACCAGATGCTGACAGAGCACACTGACAATGTGGGGTACGGCTGGTTTATCAGGCCGCGGCATGACCGGCCGCAGTTCCATATCAACGGCCGCAGTCCCGGCTATACTGCAGTGATCAGTGTGTATCCGCAAGAGGAACTGTGTATCATCATCCTCTCAAACAACTACGTACCTGTGCCCACACAGATGAGCATCGATATTGCCGGCATCATGTTCGGCATGCCGGTCGAGCCACCCATCGCCGGTGACGGCAGCGTGCCCCCGGACGTGGCGCCACAGGTGAGCGGAGGGTATCAGTTCGGTCCCGATTTTTACCGCCCCAACCAGTTGCTGCAAGTGCGCGAAGAGGAAGGATATCTGATGGTGGATTGGGGTGTCTTGTTGTACCAAAGCGGGATGCGTTTTATCAACCGGCCCTTTTGGTCAGACGTCGAATTTGTGAAAGAAGATGGTGACTGGGTTATGAAATACGATGCGTTTACGGGCCTCAGTGTCGATCAATAATTTCCGTATGGCCTGGCCGAATATCACACGCTGCCTGCTTGGCATATCGCTCATCATGTTGATGGGCGTCCATGGCCTCGTAGGGCAAAGTTGGACCGATGCCGAGGCGGCAGCCGGCGTGTTGCCCAAAGCCAAAGAGGCGGGTGAGGCGATCAGTGATTTTTCAGCGGTCTCTGCTGACGGCAAACGCATCCGGTTGTCGGAGTTATTGGATAAGGGCCCCGTGGTGGTGGTCTTCTACCGCGGATTCTGGCACGAACCCTGCCTGGCACATCTGCGCGTCCTGCAGGATTCATTGAACGTGCTGGCTGGTAGTGGCTTGCAGCTGATTGCGATCAGTCCGGAACAACCGGAAAGCCTGGTCCGGACACGACAACGAACTCAAACCGTATTTCCGCTCTTGTCGGATACGGGTGGTGCGATCATGGACGTCTTTGGTGTTGGATACAAGGTCAGCACTGCGTACCGGCAGCACGTCTATGCTTCGACGGGTGTGAATATCGCACTGAACAACGGAAGCGAAGAAGCCTTTCTCGCACTGGCCTCGACGTTTGTGATCAGTCACAACCAGGAAGTGTTCTGGCGACAGGTCAGCGACGATCCTGCTCACAGGACCGGGGTGGGCACCATCCTCAGGGCGATTCGTCCACGGTATTGACAAGAAAAAAGGCTATCCGCCGGAGCGGACAGCCTTCCTCGAATTGACATGAAATGCTTTCTAGAGCTGTGGCAGAATGACGGCATCCAACACGTGGATGACCCCATTGGTTGCCTGCACGTCGGTCAGGATGATATCTACCGTATTACCCTGCGTGTCGGTAATGGTGGCACCTGCACCCAGATTGATCGTGAATGACGATCCATTGACGGTGTTTACCTGCTGTCCGTCCGTCAGTTGTGTTGAACGCACATTTGCGCCGCCCACAACGTGATAGGTCAGTACTGCAGCCAGCTGGTCAGCGTCAAGCCCGGCTACCACATCTGAGATCGCCTCGAACGCACTGTTGACAGGCGCAAACACAGTGAATGGTCCGTCACCTGAGAGGATCGCTACCAGATCACCACTGGCGGCTCCGAGAGCGCCGACCAACTCCGAGAAGTTGCTATTGGCGACGGCATGGCCCACGATGTCGAGTGGCATGATCACTGCGTCGACAACATGGATGACACCATTGCTGCCGATAATGTCGGCTGCCACAACATTGATGTTTCCATTGATCGACACGCCAGCGGCATCTTTCTCAATGAGCATTGACAATGCGCTGTCATCAGGGCCGGTCGTCGCTGCAGTATTCACGTACGACTGGCCATCAGCAATCTCGCCTGATCTGATGGTTGCTCCGGCGATCACATGATATAGAAGGATCTCGGAAAGCGCCTCATCGGTCAATGCATCGAGATCTACACCCAGTGCATTGAAGGCCGTATTGGTTGGTGCAAAGACCGTGGCGTCCGACAGGCCGGCCAGAGTATTGTCAAGGC
>JAWWBX010000415.1:0-3288 GCA_033720735.1 Saprospiraceae bacterium
CTCGGCCGATTTGGTCCCGAAGCCTTCCAGCCCGGCGATCTTGTCGTAGTCCAGGTTGTAGAAATCGGCGAGCGACCGCAGCCACCCCAGCTCATAGAAGCGTTCGACATACTTGTACCCGAAGCCGTCGATGTCCATCGCATCCTTCGAAATGTGGAAGATCATCCGCTGGAGGACCTGCGCCTCGCACTGAAAGTTGGGGCAGCGCCAGGCGGCCTCACCTTCCGGGCGGATGAGCGGAGTGTCGCACGCCGGGCATGCCCGCGGAAAGTCGATGACCTGTTCGGTACCATCACGCAGCTCGGTGATCGGCTTGACGATGTACGGGATGACGTCTCCCGCCCGTTCGACCAGCACGGTGTCACCCAGGCGGATGTCCTTGCCGGTGATGAAATCTTCGTTGTGCAATGAGATGGAGGTGACCGTCACACCTGCCAACTGGACCGGCTCGATCTTGGCCACCGGGGTGACCGAACCGATCTTGCCGATCTGGTATTCAACACTGACCAGTTTGCTGGTGGCTTGCTTGGCCCTGAATTTGAAGGCGATGGCCCAGCGGGGATGATGGCTGGTCGCACCGCAGCGTTCCTGGAGTTCAAAATCATTGACCTTGATCACCATCCCGTCGATCTCGTATGGGTAGGTATCGCGCTTCTCCTGCCATTCGGCGCAGAACGCGTGCACTTCATCGATCGTTTTACAGACCCGGCGACCAGCTTGCGACACCTTGAACCCGAGGGAGGACAGCATTTCGATGGCGCTATTGTGGTCGCGGATGTCGGGCAGCTTGTCATTCCCATCACTGTCCACCGCATACCCCATTTGGAATACGAAAGCCTCGATCCGGCGCCGGGCTGTTTCCTGCGGGTCCTTGGTGCGCAATGCTCCGGTAGCGCTGTTGCGCGCGTTGGCGAGGATCGGCAGACCCTCTGCCTCACGTTCTTTATTGAGCAAGGCAAACCGGTCTTTGCGGATGACCGCCTCTCCGCGCAGTTCCACCCGGTGGATCCCGTGTCGTGAGAAGGCCGCGTGCAAGGGAAGGGACTTGATCGTACGCGCATTGGGCGTCATTTCCTCACCCGCCTGGCCATTGCCACGGGTGGCTGCCCTGGCAAGTTGGTCGTCTTCGTAGATGATCGCGATGCTGCCTCCGTCGAATTTGGGTTCTACGACGTATTCGATCTCCTCTTCACCGGTCAGTTTTTTGACCTGCTCGTCCCATTTCACGAGGTCTTCCGCATTGTATGAGTTGTCCAGGGAGAGCATCGGTACGATATGCTCGACCGTCGGGAAGTCCTCGGTCAGGTCGCTGGAGACGCGCTGAGTCGGGGAGTCCGGCGTGACCAGTTCGGGATGGGACTGCTCAAGGGATTCCAGTTTCTTGTAGAGCTGGTCGTATTCGAAGTCGCTGATCGATGGATTGTTCTGGATGTAGTACTTCCATTCGTGAAAATTGATCACGCGCCGGAGGTCAGCGATGGTTGTTGCCACATCACCTGTGTCACCGGAGAGCAACTGCTTTGACAGCGCAAACAAGGCCTTTTCGTCCTGCGAAGAATACATGGAGGAAGTTTGGGTGGAAGATAGGGAATGGGGAGGTCTCTACATCCAGTCGCGCCCGTCCTGCTCCACGCGGTACAGGATATAGTCACGAAGCTGATTTGCCTTCTCATACGGGATGAACGGAATACTCAAGTCCCCCGAAGCGGTGTACATCGTCACCGTGGCCAGGTCCTTGCGCCATTGATAGAACGACTGGCTCAATTTGACGGCCTGGATCTTGTAGATCTCCATCAGTTTGTAGCTGTTGCCAAAGATGCCTTTGGCCGAGATCACAAAGTCCTGGTGCAGGTGCAGTTTGCGCTTGCGGTGATAGAGGATTGCCATCCACACTGAGAAGGGGAGATAGAGCCAGATCCACCACACCAATTGCTCGCGCACCAGCCAGGCCAGACCGGTGGCGACCAGGCAGGGCACCAGACCGAAGAACAACACAAACCGGAATCTCGCCAGCGGGTGAATCCCGTGGATCTCATACGGGGCCTCCAGCGCACCCGGAAACACGTTGGTAATGGTTTCGTCGACATGGGTCTTGAAGCAGCCGGGCACGGCGATGGACTTGCTGCCGATCACGTCATCGCTCGAGGCCTGGTATAAATTAAGCCGGAAGATGCCGAACAACCGCTGCACGGGGTTGTCGCGCCAGGCGATGATCTGGATCTTGTTGCGCTGGGCGCTTTTCTCTTTCCGCGTGAGCAAGCCCGCGACCAGCTTGAAGCCATGGCGTGTCTTCATAAACCGCAGGTCGAAATAGACGATGATCGTGCGGACCAGGGTAAACAGGAAGGACACAAACAAAAAGAGTGGGATAGCGATCAGCACCACGATCAGCGAACCCTGCAGGAGCATGGCCGCTTCTTCCTGCACCTGTTCAAAGAGGTCCTGTTCGAGGACCTGGTCGATATTCTCCAACAAGGCCCAGGCCGCAGCAAAGATGATCCCGGCCGTCCGGAAATGGTTCTGGCTGATCCCGATCTTCAGCAGGTCGCCAGGCTGCAGGTGGAGGATGACCTCGGCTGGTTCGTCGGCGACAGCTTCGGCAGCCTGTTCCTGGCCGGCTTCTTCCTTCTGGGCGAGAATGTAGTCTCTCAGTTGACTGGCCCGGTCGATCTCCAGGGCATCGAAGGCGATCTCGCTTGTTTTGGTGCCGGCCGAGTCGACCTTGACGCGCACCACCTTGAATGCCTGGTGCAGGATACTCTGTTCAAAATCGATGGTCTGGATACGGTCGAAGGGCAGATTCAGCCGGGTACGTCGCAAGAGGCCTTTTTCAATGTGGAGTTGATCTCCTTCAATGAAGAAGAAAAACTTGTAGTAGGAAATGAGCGCACTGGCAAAGGAGATGATCCCGATCAGGATGGTCAGTCCGATGGCGAAAAACCGGATATTGTCTGACTGCCCGACCAATACCACCACCAGGACCGGCCACAGCTGACGAATGAAGTTGCGGACAAATTTGAGCAGGATGAAGATGATCGCATAAAACGACTGCCGTTGTCGTTCGTGCAGGTCACTCCTCTTCATCTTCCGTCACTTTACCGAGAATGAAAGCCTTCAATCGCTGTGCCTCGTCAAACCTGAGTCCCGGGATCGACAGGTCGCTGCCCTGGCCTCCCGCAGTGTAGATATTCAGTTTGCCAAGGTCGTAGGAACGCTCAAGCACGCCCTGACGGACATCCACGTGCTGGATACGGGTGAATGGGATGGTCGTCTGCCGTTTGTACAGCC
>JAWWBX010000416.1:0-3288 GCA_033720735.1 Saprospiraceae bacterium
AGCCGAAACTGCTGCAATGTTACCGCGATCTCGTGGCGCCCGGCAACGTCACGTCTTGACGCGTTTACGTGTCGAAGCCATCGCCTTCAGGACTTTGGTCAAGGCAGCCATGTCGTCCTGATTGTTGTAGAGGTGTGGAGAGACCCTGAGCGCATCACCGCGGAACGAAACATGCACCTGGTGCTTGCGCAGGATCGGTTTGATCTGGTCCAGGTCAGTCCCTGCCGGTACCCGGATCCCGAACAGATGCGCAGCGCGGTCTTCTTTGTCCGGGATCTGAAATCCCATTTCCTGCCAGCCGGGAATGTAGGGCTCCACCAGTTTCTGGCAATAGCGCTGGATGCGCTTCGGCCGCCAGGCGTTGAGCTGCTTGAGTGCAGCCAGCAGGATCGGTACCAGGAGAAAATTGCTGCTCTCGCCGACTGAATAGCGAAACGCTTTTGGCCGGTAGTGGTCCTGATACATGACCAGGTTTTGAAAATCATCGCTGCGCTCGCGGGTGATCCAGTTTTCCTCGATGGGAAGCTTGTCGTCAAACCACGGCCCATAATAGGCCAGGCCGATGGAGTAGGGGCCGAGCAGCCATTTGTATGCGGCACAGATCAGGGCGTCCGGTTGCACTTCCTGGAAGGGAAATGGCAGGGCACCGATCGACTGCGTGCCATCGATGATCACCAGCGCCCCCATCGAGCGCGCCTTTTGTGCAATGCCGCTGATGGCAAATTTGGTCCCGTCGGCCCAGTGGACATGGCCCATCGCCAGCACGCGGGTTTGTTCGTTGATCGCCATGGCAATCCGCATACTCCAGTCCGTCCGCTTCTCGGGTGCTTCGATGACACGCAATTCCGCACCCCGTTCTGCGCAGAGACGTTTCCACGCGTAGTAGTTGCTCGGAAACTGCTCGCTGACCACTACAATGTTTTCACCGGCTTTGAGGTCGACATTGGCGGCAACCGTGGCGATCCCGTACGACACTGAGGGGATGACCGCGATACGCTCGTGATCTGGTGCACCGATTAGCTTCGCAAACTGCTGTTTGACGCGCCTGACCGGTTTGAAGAAATCCTTGACGGTATACGTGTAGGGGCGCGTACGCTGCCGCAGTGCGATCCGGCCCGCCTCCTCGGCCTGGCGCATGAGAGGCGCCTGGTAGGCACAGTTAATATAATGGACATCGTCTTCGAGTCTGAAGAGATCACGCTGGCATTGCAGCCCCATTAGCGTCGCTTTTTGGATTTGCGTAATTGGCGGTAGGTCTTATGAAGGGACCTGGCCCATTGCTTTTGTTGGGAATTACCGAAGTACAACTGTGCAAAGGCTGGCCAGTCACGACGCTTCAGCGCCTGCGTGATCTTGCGCGTCTGCAGGACATTGAGCATCGCTGCTATGTGACTGTCTTCGGAGTCGTGCACAGCATGGACAAATGCGTTCACTTTGTTGAATCCCGCTTTCTTGTAGAGTGCTCCGCGCATCTGGTATTTTCCCCAGTAGGTGGCACGCAGTGCAGCCTGGGGATGGATCCGCACTGCGCGGTTGATGCGGCGGTATTCCTTGCTGCCCTTGAGCGGGTATTTTCCAGGATTCTTCATGTGGACGACGGTCGGGTACTGTTTGCGGATGGCTTTGGTGTTGAGTCCACGCTGCTTGAGCTCCATCCAGAAGGCTTCGCCATTGAACCACGCTGCCGGGCGCCCGTCTTTCAAAAAACCGCCTGGCAATGCGATCGTCTTGATGACGGCAGCCAGAGTCGTTGGTTTGATGCCGGCTTGCCGGGCCAGTTGTCTGATGGCGTGGCGATTGCGTTGGGCTTTCTTTTTTTTCTTCTTTTTCCGGCCCTTGCGATCGGATTTGGTGTCTGAGGATTGCTTGTGGGCAGAAGACTGGTCGTCTGCGCTGGCCTGGGCCGCATGTTCATCCATACGGTCCGGCGTTGTTGGGAGAGGGGTCTCCGGTTCCGGAAGAGAAGGTGCGCCTGCTACGTGGTCTGAACTCTGGCTACTTGCACCGCTTGGTGAGAGCGCGATGCGGTCGATCAGTGGTTCCAGCACCCGTTCAGAGATCCCGGTGATGCCAAGCAGATCCCGCTTTCGCACGAAGGGCCCGTTCTGAGACCGAAAGTCCACGATACGTTGCGCAAGGGATGGCCCGATCCCGGGCAGGTCGGTCAGGGCAGCTGCTGAAGCCGTGTTGATATTGAGACGGGGCATCGACGCTCAGAATTTGCTTTGCACGACAAGTTACTACGCGCCCGGCGTGATGCTCAAATTTTTTGTACTGACAGCGATCAGCGGATCAGCGTCACGTCACCCTTGTAGGTCCGTATCCCGTTGGGGAATTGGAGGCGGATCAGGTAACCGTAGACTTCCGGAGGGGCGGGTTCTCCGTTATAGGTCCCATCCCATCCGTCCGGGTCATTCCCTTCGTACACCAACTGGCCCCAGCGGTTGAAGATGAGCATGTTGTCGATCGATACATTGCCCTCAAGAGTCGGACGAAACATTTCGTTGATGCTCATCTCATCGTCGTCGGGGGTAAAGGCATTGGGGATCATCACGCCCGGCGGGTCGGTTTCGATCACTTCGGAGTAGGTCTGCAGACAGCCGTTGCTGTTGATCCAGCTCACCGTGACGATATTGACCTCCTCATTGAGCTGAACGGTCACCGTTTGTGTCGTTTCGTTGTGCGGCACACCATTGACCACCCATTCGAACACCGTGCCCGGTGGTGGCTGTGGCATGGTCACGAGGGAGATGCCAACCAATTCGCCCTGGCTGGGACTGGGATCACTGATGACGAACGCATCCACTTCTGCGGTGTCGGCCAGGATCACGGGAATCAGCGTTTCACGAACACAGAATCCAGGACTCACGTTGTCGTCAGTCACCGTCAAGATGGCCTGCGTGGTCAGGCCACTGATCACCGGGTCGAGACAGGTATTGCAGCTCAGGCTGCCATTGTCGATCATCAACCGCGGGTTGATGAATCCCATTCCTGAGAGGTCGATGGGGGTGTCCTGCCCGGCGCACACGATGATGGCATCACCGGTGGCCTGTTCGGGTTGCGGTATGACGATCGGTAATTGCCCGAATGCCCCGCATGCCGAGTCACTCCGTTCTTCAGCATTCACCTGCAGGATGCCATCACTTCCAACCGTGATCACAGGATCCGGACAGTTACTACAACTGACGCTGTTGTCTCCGGTGACGGTAATCGAGAGGTTGAAAATGCCGGTCGTGTCGATGCTCACGGTGATCTCATCGCCCGGGCACGCCTCCACCAGCGACGGGA
>JAWWBX010000417.1:0-3274 GCA_033720735.1 Saprospiraceae bacterium
AGTGGGTCAACTCTCGACTTCGCTCGAGTTGACAAATTCTCGACTTCGCTCGAGTTGACAAGCCCTGTCACTAACGTGGTGGGGCTTTTTTTATGTGATCTAACATCCGGACGTGTTCTGAGCAGTTGGGCGAGATATACGCCGAGCTTGTCGATCAATTCCGGCACAGTTATTGCACCAAATTATCATATCTAGTCTTATTATTGGGTGTTATGTGCAGCCCCCATGCCTGTCAGGTTTGGGGGTTGTTTTGTTTTGTGGTGTTGCGGGCTGGACGTTCCGTGTGCACGCAACGCCTCGTGGACCGGGAATCAGCGCCACGTCCGACTGGAGACGGGCATCGCATGGTTTCACGCGAAGGACGCAAGGGCTTATCGCAAAGCTCGCAGAGGTCGGATTCAACAACGAACATGGCCCGCAGCAGACAGCAGCTTCTTTGCGCAACAGACTATAACGGGCTGGGATTGGCGATTACAGACTGTATCCTGACGACTGGAGACGGGTATTGAATGGTTTCACGCAAAGCTCGCCAGGGCTTGGCGCAAAGGTCGCAGAGGTCGGATTCAACAACGAACATGGCCCGCGGCAGACAGCACCCTCCTGCGCAAAGAACTGTAGCGGGCTCGGACTGGTGGACTGTTGATTGCAGACTGCGACTGGCCATCTGCGAACAGAATGACGGCTAACGGCTAACTCAGGACTGATCCCTTAAATCTGTTCCCAATCCTTCAAATTCTTTCGCCAATCTCTTATATTGCAAGAGCATAACACTGAAAAGTATCGTGATCGCCCCGATCCGCCACTGACCAACACCCTGTTTCCCCCTGAAGTTTGATACGAACTGGAGGAATAGATGCCCCGTGCGTGTTAACCTTTTGACGTGAAATGTTGACCAACAAGGGTGCGGTGTCATAGAGTGGTGGAGCAAGAACAAACCCGGGATAGACGTATTCCGGAGGCGCGATGGCTGAGAGGCTTGAAAATGGACCGAAATTTGCTTGTGCAGTGATACCATCCCTTTGATAATGGCACTGCTGGCGACAGGTTTGATATGCGGTAGTCTGCAGAATACTCACTGTACGGTACCGATAACTAATTGGTCAGGCAGATTTGTATGGTTAGACTGGATAAAACAGCAAAATCGCCCTAAATTGTCAAGACGATTATCGACATGTTCACATACGGACTCCAGAAAGCACCTTGTTGCCGGGGTCGCGGCTTATAAAAATGAACCGATGAAAAAGATTTTCCTACTCACATTCAGCGCATTGTGCAGTTGCTTCGCGATCAGCCATGCGCAGACCCTGCTGACCATCAACGGGGGATCGATGGTACTCGAACCAGGTGCAGTCCTGTTTGTGGAAGGCGGGATCGAGAACATCAACAGCGGCTCGATCGACAATGACGGCACCATCGAACTCGAGGGTGACCTGCTGATCGACGGCACATCCACCTTCGATGGCACCGATCCCAACGTGGTGCGCTTCAGCGGCGGCGCCGATTCCGATGTGACGACCAATGGCGCGATCTTCGATGTCATCGAGATCGACAAAGACGCCACATTCGATGTCAACCTGCTGGACAACCTGACGATCGCGGGATCGCTCGACTTCATCAGCAATGACAACAAAGTCAACCTCGGTGCCAATAATCTGATCATGCAGGCCGGATCGGCCATCACCGGTGCAGACGAGCAAGACTACGTGGTGACCGACGGTGCCGGTTACATGGTGCGCGAAGGCCTCGCCGCCAGTACCTCGTTCAAGTTTGAGGTCGGTGACGCCAACAGCTACACACCAGCAACTCTGGCTGCCAACGGTGGCCATGCAACCGATACCTTCAGCGTGCGGGTTGATGCCGAGCCGCTGGACATGGGTCTGACCGGATCACCGGTAGGTGACGCTGTCCATGCTGTCTGGGATATTGAAGAAATGACGACGGGTGGTTCCGATGTCGACGTGACCCTGGAATGGGGACTCGGCGACGAGGATGGCGACTTCGACCGCTCCCAAAGCGGTGTTTCACACTACGATGGAGGCTGGGACCTGCTCTATGCAAATACGGATATGGCCGATGTGGTCGTTCCGGCCCAGCGCTGGTCACAGACGCGCAGCAACGTGAGCGACTTCAGCCCCTACGCGGTAGGCGGTGAAAGCCTCTCCAACGCGCTGGTTCTGGACCTGACGGTGATGCTACAGGGAGCCATGGACGGTGGATCACCAGCCATGCAGGATTCAATCCGCTCCCGGGATCTGCTCGACGCCGTGACCCTTCAGCCATATACGGCTCTGGGATTTGTTCCCGAAGGCTTTGGTGGCAACGAGACCGTTGACGTGAGCGTGTTTGACGACACCGGGATTCCGGCCGACAACATTGTGGACTGGATCTGGGTCGAGATCCGCGATGCGGTGACGCCGACAACTGTCCTGGCCACCAAGTCAGCACTGCTCACCCGTGACGGGAGCATCGTCGACCTCGATGGCACGAGCAATCTGACGATCGCCGGTCTGGCCGACGGGAACTACCACATTGCCATCCGCCACCGCAACCACCTGGAGATCCGCACGGCCAGTGCCCAGGCACTCAGTGATGCTGCCCTTGCCTATGATTTTAGCAGTGGTCTCGGCCAGGCCTATGATGACGGGGTGACTGCCAATGATCCAATGTTCTTGCACGCGGGTAGTGGACTGTATGCTATGTGGACCGGTGACGGCAACCAGGACGGCGACGTCAAATACAACGGAGCGAACAACGATAAAAACGAGGTCCTTTTTGTTGTCGGAGCGACGACACCGAATAATGTGATGTCGGGACTTTACAGCCCGGCCGACTTCAACATGGACGGCGACGTGAAGTACAACGGAGCGAATAACGACAAGAACATGGTCCTCACCGTGGTGGGGCTCACGTCACCGAACAACATTGTATCTGCACATCAATAATTTGAACAACAAGAAAGCCTACAAGCGATGAACTATAGACTCATTTTGTCTTTCGTCTTCTTCCTGGCGATGTCAGGACTGACAACGGCGCAGGTCGTGTGTACACCAGGAGCCGTGTGCAATCCGGGGTTCTTTGAGATGTCGGCCGTCGAAGGCTCGGGGCCGACTGAAGTGATCATCCGGGCACGCGCCATCAGCACTCCGGAACGTTGACGGCGAGACCGCCCAGAGAGGTCTCCTTGTACACGTGCGACATGTCGCGGCCCGTCTGGCGCATCGTCGCAATGACCTGATCCAGGCTGACCTTGTGCGAGCCGTCCCCGTGCATCGCC
>JAWWBX010000418.1:0-3268 GCA_033720735.1 Saprospiraceae bacterium
AGCGGGCGGCGGCAGGCCGGCCAGTTCGAGCATATGGAGCAGGGTATCGAGATTGGCCTGGGCGATCTCGTTGTCCGGATTATAGACCAGGGCTTCCCGGAAATGGTCGATGGCCTGGTAGATAAACTCTGAGCGGATGATACAGACCTCGTGCTTCTCATCGTTGGTGCTCAC
The DNA here is from genome assembly GCA_033720735.1 of Saprospiraceae bacterium. GTDB lineage: Bacteria > Bacteroidota > Bacteroidia > Chitinophagales > Saprospiraceae > B8-G4. Next base: position 175 of record JAWWBX010000418.1, read on the forward strand.
GCCGCGGGCGACGATCGACAGGTATCCCCGCGCGTTCTCGACATCCGAGAAAAACCCGTAGTCCGGCGCGTAGGAGCGCTTGAGGTGCACGACGGCCTCATTCATGCTCTTCTCGGCAAGCTTGAAATGGCGCCAACCGCGCGGGTCCAGCATCTGGGACACCCCTTTGTAGTACCAGTAGAGCGCCTGCTCATTGTGCTGGGACATCAGGAAGGGGTTGATCTTGAGAACCTCGATGGCGACATCGTTGCGGCCTGTTGCCAGGAAGTATTCGATCGCCTCCGAAAAGAGGGAGTCGTCGAGCCGGAAAAATGCGAGATGCTCTTTGTACACTTCGATCACATCGTCGTGGCCTTTGCGGCGCACTTCAGATCTGATCTGTCGCATCACGTATTGCGCGATGCTGTCTTCCGGATTGACCTGCAGCGGTGACGGGTCGGAGGGAACAGGTTGTCCGTTTGCGGAAGAGAACGAAGCTCCACCAATGAGCAGGACAAGGGGAATGAGCGCCCAGTGCACGGAGGTTGCCGGTTTGTTTGAGTAGGAGTACGCTTGAGTTGTAACGGTCCGCGCTGGTGATTTCTTTTATGGCAAAATGTTAAATATATCCTGCTATGATGCGGTGCGTTCAGGAGATCATGCCCCGAGGTTGATGTGCGCCACTCCACTCTTCTCGCCAGCCCTCTCCACCGATTTCGTCCGCTGTTTGTTATTTTCACGCTCCGGCCGATACCCAGGATATGCCGGCCACCCATTCACAAAGACATTTCGTTTTGAGTGCTCAGGAGTCGACATCGATCTTTGATCTGGATCATTATGCAAAAAAGCCCGAGGCCTACCTGGCGAGGTACGATCAGCATTTCAGGCATTTGCGGCACAGGCCAGTCCGCGTCCTGGAGCTCGGGGTGTTCCGCGGAGGGTCGATGGCCTTGTGGCAACAATATTTTCCCAATGGCCGGATCGCCGGGTTGGACTACAATCAGATCGGACATCCGGAGCTGGAGCGGGTGAAGGTGTACCACGGATTGCAGCAGGATACCGCCTTGCTGACCCGCATTGCGGAAGAGCAGGCCCCGGACGGGTTTGACATTATCATCGACGACTGCTCGCATCTCGCCGAACTAACCCGCGCATCATTTCGTCATCTTTTCGACAACCATCTGGTTCCTGGCGGGATCTATGTGATTGAAGACTGGGGTATCGGGTATGCGCCCGATTGGCCCGATGGTGCAACGTATCAGGAGCCTGAAATGTCTCCCGTACACCCGCAGGCTGACGCCCTGGACAACCGTAAAGTTGCGGCGGGTATCACCTATCCGGGTATGCGGCAATTCAAGAGCCACACGTATGGACTGCCCGGCTTCATCAAGCAGTTGACTGACGAACTCGCGCACATCAGTATTAATGTGCATCGCCCGCCTGACCAACACCTGCCGATCACCATTGACGCCATCACCCTTTACGTAGGGCAAGCATTCATCCGGAAGGTGCATTCAGGCATGCAACAGGCACCGCACGCCTGACCCGGTGACAAATTGCAGGCACGATAGAGATCGGCAGATGAGGTATGATGAGTTTGTGCCATATATCTCCGATATTCAAGCCGACGTTTGTCCAAACCTGAGAAATACGCCACATGAGATGGTTCTGCCTCCTTCCCGCATTTCTGGTCGTCATTGCTCCATTGTCCGCAGAAGGTACCAAACAGCTCGCGCCCAACGGCTCCATCAGCATTGCTGGCAACCAGACGACTGACATCGCCGCGCTGCACATCGGTAATACGGATTTTGACAACTTCGCTGACTACAGTAATACCGACCCCAACAACCGGCTCTACATCCACATTCAGGACCCGGAGCAAGAATGCATCTACCTGGGATTCAGCCTGGGGCATCGCAATGTCACCTCACCCAACCCGACCCAGGTCGGCTATGAATACCGCATCAAGGATCCCGCTGGCAACGTCGTGTTCGGACCGATCATCGTCAATCCCGCCGACGCCAACATTGCCAACTGGTCTCAAGGCTTCACCGGCCCAATGCAACTGCATGGAGATGACGGTTACAATGCCCTGCTTGTCTCTGCGCAGGATCTGATGTCCGGAGGGTGGACCGGCAAGGGAGACTACTATGTGGAATTCCGCACCCTGACGGGGGCCAGTGATTTCCTGATCGATTTCTGGGATATTACGGTGGCCAACTGTTCGGGCACGTTTCCCGAGGAGCGCCCCGGCCGTGTGTGGTCCTTCAACTGGTCGATCTTCGCGATCAACGATTTCGGATTCCCCAATCGCCCGTTCAACGGTGCGTTTTACGTCTGCGCCCCCAACCCGGACAACCCTGATGCTGCCTTCATCACGAAAATCGATTTCAACGGGAGCGGCTTCATGCCGGCAGCGTTCAACATTGCATTCAACAGTTTCGGGGTCAACAACACCGGCAATGTCATGGAAGACCGGCGCTCCGTCGAACTGGTCAATGCGACCCAGGCGGAATATGCCGTCTTCCTCAACGACCCTGTTGACATCTGCGCCACCGCAGAGGTTGGCGAGATCGAGCTGCATGGCGTCAGCCGGTGCGACCCTTCATCGTTCTGTATCCGGTTTAGTGCTTCCAAGGAAGGCCAGGTCGATCTGCTACTCGACTTTGACGGCAATGACCTGATCTACACCCCGGGTACTGCTGATGTGATGGTGGCCGTACAGGTTGCGGCAGACCAGATCAACGTGCCGACCTGCATTGACTGGGACGGTCATGATGGCCTGGGTAATCCCCTTCCGGAAGACGCTGCCAGCGAGATCCCGGTCGTGATCTCCTATGCCCAGGGCATTTACCATTTCCCGGTGTACGACGCGGAATTGATGATCAACGGCTTCAGCGTCGAGGCTGTCCGCCCTGCGGCTGACCAACCACTGCTGTTTTATGACGACTCAAATATTACAGTGCCCTCTGGAAGCGGGGAGCCCTCCATGCAGCTCACCGGATGCGTGCTACCGTGTCACCGGTGGAGCAACTTTACCAACAACTCGATCCCGGGGTTCGGCAATCTGCATACGATCAACAGCTGGTGGTTTTCGCAGCTCATCATCAGGGAA
>JAWWBX010000419.1:0-3215 GCA_033720735.1 Saprospiraceae bacterium
CCGGAAAAAGGCCCGGCCCGATCAACGGAATCGGTGCGCATGACGAACTGGTAATCGTCACCTGTGCCTAACGTATTGGCCAGTACGGTCATCGCGGCCGAACTGGCAGTTCCGTGGGCGGATGGATAAGACGGGAATGCATACGTGTGCTCGTGCAGATTATTCCAACTCGTGTCTGGCTCGGTGTCATCGTTCCCGTCAAACTCGGCCCAGCGGATGGCAGTATAGGGACGCCAGTGGTTATAGTAGAACTTGTTGTCGAAAACGTTGATATACGCATCATAAATCGCCATGTTCATCAGGGCGAAGACCCTGGCTGCATCCCAGAGATTCAGTTCTTCCTTCTTCACCAGATCGCGAACCAGACGGTTGTGTGAATTCTCCACGAAGTCTTTCCACCACATGGCCAGGTGAGCCTGGTCATCGGTACGCGTGCTACTGTTCGTGGCACCGACCTCCTTCACCTCATTGAATGCCTCGGTGTACTCATCGCTTTCAATTTCTGGTGGTGGCGGTGACCTGAAGTGATCCTGTGATGGCAGCATGAAAGGCTCTGCCTTGGCCCATCCAGCCCCGAAAATGAATCCTTCGGGTGTACCGCTGTGTTCATTGAACTCGGCATATACGCCCGGTGCCATCGGATGCCAGGTGTATTCGGCTTCGCCATTCCATCGGTCGTTTTGTCGACGCTCGAGAATTGCCAGGGCAGCCGCCTCACCGAGTACCCTGGCCGTGGCCGTATCCTGGTGATTGCTGGCTGCTAACTGGGCATCAAGGAGGCTCTGGAATTTGATGGCCTGGTCAGGATACTGACGGGTAGTGATCACATAGGCGGCGTAGGCCGCCGCATTTGCCGGATAGGTACGTGTGACACGCTCCTTCAACGCATATCGCTCATAGACGGGCTCAATGCTGTTGAGGGCATCGTGCACCGCAACATGTGTCATCGCTGCAGTACGCAAGCCCTTCAGCGTGAGCAGACCATCCTCGGCCATTGCGACCTCCAAGATCTCTTTGTTCCAGTCTGTCAGGAAATCAGCGTCATAATCGCTGATCACCAGTTGAGTGGGTTGGCAAGACCAGAAGGCCACGCTGACAGCAAGTGCAAATATGAAACCACAATACATCGTTCTCTGGCTCATCTCGAAATCCATTTTGAAGTGTACGAGTTGAAAGAAGGGTGGAACTGACTTTAAGATAAGGAATGCGGGAAATATGTGTTCAGATTGCGCTGGCTATCACTCGCCCGGACGATAGCTGCGCAACAGGTCCGCCGCAATCTCAGTTTCCGTAAAGGCGACGCGTTTCATCCGGTTTTCTGCAAACATGCGGGCCTGATCGGTATGGTGGGGGGACTCGGGATTGTTACTCTGCCCGTAGGCGAGGATAGAATAGGCCTGCGGTGGATCGCTAAATTGAACGGCCAGCTGCCAGCCGTCCCCGCCGCGGATGCGGCGCTTGCCGTCATCATCGTCGGTAAACCACAAGACCCGGAAACATCCAAGCCCGCCGGGTCCGCCGCCGACCGGAAGATCCAGATCACCCAGACGCAGCCGATGCACCTCACCCCAGGCCAGGTCCCAGGTGCCATACTGCTCCTGCAAGGAGGTCAGCGCTTCGGCGAATGCCTCCCGCGCTAACTCGGGATCGGCCAGCCCGTCGGGCGTGTCCATGGGGTCGTCAAAGCTCCAGGGTATGGCGTATAACTCCTGGTCGTTCATCTTGCGCGTATAGCGTTGAAACCATTCAGCAAAGAGCACCCCGCCCCGACTTTCAGCACGGACGGTATTGTCCCAGGTAGCGAGATGCTCAACGGCATTGCGCAGGTCTCCGCGCAGGCCTTGCGACCGCAGGACGCTGAGCAGGTCGTCCTTGATCTGGTCGGCCACATGCATGCGCATACTGTGCTTCCGCGCGACAACGTCTTCGAGACTGAGGATGTCGTCGTTGTGAATGAGCGTCAGACTGTGCTGGCTGCGCTGGCGCAACCGCGGTTGCGGCATGTTTGCGGGAAATTGTTCGGGTAGCAGGATCTTATTGAGGTTGGTAAAGTGAAAGGGGTCGTTCTCGTTGTGGAGGTAGCCCCCGGGCGGATTGTGCAATTGGGGCAATTCATCAAATGGCAGATACCGTTGCCAGATCTGATCATGGCGCGTCACATCAACGGCTGCCGTATCCCCGCCGGAAGGGTGCGTGAGCAGGGGAGAGGCTGCGTTCCACACATAGAAGATGTTGCCATCTGCATCGGCATAGGTGTAGTTCGAAGAGGTGATCGCCTGCATGCGCATGGCGTCTTTCCACTCATCGAGGTTGCGGGCCAGGAGCATCCGGGTAAACTGCTCGCCGCGGCGATATTCACCGTCACCGGCCTGCCTGAGGATATAGATCTTGCCTTCATCACGGTGGATGACCGGACCAAAAGGTGTAAACAAATATGCTCTTGTTTCAGTCGCAACCGCCGGCCCATTCCTGAAATCAGCGGTCAGCAGCCGGCGTTCCAGCGGATGGGAGACACCGTCGAGCAAATAGTGGTCAGCCCGCGTCGTGTCAGCAACCAGCGCGTACACTTCTTCCAGGTCGGGATTGTTGTTGGTGGTGGCCCAGCCCAGCCGTTCGTTGAATCCGCCAATGATGGCAAACAACCCGCCGATCCGGAAATCGCCGTAGAAATTCAGCGTGTCAGGCACGGTCAAGTGGGCCTCATAATAGCCTGCAGTCCACGACAAATGCGGGTTGCGCACCAGGATCGTATGGCCATCCCGGGTACGCGACGGGGCAAAGGCCCAGGCGTTCGAACCTTCCCCGATCATTGCCAACGAGTCCCGGATGGCTTTCTGGCGCAACAGCCGGTCCCTGAAACGCGTGCCATGTGCAGTGGTGACCACAGATGTCGTGACCGCCGACACATCCACCCCGGTAAATGTCCATCCCCGGTATTCCGGAAACTGCTCCGGATACTTTTGCAGATAATATGTCACCCCGGCAGCAAATCCTTCCAGCAGGTCACGCGTACGCCGGTCAAGCTGCCCGTAGGTTTGCATGGTGCGCGCATACGAAAGCTGGCGCACAAAGTCCTGGTCGATAGCTTCATAACCATCGATCAGTGCCAGTTCACCCCGCGCCCCGATCAACGGGCGCACAACCCGCTCTCCGTAGTCTTCCATCTCGCACCAGGCCAGACCAAAGGCCGCCGCACGCAGGTTCTCGCCGAGGAC
>JAWWBX010000420.1:0-3209 GCA_033720735.1 Saprospiraceae bacterium
CCGCGCGGCCGTCCATGACCGGTGCCATGTGACACTGGATACATCCTTCGATGGTCAGCAGGTTGCTATGTGATGAGTTGGTATAGCCATCGCCGATCTCGTAGGCGCCTTCTCCGGTGAAGAGCGCACCCTGGGCACCGTGGTGCGGTCCCCAGCGAGAGCTGGTGATCGTCACTGAATCCGTCGAACCAACCGGCGGCACATCAGGGTCACGCAGTCTTGGCTGGTGACAGCTGATACATACATTGCCTTTACCGACGTCGACTGTCGCTCCGCCGACCCACAGGGTTACCGGCTCATCGACGGTAAAGGCCCAGTCGGCTTCGGTGTACGTTTCGTGGATGCGGTGGCAGGTGTAGCAGTTTTGCGGCAGCGGATCGTCGATATCAGCAGCCGTTTCCATGGCCCCGGTTTCGATCCGCTCGCGGAACCCCTGACTGGTGTGGCATATCGCACAGGATGTTCTGTTGCGCGTAAAGTTTCCACCCAGGTAGTGGACCGAGTTTTCCCACTGGAATACTTTAGCGGTGATCAGCTGATTATTCCCGTGACAATCGATGCAGTTCTCAGCACCATTCTGTCCGTCCTGACCTGCAACACCCTGCGGGCCGGCAGGTCCTGCAGGTCCGGCGGGGCCCTGCGGACCTAGATCGCCTTCACACGCGACAAAACTGATTGCAACCAGGAGTGCCAGACTTTTGATGAGGAGTGCCAGGGTTCGTGTACTCATGACTTGGCGTTTTGAATTGATTAGTCAACAGCGTTTTACAGGGCTTTTCCTGCGTTTCAATGATACCTGTTTTTACCTGCTCCAGGGGCTAATTGGGAGCATTGGCGGGCATGATCCTCATCATCCCCAGGATGCAAAATCATGCCTTGATGGGCCCTGTCAGACGCCGGTTTGTAGTACTGAAAACAGGCCACCATGACGCAGGTCACCCCTGTTTGCAGAGCTCCGAAAAGGCGTACCTTGACCGCAAACACTGCCTTCCATGCTCCGAAATGTATTCAAGTACCTGCTGATCTTCCTGTGCTACCAGAGCGTAACACCTGTTCTGGCGCAAACTGCTGATGAGGCCCTGATCGACAGTCTCACGCACAATCTGATCCCGGCCATCGTCATTGAAGGGCAGGCAGAAACGTACGATCTGGAAGAGCGCATGGAACACTACCGGGTCCCCGGTGTGAGCATTGCTTTCTTTGAGGACGGGGTCATCCAATGGACCCGCTGCTATGGTGTGCGGGATGTCGTCGAGGGTGGCGCGGTCGATCCCAACACGGTCTTTCAAGCTGCCTCGATCAGCAAGCCGGTGGCCGCAGCGGGCGCCCTTGTCCTGGCCGAACAAGGACTGTTGCAGCTGGATCGCGACGTCAACGCCTTCCTCAACTCCTGGAGTTTGCCCTCAAATCGATTCACGCAAAACGAACCGGTCACAGTCCGACGCCTCATGACCCACACAGCTGGACTGACAGTGCACGGATTCCCGGGTTACCCTGCGTATGAGTCTGCTCCCACAGTTGTCGCCGTGCTCAACGGCGGACCGGGTGCCAATACCGATCCGATTGTGGCAGACACAATCCCCGGAAGCCTGTGGCGGTATTCGGGTGGCGGCTATACCGTCTTGCAGCAGTGCATGTCGGACGTAACAGAACAGTCCTTTCCCGCACTGATGCACAAGCTGGTGCTTGGAAAGCTCGGCATGGAGCGCAGTACCTACCAGCAACCCCTCCCGCCGGACTGGGGCAACGTCGCATTCGCGCATCAGAGTAATGGCGGGCCGGTCACGGGATTGTTTCACGTTTATCCGGAAATGGCCGCTGCGGGATTGTGGACCACACCCTCCGATCTCAGCCGGTTTGCCATCGCTGTTCAAAATGCCTTCCATGGAGTGGACGAAACCTTGTTCTCGCAACAGACTGCTATCGGAATGCTAACACCCCACCTGGGTGACTGGGGGCTCGGACCGGCGCTGCGGGTCAGAGGTGACACTCTGGCCTTTTCTCATGGCGGGTCCAACCGGGGGTTCCGCTGTCAGCTATTTGCATTTGCCCGACCGATCACCCAGGGGATCGTGATCATGACCAATGGTGACAATGGCAGCAATCTGATGTCCGAGATCCTGCGCAGTGCATCCCGGATCTACGGCTGGAATATGTTCCATCCACAATACAAGACCTTGCACCCCGTCGCCCCCGGAGTCCTCGCTGATCTGGCTGGCACGTATTCTTTCGAGCAGGGGTTTGTGGTGCAAGTAGACCTTGTGGACGACCAGCTGCGGGTCACGCAACGCTGGAACGAACAGACCTATCGTATTCTTCCGACATCAGAGACAACGTTCTTTGCCGAACATGATGGCACGCCATTCGTCTTCGCGAAGAGCGACGAGGGCGTAATGATGCTGGAAATTGCCGGGCAGTATCAAGGGCAACGGAACAACGAGTGACATCTGCCTGAAGATCAGAAATCCCCCCTGAGACCGATCACAAGGTTCCTTCCCGGAGCACTGACCCCCGATGAAAACAGCCGGTAGTGTTTGTCAAATACATTCTCGAGTGCCAGTGACAGATGCAGCCGGTCGGTGAGCTGATATGCTCCATAAAGATTCAGGGTCGACCAGGCGAGGGATCCGATCGGGGTGGCATAGTCCTCATTGTCGCTCGATCCCGGTGCGAATTCGGCGATGGGCTTCATGCCATTGTAGCGCACGACGACCTGTATGGTCCATGGCTCCGGACTGTAGGCAAGCCCAACCTTGCCGTAGTTTGGCGGGATATGTGCCAGGGGCTGATCCGGCAATCCCTCCTGCTGAGATTCACCCCGCAAATAATTGAATGACCCCGTCATCTCCCAGTCGCCATTTACCACCAGTTTGAGATTGGCGGATACCCCGTAGACATAAGCATTCTCGGCATTGACATTGGCTTGAACGCGCAATGGTTCGCCTTGCACGGCAAGGAGGGTGTCGCCATTGGGCAATTGGAAATTGGCACGGATGATCGCATCGATGAGCCGCGTGTAGTAGCCGGTCACATCCACCTGCAGGCTCGAGTTGGGGAGGGGAATGAGGTGACCCGCAGTCTGGGACAGAGTGGCCTCAAAGGTATACGCACGCTCGGGCGTCAGGTCCAGATTGGGGACAAGCACATTGCCACCCCGTGCGCGGATCTTGGCCAGATCGTCAATGTTGGGCACGCGATAGGCCGATGAG
>JAWWBX010000421.1:0-3197 GCA_033720735.1 Saprospiraceae bacterium
ACGGCAAACGCGATGGCAGCTTCATCAATGATGTCCTCTTCGGTCGCCACTACCACGGGCACGCCGTTGGCAAATAGCTGCTCTACGTGTCCCCGGGTGGAACAACCATTGAGGAAGACGAATTTGAGCGACTTCTGTTGACCGAGCAAGGCGGCAAAAGCGTCGCGCTGGGCGGCGTCGGTGGCGCTGAACATCAATTCCAGGCCATTGGCATGACCCGCAAAGTGAAATCCGACCACACTGCCATTGGCGTTTGACATGGCCTCGTTGACAGAGCTGCAGTCTGCCGCCGGCAAGGGCACCACCTGGCACAATCCCTCGTCATCAAGTGCCTGCAGGATCGCGATCAACTCGCGGTGCTCGACATCGATGTTCAGACGGCGGTGCAGAGAAGGGTCGAAGAACGAATTGGCGAATGCCAGGACAATCGTGGGTTTCAAGTGTCGGGTTCGTGCTGATTCCCCTATAAGTTACAGGATATTCCGATGGCATGCCAGCACCGGCCCGGCGGACCGCAACCTGTCTGCAGTTGGTTAATGATCACAACCTGATCCGTCCGCCGGTGTGGGAACCTTCACAGTCCGCGATTTGCGTTGTGCTTCTGCGATGCAGCAGGACGGCTGCCAGTCAGCATCGAATGGTCAGAAATGAAGAGGCCGGCCCGGTAGAACCCGGCCGGCCTCGAACTTGGTTTGTTGGGGTAGAGGGTGTCTTTTACAGTGAGATCGCAGCCCGCCCTTCATTGCCGGATACTGTATCCATCACGTGCACGTAATAGCTTCCACTGGCCACACATTCGAGACGGTTGGTATCCGAGAGCAGTGCGCCGTCATATCCGTACCACAGGACCGTGTACCGGTCTTGTGCAAAGACCTCGGTATTGCGGTCGCGGTGGCTGTAGACGAGCAGTGCAAAAGCACGTGACCGGGTGTTCAGACTACAGGGCACCACATCGATGTCGATCGCGGTCACCGCTTCACTGCCCGGGTCGCCATCGCGGCCACCGAAGATCTCGGGCGCGATTGCATCTCCCGAGGCGGCCACGTCAGAGATCACGGTTGATGTGGTGAGCGGTTGGACGTCATCCGTGAGGGAATCTCCGCATCCGAACAAACAGACGATGAGGCACACGGGCAGCAGGGTGCGCAGGGTCACAGAGAGGGAGCGTTTCATGATGAGAGGTCGGGATTGGTGAGGTAGGTGTGCTCTTATGGGGGAAAGATGATCCAATGGTTGGTGGCCTTCAACGAATGACGACGAAAGCAGTCCAAAACACGACGACGGGAAGATGCGGGCAGATCAGTTGGGGAGCGCACGGGATTGCGGGCCCAGGATGCCGGGAAGCAGGCCGCACGCCTTCAAACATATATTACAGAATGCTCATGTCCACGTATTTCTACGAAGTACCAGGATGCCTGCATCACCAGTGCGCCATTGGCAGAGTGCATTTCTCCGGTCTATCTCCGCACAGCCGTGACCAGCGGCTCGGGATCGTGGACGGTCAGGGACCGCGCCGTCCCGTCAGCTACCGCAAACCGCACGCGTACAGACGGCGCACCGCCGGGTGCGAAGCCATGATCTTCTACCCGCAGCAACACCCTTCCGACCTGTTCATCGCGGCGGATGAACAGCATCCCCCGGCTGTTGAGTGTGACATGGAAAATGTCTGCCGCCTCAGGCCCGAACACATAATCTCCGAGGTAGGTCTTTTGTTCCTCTTCAGAAACATCAAGGCTGGTCTGCGGCTCGTCCGCTCCGCCGACCGACGTGAGGTAGTCCACCACCGCCTGGACATTGCGCCGGTCCTGATCATCAAGGTCATCATGACGCAACCTGATCTCTGCATGCCGCAGCAGGGTGATCCCGTGCGGACCGTGAATGCTCTGAATGCCGGGGTAGCCTTCGATCATGGACCGGACAGCATCGAGGTTGCCGAGCATGGCAAACGTGAAAATGTCGGGGCGTGCCCCATACTCAATGAGAAATTCCGCAATGTCGCGCCTTCCCATGTGCGATGCAGCACCCAATGCACTCTCCCAGTCACCGAATCCCCAGTCGAGCGCGGCCTTGGCCAACTCAGGCCGGGCGGTGACCAGCTCTTTGAGACGATCAAAACGCCCGTGCGCAGCACCCACCACCTCCTGCACGGTGGCGCGGTCGTGCGCCGGGAATTCCGGTGGCAGGTCGTTCGGGTCCTGAAGCCAATTGTGATGATACGGTACCGCTGCCAGTCCGGCTGGCAGTCCAAAGAGGGCCAGAGCGCCCATTGAGGATGTTGTCAGGAAGTCGCGTCGTCCATGCTGATTGCTCATAGCAGATGGTTATCGGTTTCAAACAAATTACGCTTTTCTCAGAGCCGTCTGGTGGACCTGCCCCCCGCCGGCTCATCTCCACCTTTCAAGTTGCTCAATTTGACCGACCAACTGCGCATGATTTCCACCAACGGCGCATATCCATTGGCAAAAGTTGCTGTTACCCCCGATCTTGAGGGTAAATTCTGATCAAATGAAGCACTTGACCTTCCTTATTACCGGACTGATGCTGTTTGCCTGTGCCCAGAAGGTGCAGGACAGCCGTTCACTCGACCGCACCCAGGTGATGTGCGGAACCGTCCAGTTTGCCAATGCCTGCGGTCCGCAGATCGACAGCCTTCTCGCGCTGGGCATTGCTCTGTACCACCACATGACCTTCGAAGAGGCCCGCGACAACTTTCAGGAGGCCATCACTCTCGACCCTGACTGCATGTGGGGTTACTGGGGCAAGGCCCTGACCTACCTGCATCCGATCTGGCCGGATGTGCCGACGGCGGAAATGCTTGAAGACGGTCTGCAGCACGCCAGACTCGCGGCGCGCCGGGCCTCGACGCAGCGGGAGAAGTTGTTTAGCAACGCACTCATCGCATACTATCAGGATGCGGAAGACAAGACGGAATCCGAGCGTCTGTCGGCCTATGAAGCGGCGTGGAAAGCGGCCTACGACGCTTTACCTGACGACCTCGAGGCCAAATCCTTCTATGTCCTGTCACATTTGTCGACGATCGATCCCGGTGACAAGACCTACGCCAAGCAACTCCACGCCGGGCCGCTTGCCGAGGAGATCCTTGAGGAGATCCCGGATCATCCCGCCGGCTTTCACTATGTGATCCACGCGTACGATTACCCGCCACTGGCCGAGAAGGCGCTTGACATTGCGCGCGG
>JAWWBX010000422.1:0-3196 GCA_033720735.1 Saprospiraceae bacterium
CGATATAGCCGTCGTTGATGCGCTGCCGGATCGCATCGGCGTCGACCTCAGCCAGAACACAAGTGGCCCCCGTGATCACTGCGGCGATCGACTGGGCACCGGACATGCCTCCCAAGCCGGACGAGACGAAGAGTTTCCCCCTCAGATTGTCACTGCCCAGCTGGTTGAGTCGGCCGGCGTTGAGCAGGGTGATGGTGGTACCATGTACGATGCCCTGCGGGCCGATATACATAAACGATCCCGCAGTCATCTGACCATACTGGGTCACGCCCAGTGCGTTGTATCGGTTCCAGTCGGCCTTGCTTGAATAGTTGGGGATCATCATCCCGTTGGTGATGACCACCCGTGGTGCCTCGGGATGGCTCGGGAACAACCCCAGCGGATGGCCGGAGTACAGGACCAGCGTCTGCTCGTCGGTCATTTCTGACAGGTATTGCATGGTGAGCAGGTACTGCGCCCAATTCTGGAAAACGGCCCCGTTGCCGCCATAGGTGATCAGTTCGTGGGGATGTTTGGCGACCAGCGGGTCAAGATTGTTCTGGATCATCAGCATGATCGCGGCGGCCTGGCGAGAGCGGTGCGGGTAGGCATCGAGCGGCCTGGCGTGCATGGGGTAGTGCGGTCGGTAGCGATACATGTAGATGCGGCCGTACTGGGCGAGTTCACGTGCAAATTCAGGCGCCAGGACGGTGTGTTGCTCAGGCGGAAAGTACCGCAAGGCGTTGCTGACGGCGAGGCGACGCTCGTCGCGCGACAGGTCGGAGATATTGCGATGGGGTGCGTGACTGACCGATGGATCAAGCGGTCGGTGTTCGGGAAGTGCTTCGGGGATACCTTGCCTGATGGCTTGCGCAAAGTCGGTCTGTGTCAGCATGGATTGGTACGACTGATCGTGCTGCAAATCTAAGTAAAATGGGATCGGGTCGAGCAACCCCAGTGTGGCCGCACCACTGCGCGATTCAGCGATTCTGCCGTTGCAGATTGGAGCATGACGGCACATGCACTAGCTTTGCACCCGGCGACGACAACAGATGACAGATGATCGTGCATACAAAGTCCTGATCACCGGTGCCAGCGGGTTTATCGGCAGCCATCTCGTAGACGAGGCTCTGCGCCGCAATTGGACCGTATACGCCGGTATTCGCAAGACAAGCAGTCAGCGGCACCTGCGCGATCCACGGATCCGTTTTTTTTATGTTGATCTCAACAAGCCGGATCAGCTTCATCGGGACCTGCATGACTTTGCCAGGACTGAAGGCGGCTTCGACTACATCATTCACAATGCCGGCGTGACCAAACCACGGGACCCCCGGGAGTTTATTACCGGGAATGCGGAATTTACCAGAGCGTTTGGTCTGGCCGCGCGCGACACGCAGCCGTTATTGCGCAAGTTTTTATTTATGGGTAGTATTGCTGCGCTCGGCCCGGCAGACGTGCGGCGCGAAGAGATCATTCATGAAGACGTCGACCCGGCGCCCATTACGCCCTATGGCCGCAGCAAGCTAATGGCCGAAGCATATCTCGAACAGATCGCCGACCTGCCATATGTGACGATCCGGCCGGCGGCCGTGTACGGTCCGCGCGATGAGAAGTTTGTATTGCGTATGATCCGCCTGCTTGAGCGCGGGATCGAAGTGCGCCTGGGGCCTCCGGATCAGGCCTTGAGTTTCATCCATGTCCAGGACTTGTCGCGCCTGGTGGCACAAGCCTGCAGCGCCTCGCACGCGCGCACATCGTATGTCATTTCTGACGGTCAGGCCTATGGGCAAGCCCGCTTTAATGGGTTGATCAAAGAGCAGCTCGGCGTGAAGACCGTCACGGTGCGCATCCCGTCGCAGGTGCTGATCGGGGTCGGCTTCGTCGCATTTCACACAATGAAACTGCTCGGAAGACCGGTACACCTGTCGCACTTCAAAATGCGGGAGGTGACGGCCCGCAACTGGCGCGTGGATATCTCCAAGGCCCGCAAGGAATTGGGGTTCAATCCGGACTACGATCTGCCTTCCGGGCTTGAGCATACAGTGGCCTGGTATCGGACGCTGCACCAGCAGCCAACAAAAAAGGGCCACACCGTAGTGTGACCCTTGAATTCAGTAGCTCGAAATTGTTATTTGATCGCGGCGGCTTTCGAGAAGCTGCGCGCCTTTTTCGTATCCTTCGGGTGAATGTCACCTGTCAGGTCAGACATCACCGGTGTCGCAACAAAGATCGACGAGTAGGTACCTACCAAGATACCGATTACCAGCGCGAAAGCGAAGCCTTTGATGCTGCTACCTCCGAAAACCAGCAAAATTGATACCACAAAGAGCGTGGTGAGCGAGGTGATGATGGTGCGGCTCACTGTGCTGTTGATCGCCATGTTGATCACGTCCTTCTTGCTCTTGCCGCTGTAAAGACCGGTAAACTCACGGATCCGGTCAAACACAACCACAGTATCGTTGATCGAATAACCGATCACGGTCAGCAGTGCCGCGATGAACGCCTGGTCGATCTCCAGGGAGAACGGCAGCACGCCATGCAACAGCGAGAAAATACCCAGTACAATCAGCGTGTCGTGGAACAAGGCCGCAACGGCCCCGAGACTATACTGCCATTTGCTGAAGCGAATAAAGATGTAAAAGAAGATGAGAAGCAAGGCAAAAATGGTCGCCTCGACAGAACTCTTCTTGATATCGTCGGCGATGGTCGGGCCGACCCGGCTCGAACTCGTGACGTGCGTTCCGGTAGCATCGGTCTGCTTGAATCGCTCCGCGTCAATATTTGCCCCCGTATAGCTGACGACACCTTCGTAAAGGGTCTGCAGCACAAGCTCGGGCGCGTCATCGCTGGTCTCGTTGATGAGGTACGATGTGGTGACATTGAACGTGTTTTCACTATCCACAGCCTTGACGACCGGGACGCTGCCGAAGACATCCGTGAGTGTCGTCCGCAAGGCATCCACTTCGACGTCGATGCTGCGGTCAAACTCCACATTGTACGAATAGCCTCCCTTGAAATCCACTCCCAGCTCAAATCCTCGCGTGGCAAATGAGGCAATACCGGCTACGATCAGAACGCTTGATACCACGTAGCCGATGCGCCGCTTGCCCAGCCAGTCGATGCTCAGGTTGGCCAGCACGTTCTTGGTTGAAGGCGTCCAGAAACTCATGGAGCGTCCTTCCTTGCTCGTCCACCAGTCGATCATCATGCGGCCGAG
>JAWWBX010000423.1:0-3194 GCA_033720735.1 Saprospiraceae bacterium
AAGATGACGTGCCCAAAGGCATCGTGAAGTTCCTCGTGGATGTCTACGACGACGAGGATGAAACGGTGGCCATTGCGACGATCCTGACGATGGTGAAGAAGAGGGAAGGGTAGCGTGGGAAGAGTTGTGCACGCGAAGTTCGCCAAGGACTGTGCGCAGAGATCGCCAAGAGGCGCTTGGACAATTGTCTGCATTTAGCGATCTTCCATAGCCACATTTTAGCGCATAAACCACTCCTGATGCATGAAAATGAAATTGCGCGTAGCGTAATTGGTGCTGCCATCGCCGTGCATAAGAATCTCGGTCCTGGCTTGTTGGAATCCACCTATGAAGCTGCATTGGCATATGACCTAAGGATTCTCGGATTCGATGTGAAACAGCAACATCCGCTGCCGTTCAAGTATAAAGAAGTTCGGCTATCGATGGGATTCCGTGTTGATTTGCTCATAAATAAGAAAGTGATTATCGAGATTAAATCCGTCGAAGCCTTGGCACCTGTACATTTTGCACAACTACTCACTTATCTGCGCTTGTCAGATTTACGTTTGGGGCTCCTGTTCAACTTCAATGTGCTCTTGCTGAAAGAGGCGATACATCGTGTGGTAAATCGTCTGTAGGTGGCGTTCCGCTGACCATCTTGAGATCTGCCGGAGTTTCTATTGCATCCTTTGCGCTTCGTCATTGCGCTCTCTGCGCTTCGTCATTGCGGCCTTTGCGTGAAATCCAGTCATACGACCTTTCCCTATCAAACGAATCGCCAACGGTTTGGACGAGCGATCTGCGCAATCCGCGAGAAAAACCAGGCAATCTGCGAGCGATCTGCGCGATCTGCGCAATCTGCGAGAAAGACCAGGCAATCCGTGAGTGATCTGCGCAATCTGCGAGAAACCAAATCCACAAACTACCTTTGTTGCGCTATGGAAACAGGACACGTCACCTCCAGTACGCAGGACCGGATCACCACAATTGAATTCTACCATCCTGCCCACAACTCGATGCCCGGTGCGCTGCTCGCCGAACTGACAGCCGCGATCACCGAGGCAGGAGAAGATGCAGGGACGCACGTGATCCTGCTCAAATCCGCAGGCGACCGGACCTTCTGCGCCGGCGCCAGTTTTGACGAACTCGTGGCAATCGAGAATTTTGAGCAAGGCAAGCAGTTTTTTATGGGCTTTGCCAACGTGATCAACGCCTGCCGTTTGTGTCCGAAGCTGATCGTCGGGCGTGTACAGGGCAAGGCCGTCGGTGGTGGCGTCGGTATCGCTGCAGCGGTGGATTACTGCATGGCCACGAAATACGCCAGTGTCAAGCTCAGCGAGCTCGCTTTGGGCATCGGACCCTTTGTGGTCGGGCCAGCCGTTGAACGCAAGATCGGCCATGCTGCCTTCAGTCAGCTGGCCATCAACGCCACCGAATGGCAGACGGCCGGTTGGGCCAAACAACGCGGACTCTTCGCTGAGGTCTTTGAGACCACAGAACAATTGGACGATTACCTCGCACACTTCACCAACAAACTGACCGGCATGAGCCTGGCGGCAATGACCGACCTTAAGACCATGTTTTGGCAGGGTACCGAACATTGGGGAACACTGCTTGAGACACGCGCCGGGATCAGCGGTCGACTGGTGTTGAGCAAAGAAACGCGCGACGCCATCAACGCGATCCGGACCCAAAGCTGAAAGCGGTCCAAATCGCCGGCCTATTTCTGCCGAATTCTCCCCAGACGTTCCTAAGTTTGCCGTCCGGCCATGGGGAAATCAAAGCAGGACACCAAACGCGGATTGTCAAAGAAAGTGCTTCAGGAAGCGTTCCGCCTGATGGCAACCGCTAAGAGCATGAGCGAAACATACGAACGGCACTTCAAGCAAGTGGCCAAGTATGTGCACGCGACCTCCCGTGGTCACGAAGCCATCCAGATTGCGATCGGGATGCAGCTGCGCCCCCAGGATTTTCTCTCCCTGTACTACCGCGATGATGCCTTCCTCCTTGCAATCGGCATGGAACCTTACGACCTGATGCTGCAGCTCATGGCCAAGCGCGATGATCCGTTCAGCGGTGGTCGACTCTATTATTCTCATCCCAGTTTGCGCGATGAGGACAAGCCGAAAATGATCCACCAGTCCAGTGCCACAGGCATGCAGGCCATCCCGACGACGGGTATCGCGATGGGGATCCAGTACAAAGAGAAGCGGGGGATCAACGAATGGTCCAACCGGAACAAGCCGGTGGTGGTGTGCTCACTGGGGGATGCCTCGGTCACCGAAGGAGAGGTTGCGGAAGCGTTCCAGATGGCCGCACTCAAACAACTCCCCATCCTGTATCTGGTCCAGGACAACGGCTGGGATATTTCGGCTTCTGAGGACGAGGTCCGGGCGATGAATGCCGCGGAGTACATCGGGGGCTTCAAGGGGATCACTGCGCACCAGGTGGATGGCAGTGACTTCACCGCGTGCTACGAGGTGGCAAGAGATGTGATCAACAAAATGCGGCGTGATCGCAAACCGGCGCTTATTCACGCGACAGTGCCGCTGCTCACCCATCATACCTCGGGCGTCCGGATGGAGTGGTACCGGGATGATCTAGATGAGCACCACCGTCGCGATCCGTACCCACGACTCCGGAAGGCGCTGGGGCAGGCGGGACTGAAGGAAGCACAATTGCAGGCGCTGGAAGGCGAGATGCTTGCGGAGGTAGAGAAGGCATACCTGCGCGCACGCGAAGCGCCGGATCCGGAACCGCAGGATCTGTTTGCACACGACTTTGCACCGACCCCGGTCACGAAGGAGCAAGGGACGCGGGTGCCTGATGACGGTGAAGAAAAGGTCATGGTCGACTGCGCTCTGTTTGCCATCAAGGAACTCATGGAAAAGGACCCGGCCTGCTTGCTCTATGGTCAGGATGTCGGGCATCGGTTGGGCGGGGTGTTCCGGGAAGCCGCCACGCTGGCTGATACGTTTGGACATGACCGCGTTTTCAATACACCGATCCAGGAGGCATTTATCATTGGCAGCACGGCGGGGATGTCAGCAGTCGGGCTCAAGCCCATCGTTGAAGTACAGTTTGCCGACTATATCTGGCCGGGTCTCAATCAGCTTTTTTCCGAGATCAGCCGCTCGTGTTTTCTGACTAACGGCAAATGGCCCGTGAGCATGATCCTGCGTGTGCCGATCGGTGCCTACGGGAGTGGTGGTCCT
>JAWWBX010000424.1:0-3176 GCA_033720735.1 Saprospiraceae bacterium
CAACGTCGTCGCAAACTGCGGCAAATGGAACGCATGCTGCTGGCCCGGCGGCAACGAATCCGGGAAGCGTTGCACAAGGACTTTGACAAGCCTCCGCAGGAGGTCGACCTGATCGAGATCTATCCGGTGCTGCGCGAGATCCGTCATGCCAGACGCCACCTCAGGCAATGGATGCGTCCGCACCATGTCCCCACCCCGCTGGCTTTCATCGGCTCCCGATCGTGGATACACTACGAATCCAAAGGTGTCGTATTGATCATGTCGCCATGGAACTACCCTCTCAATCTGACTCTCAGTCCTTTGGTGAGCGCAATTGCCGCAGGGTGCACCGCCATTGTTAAACCATCCGAACTGACGCCGCACGCGAGTCAGCTGATTGCCGATCTCGTCGGTGAGGTGTTCGATCCAACCGAGGTGGCAGTTGTACAAGGCGGTGTCGAGACAGGACAAGCATTGTTGGCCCTGCCATTTCACCATATCTTTTTTACCGGAAGCATGCGGGTGGGACGGATCGTCATGCACGCTGCTGCACAGCATCACGCTTCGATCACCCTTGAAATGGGAGGCAAGTGCCCCGCCATTATCGACCGGACGGCCAACCTGCAGGCTGCAGCACAGCGCATTGTACAAACCAAGTGGGCCAACGCCGGCCAGACCTGCGTGGCCCCGGATTATCTGCTGGTACATGCCAGTCGCAAAGATGCGCTGCTGCAGGTGATGAGCGACGAGATCCGGACGCAGTACCCCGACCTGGACAACTATCCCGCGATGGTCAACCAGGAGCATTTCGAGCGTGTAGCAGGATACCTGACCGAGGCACAAAGTGAAGGCATAGAGATCGTTTGTGGTGGAACAGCAGATGCCACCAGCCGGCGGATCAGCCCGTCGGTTCTGGATGGAACGACGGCAACACTGGCATCAGAAGAGATCTTTGGACCATTGCTCCCGGTGATCACCTACGAATCTCTCGGAGAGGCCATTGCGTACATCAACGACCGCCCGCGACCCCTGGGTTTGTACATCTACGCCCGCGACCGCCGGCTTGAAGAACAGATCCTGGCGCAGACCCGTGCCGGCGGGACGTGTTTCAATCATAGTGCTCTGAATTATTATAACAACAATTTGCCCTTCGGAGGTGTCAATAACAGTGGATTCGGCAAGAGCCACGGTTTTGAGGGCTTCAAGGCGTTTTCCAATGCCCGCGGAATCTACCGGCAGGTGTGGAGACGAAGCCCGGTGCAATGGTTGCGCCGACCGTTTACCCGCACCAAAGAAGCACTCATCGACATTACACTCAAATGGCTGTAAACCAATGGAAGAATATTTTAGCCTGAAACAGAAAGTGCAGGAATACCATGAAGTGCTGCACAACACCGAACGCTACCGTCAGATCTGGAGGAAGGAACTGCGTGACTTCATCATTAGCGAGTTGGAGAAGATGATCAAGGCCACGGGACTGGAAGCCACACTGACCACGCGCGATACCATCGGCAATCTCGAAGCGCTCATCTGCACCATGGGCAAGCGCGCCAGCGGCATCTTCGAACGCGTGGACGAAGACACCAACAAGCCCATCATCAAGCATTTCGGAGCACTCGTCTATCAGCAGCTCTTCAACGGGAAGATCCAGGTGCTGATCATGCTACCGGCGCTGGAGGGCATGCCGGATCAGCGACAACCAAAGTTTGTCGGGATCTACCGGCCGGAAGAGCTGAAGCCACCTTTCCTCGAGCGCCACATGGAAGAGTTCGTTCGCTCGCTCACCGAGTGGGAAGACTTCGACGACGACGAGCAGCCCAACAAGATCGGTTTCCAGATGCCGGGGTTGCAGTTGGAGGATTAGGCAGTCTGCAGTCACCAGCCTGCTATCGCCAGTTGGTCAGGTACTCATACGCTTGATTTGCGTAATCAGCGGAATTTCTGCCTGTCGGCAGACAAGTGCGAGAGATATTGAGTACAGGTACCCGCCTTCGCTGCGCTACGGACGGGCAGGCAAGTACAGGAGCCATCTGTGGAAATCTGCGCATGCTGTGGCCGGATAGCAATCACCAGTCGCCCAGTCGGCAGTCAAAAGTAAGTCAGTTGCTCGGCGCGTAAAGTTGTTCCGCGAAATCTGCGGAATTTCAGCCTATCGGCAGACAAGTGCGAGCGAGTTCAATTACAACTTCTTCAGCCGTGCCAGGTCGCGCTGCACGTCGCGTTCCTTGATGGTCTGCCGTTTGTCGTAGGAGCGTTTACCCTGGGCCAGGGCGATCTCGCATTTGGCGTAGCCATTGTCGGAGAAGTAGATGCGGAGCGGCACAATGGTCATGCCCTTTTCTTCCGCTTTGCGTTTGAGTTTGCGGAGTTCTGCCGCTTTGAGAAGGAGTTTGCGCGTGCGCCGGTGGTCGTGTTGTGTCGGTGGGCCATTGCGGTAGTGACCGATGTGCATGTTCTTCAGGAACAGCTCGTCACCTTCAAAGTGACACCACGCCTCACCCAGGCTCGCCTCGCCCGCGCGCAGTGCCTTGACCTCGGTACCAACCAGGGCCATGCCCGCCTCGAACTTCTGCACGAAGTGGTATTCGAATTTCGCCTTGCGGTTCAGGATCTCCATCAGGGTGGCAAAGATACAAGGTGTGCGGGAGTGATGTGGGTAGTTCCAAATTGTTACAATAAACAATCAATAATCAGCAATCAGCAATCAACAATGAGCAATGAACAATCCGGCCCTGTCCACTATGCCGGCAATCTTCGCACACCGAGCAAAGGGAGTCAGCCCGGCTTGACCCTACTTCCGCAACTTCACCGCAGTGCCATACGCCAAGATCTCCGAGGCACCGGTCATCACCTGCGAGGTCATGAAGCGGACGTTGACGACCGCATCAGCACCCAGGCCTTCCGCATCGGCGATCATGCGGTCGAGGGCCTGCTCGCGCGCATCGGACATCAATTCGGTATAGCTGCGGATCTCACCGCCCACGATATTCTTGAGGCCGGACAGGATATCACGGCCCACGTGCCGGGCCCGCACGGTGCTCCCGCGCACCACGTCGAGGACTTCAGCAATTTCTTTTCCGGGAATGTCGGGTGTCGTAACGATCAGCATGGTTTCTTGTTTACACCGCACAACGGCGATCTCCAAAATTCGGTTTCGCGGACGACAATTTTATGGATTATGTTTGACGAACGGCAAC
>JAWWBX010000425.1:0-3171 GCA_033720735.1 Saprospiraceae bacterium
TTCGCTGAGAAGTACGGCCGCTTTGGCTCCTCCTTCCTGCCGAGACTCAGTCGCAGGCCCGTACGTTTGACAGATGCCCAGCGCTTTTTGCAGTACCTGCACCAAAGAAACCGGTTGCAGTCACCGACCCATTCCTCGGGTGATCTTACGCCTGTCAACTACGTGCTCAACGCCTATGAGAAGACTGCCTTTGCCTTCCGCCTGCTCGAAGGGTACCTGGGCCGGGACAGCTTCGACCATGCCATGCAGACGTACTTTCATACATGGCAATTCAGACATCCGGGGCCGGAAGATCTGCGCGGGGTGCTTGAAAGTGCGTGTATATGTGACCTCTCCTGGTTGTTTGACGGGCTGCTCGGAACGGCGTTGCTGCCGGACTATGCCATTGCTGACATCACCAACGATTCGCTTTACCTGGTCAATCTCGGGCAGCTCACGCCCCCGGTGCAGGTTCTGGCTCTGCGGGGTGATACGGTTGTGCGGGAGTTCTGGATTGACGGCTTCCATGGCCGGCGTGCCATCGCAACAGATCTGGTGCACGCCGACCGCTGGCAACTCTATGCAGATGAGGTGTCGCTCGACGGCCGGCCCGACGACAACCAGATACTGGCAAACGGCCGCCGCGGCAAGCAAACGAGGTTGTCCTGGATCGGTGATGTGGCCGATCCCGGCAGCAACCATCTGAATATCTCGGTGATCCCCGGTTGGAACAAAACGGATGGCGGCATGCTGGGGCTGGCGGTTTCAAATCTCCACTGGCCGCCCCGCAACCTCTTGTGGATGGCTGCTCCCTACTATGCGACAGGGTCGGAGTCGCTCACGGGTCTGGGCGAGATCCGGTATCGCCTGCCGGGCGGATCGTATCGCAAACATTGGGAGCTGGGCCTGGCGGGAAAGTCGTTTCACTACGACCGTGATACGGCGTACGGATTTCGTGACCGGTATCTCAAACTGGCAGGCTCGTTGCAGCTGACCCTGAAACCCGCTGACCGTTTTGATACGCGGACCCGGTACATCCGGTACCGCGGGGTGCTGGTGCAGCAGTCGTACGGCCGTGGCATCGATTTCGCCCAGCGGCTGTGGTCCCGCGAACGGCGTCACTATTGGGTCAACGAGTTGCGGTTCCTCTCTGAGCACCCCGATCCGCTCGCACCAAACACGCTGGAAATCCGCTTCACCCAGGGTAAGGGGTTCGTCCGCCTGACGGCTGATATCGATCAATCCTTCATCTACGCCAGGGGTAACAAGGGAATCCACCTGCACGGATTTGCCGGCTGGCTGCCTCATCGCGATGCTCCGCTCGCCAACGTCAATTTCTACTTCAACGGCACCAGCAGCAACGGCTTTTTCTCCAAGGATTACCTGTACGATGAGATCCTGCTGGCGCGCAATGCACGTTCCGGCATCTGGTCGCAGCAGGTCTTTGCCAAAGATGCGCGACTGAAAACCCTGTATACCGGTGGGGTCAGTGATCGCTGGATGGTCGGTGCCGGCCTGGCCGTCGATCTGCCGTGGCCGATCCCTGTGCGCCCGTATCTTGATTTCGCCGTGTCACCCGATCTGTTTGATGGCAAAGCCCAGCTCAACTATTCTGGAGGACTGGCGTTGGTGCTCATTCCAGAGGTGCTCGAGGTCTATGCGCCGATCATCGAGAGTCGCGAGATCCGTGAAAGCCTGACATATCAAACACGCAAGAGCCTGGTGCAAAGGATGTCCTTTGTGATCAACTTCAAGGCATTGCATCCGTTCGATCTTTTCACCAAGTTTTAGTCGACTGGATCCGGGGTGTCATGTCCGGTTGGCGCCGACGTCAGGATCGTCTATGTGAGTGACGTGAGAAGGATCAAGCGCTGGCTTGCTGCTCCAGAGCGGATAACGGGTGATCGCCGGCTTGCTGGGACTCGTAGGTGAGTATTGAGCAGTTGTCAGGTGTCAGAATCCGGTTGGCAGCCTGGCGGATCTGCTCGGGCTCAACGGACTGGTATTTCTGATGTTCGCTGTTGATCAATTGCGGCTCAGCGATCAGCTCAAAGTAGGCGAGATTCATTGCGCGATTGAGGGCACTCGTGTTGGCAAAGAGGATGCTGCTTTCAATTTTGTTCTGGTGCCGCTGCAGTTCGCGATCACCGACGGGCTGTGACTGTACCACGGCGATCTCTTCCCAAATGGCCGCTTCGATGTCGGCCAGTGACACGCCGTCTGCGGGATTGGCCTCAATGATCAGCAGCCCCGGGTCAATGGTCCCGGTAATGTACGCATCGATATGACTGCAGAGGGGACGATCCTTGACCAGGGCGGCATAGAGACGGGACGACTTGCCATGTGCCAAAACATCACTGAGCAGGTCTTCCGCATAGTAGCCCGGGTCGGTCCGGCTGCCCATATGAAAAGCCATGTACAGGGCATCTGCAGGCACAGGGGCACGCACTTCCACACGACGGCTTTTCGTTTGCGGGGGTTCGGGCACCAGGTCGCGCTCGGGGCGGGGGCGTGCACGGATGTGCCCAAACTCTGCCAGCACGAGATCCAGGGCTTGCCGTGCTGTCACATTGCCGGCAAGGACGAGGATGGCATTGTTTGGGCCGTAAAAACTGTTGTAAAACGCATCGACATCCTCCAGTTGCGCTTGCTCGATATGGCTCAGTGTCGCTCCGATCGTGGGCCAGCGATAGGGGTGTGCCGTGTACGCCAGCGGGGCGAGTTTGTGCCACATGTCACCGTACGGCTGGTTGAGGCAGGTCTCCTTGAATTCTTCGATGACCACTTCCCGCTGTACCGACAATGCTGTCGGGTTGAGGATCAGCTGCGACATCCGGTCGGCTTCGAGGAACAAGGCCATTTCAAGATTGCTTGCAGGCAGCGTAGTAAAGAAGTTGGTCAGATCGCTGTTGGTAAACGCGTTGCATTCGCCGCCGGCCCGCTGGATCGGGTCGTCGAACGATGGTGCATTGACCGACCCGCCAAACATCAGATGTTCAAACAGGTGGGCAAACCCTGTACTGTCAGGGCGTTCGTCCCGTGATCCAACATCATAGAGCATATTGATCGTGACCAGCGGGGTGGAGGCATCCTCCATCACCAGCAGCCGCAGCCCGTTGTCCAGTGTAAAACGATCGTACAGGATCATGGCGTGCAAAGATGAGTTAACCGCCTGAAACGGCCAATTCGAAA
>JAWWBX010000426.1:0-3159 GCA_033720735.1 Saprospiraceae bacterium
AGTGCGAGGGCCCGGGCATCAACGATTCGCGCAACTACACCTTTATCATGAAGGTTTACCGGGATTGTGCAGGTGACGGCGCACAGTTTGACCAACCAGCGGAGATTGGCGTCTACCGCAGGATCGGCGGGGCCTATTCCTTCGTTCAGGTCGTCTTTGTCAATCCGCAATCCATCGTCAACGTACCACCACCAGACAACCCCTGCCTGATCGTCCCGGAAAACGTTTGTGTGCAGGAGGCAGTGTACCAGTTTCAGATCAACAATCTGCCCGTGATCGATGGCAGTTACTTTTTCTTCTGGAGGCGTTGTTGCCGCAACTCGACCATCAACAACATCGTGAACCCGCGCAACACCGGTGCGACCTACTCCGTGGAGATCACTGCGCTGGCACAACAGGTCTGTAACGACAGCCCGCGGTTCAATGACTTTCCGCCGACCGTTATTTGTGTCAACGAGCCGCTGGATTTTGACCACGGTGCCTCCGACCTCGAAGGCGATCAGCTGGTGTATGAATTTTGCGCACCACTGCACGGAGGCGGACCTGCCGGAGGACAAGGACCCATGAGCGGCGACGACCGCGCCTGTAACGGGATTCGTCCCGATCCGGCCAACTGTCCGCCGCCCTTTATTCCGGTGACGTTTATTGGCCCCAACTTCAGCGTGGTGAATCCGCTGGCGGGAGACCCCAAGGTGACGATCAACGCCAATACCGGCAGAATCACCGGGACGCCCAACCTGCTCGGTCAGTTTGTCGTGGGCGTCTGCGTGAAGGAATATCGCAACGGCGTACTGCTTTCGGTGCTGCAACGCGACTTTCAGTTTAATGTATCGGTTTGTGAAGTGGCGGTGACCGCCGATATTCTGGCCGATACAGCACTTGGCGACCAGAGTTACGTCATCAATTCGTGCGGCAACAACACCGTAGACTTCATCAACCTGAGTGAACGGGAATCTTCGATCATCTCGTACCGGTGGGAGTTTGACCTGGGAGGTGGTCAGGTTGAAACGATCACCTCGCGTGACGCCACGGTGACCTTCCCGGGGATCGGTGCGTATGCCGGTACCATGATCGTCAACGAGGGACTGACCTGCTCCGATACCGCCAATATTTTCGTCAATGTCTATCCCGAGATCAGCAGTGACTTTGTCTTCGAGTACGATACCTGTTTCGGCGCACCCGTAGAGTTTACCGACCTGTCTTATACCGGGAGTGGGCAAATGGTGAGTTGGGCGTGGGATTTCGGAGAAGGCAGTACGTCATCGGCGACCAACCCTGACCACCTGTACCCGATCCCGGGCAACCACGATGTAACGCTGGTCGTCACGGACATCAACAACTGTGTCGCGGAGCAGACCAAGACGATCCCGTATTTCCCGGTGCCGCCATTCCTGATCATTGAACCTAGTACCTTCAACGGGTGCGCTCCGGCCGAGATCTTCTTCAATAATCTCAGTGTTCCGATCGACAGTACCTATAACATCGTCTGGGACTTTGGCGATGGCAACCAGGGATTTGACATCAGCCCGACGCACCGGTATGAGAATGAGGGGTTGTACACCATTCGCATTGAGATCACCAGTCCGATCGGGTGCTTTACGAGTGCAGTGTTTCCTGACTGGATCCGGGTAAGGCCATCACCGCTGGCCGGCTTTGACTACAGTCCGGCGCAACCCAGCAACTTCAATCCGACCGTCTCCTTTTTTGATCAATCCATTGATGCCGTGGCGTGGCAATGGCGCTTTAGTGATGAGGCTGCAGCATTTGTCCAGAATCCGACCCATACCTTTCAGGATACAGGATTCAAGCTCGTCGAACAGGTTGTGTTCCATCCCAATGGATGCACAGATACCGCCTGGGCGCGGATCGATATTGCACCACAGGTCAGGTACTACCTGCCCAATGCGTTCACCCCCAACAACGACTCGAAAAACGACGGCTACCGCGGCACCGGGGTGCTGGAGGGCGTACAGGATTTCGAGCTGACCATCTGGTCCCGCTGGGGAGAGCTGGTCTTCGAAACCAATGATCCCGCGGCTGCCTGGAACGGTCGTTTCCGCAACACAGGGGAGGAGTTGCCCCCCGGGGTCTACCTGGCCCAGGTGACGTTTGTCGGGCCGCGCAACATCCCCTTCAGGCTTCGCGAGTTTGCCACGCTGATCCGCTGACAATCCATCATCGGACACTGCGCCGCAGGCAGTTGTGAATCAGGATTTTTTCTATCTTTGCGTCGCTTTTTTTGAACCGTTTAGATCAAGGAATCATGGATGCGATCAAATTTGTCCACGAACAAATGAGCAAGGAGGTCAATTACCCGGATTTTCGTCCTGGCGACAACGTGGTCGTGAGTTACAAGATCATTGAGGGGGCCAAGGAACGTATCCAGGATTTCCGCGGTGACGTGTTGTCGATCCGTGGTGAGGGACGGGCCAAGACCTTCACGGTGCGCAAGATGTCCAATGGCGTGGGTGTTGAGCGGATCTTTCCCTTCCATTCACCGAACATTGTTGAGATCACGATCCTGAAGCGCGGCAAGGTACGGCGTGCCAAACTCTTCTACCTACGCGACCTGGTGGGTAAGAAGGCCCGGATCAAGGAAAAGAAGCACTTCAACAAGTAGTTATCCCGGCGGCGCTTGCAGCTGGCTTATTTGCCGGCTGAAGATGATATCCAGCCAGCCATCCGGTAACATCCGGAATATCTTGTACAACAGATTGGACCTGGTGATCAGGTAGCGGGGACGGCGTGCACGACCCGTGGCCACGCGCCACACCACCCGCGTGACGCGGCTGGTATCCATTGCCGAGCGGGCCGCCCGCCTGATGATCCGTTCCTTGTGGTCATGAAGCCCTTCGTACGTCGTGCCTTCAGCATATGTCCGCGCCTGCATCGCCTTGTCCCAGATGGCCGAATGCACCGATGCTGGTTGCAATAGCACGACCCGGATGCCCATCGGGGCGAGTTCGCGGCGCATACAGTCGCTGATCGCTTCCAGGGCGTACTTGGATGCACAGTAAGGCCCCAGGAATGGGGTGGCAAACGTACCCGAAACCGAACCGATGTGCATGATGATCCCTGGCTGGCCGTCTCGGCCATCACGCCTGTGCATCAGGGGCAGGAACGCCTGGCTGACCTTGATCACACCATGTACATTGACAC
>JAWWBX010000427.1:0-3143 GCA_033720735.1 Saprospiraceae bacterium
ACCGGAAAGCACATCCACGACCTCCCCGCTGCAATTGTCAGAGGTCGCCGCCACATAGACATAGGAGGTATCGCAATCGGCGGCAGTGATCGCGAGCGTTACATCGGCCGGGCAAGTAATCGAGGGCGGCTGGGTGTCTTCCACGGTGATCGTGATATCACACAGCCCAAACTGGCCGTGCAGGTCATTGACAACCCAGGTGATATTGTGCACGCCCAGCGGAAGAACCGTGCCGGCCAGCGTCCCTGTCGTATCGTAGGTATTGGCGAAGACATAGTCCGGACAGTTGTCGGTGACGGCGATGGGATCAAATTCGGTCCCGGTTACGGTGTAGTTGCACAAGCCCGGTTCCGCGGCACGTACACCGCTCGACGGGCAGGTGATCGCAGGTACTTCGTTGTCCTCCACGGTGATGGTCATGGCACAGGTCGCTGTCTGTCCGTGCTGGTCATCGACGGTCCAGGTAATGACGTGCACGCCCCGGCTCAGCACTTCACCGGCCAGGGTGGTGGTTCCGGTCAGGTCGTTGGTGTAGGTCAGATCCGTACAGTTGTCAGAGACGGTGATGGGATCAAATTCACTGCCGGAAACAGTATACGTACAGACGCCCGAATCAGTATCTCTAGTTGCATTCGCGGCACAGGTGATGACCGGGCTTTCGTTGTCTTCCACGGTGATCGTCATGGAACACGTGGCCGTCTGTCCGTGCTGATCGTCAACGGTCCAGGTGATCACATGCACGCCGATGGAAAGTGTCATGCCAGCCAGGGTGTTGGTCCCCGTACTATCGTTGACAAAGGTGAAATCCGTGCAATTGTCGGAAGGCAGAGCGTCCAGTTCTGATCCGGCGATCGTGTAGGTACACTGCCCGGTATCTGTGGAGCGCACTGCATTGGCGCACACGATCTGCGGCGCCTGGTTGTCCTCGACGGTGACAGACAGGGTGCAGGTCGAGGTATTGCCGTGCTGATCATCGACGGTCCAGGTGATGATGGTGGTGCCCAGATCGAACACCGCTCCGGCCAAAGAGGCCGAGCCGTTCTTGTCGTTGCTTAGGGTGACGGGACAATTATCGAAGACATCCGTCGGATCGAACTCGGTACCAACCACGGTGTAGGTGCAGACATCGATATCGGTACTCCGGGTCGCATTGCCTGCGCACATGAAACTCGGCACAATCGTATCCTGCACGACAACAATCACTTCACACACGGCGCTGTTGCCCGAGCCGTCACTCACGGTCAGGAACTCGCTGTTGATGCCGTGATCGATACACCCGAAGTTAGCCTGGGACATCCCGTAGCTCATGATCTCACAACCCGAGCAGCCTCCGGTGACCATAGCTGCTGGATTGAGGGAGGCCATGCCCATACTGTCGAGGACTAGTGTTACAGTGTCTTCGGTATTCAGAAAAACGACAGGCCGTCCCGGGAGCATGATGTCCGTGCATTCATGGTCTGCATCAAACAGAGACATCTGCCCGGGCCGACCGACGACGGGTGAGATGTAGAGTTTCTGGTTTTGCGGCAGGGTGCCATCATTCAGGAAGGCTCCGTCCAGGTTGCTCTCATAGATGGTGCCCAGGGTCAAAAGACCGTCATGAAGGATGTAGCCGGAAATGCTGCCGGTATCGATCGTCTCCCCGGCTTTGTTCACGACATAGTTGGCACCCTCGCATACGTAATCCAGGTCGGCCGGGATGGTGCCTGACTGGTTGACACACTTGTAGGCGTACAATGACGAGTCAATATCACCGAGAATGTGGTGTGGGGAGTAATCCAACAGCGGATTCTGGAACACGTATGAGTTGGTTGCTGTGTAGGCCGAATCGCGGAACAGTGTCACGGTATCACCCCAGCATTTTGGTACCAGGAAGCTGTAGGTGCCCATTGCGTCGGTCACAAACATGCCGACACCCTGCACGTCGAGGTCGACCAGTTCCACCGAGTCCCCAAATTGATCGACCACTGCGCCGGTTTGCAGGTAGAAGTCCTTGATCTCGATCGAATCGCGGTATTCCTTGCTCCACCAGCTGAGTTGCCGGCGTGCCCGGGCATCGATGTAGTACCAGCCCGTAACGAGGTCGCAGACCCCGGAGAAATCAATATCCGCAGTGATATCAAAATCGGGTGTAAATGGATTGCTGACCACCCAGTCTCCAAACCCCGGCAGGCTGTCAAATTTGAATTCAACAAACTCGACTTTCTGATCGTCAAAGAGAAAGGCCTGTTTTTGCGGGAAGCTCCAGTCGCCGTTCTCATCCTGTGCACGTGCGTACAACGCATGCGATCCGACAATGAGGGGACTGAGGTCGATGGTCGTGTCCGCCACAACATTGGTCGACAACGCAATCGGGATGGTATCCGCCATACCCAGCCCCGGATCTGAATCGATGTAGAATTCAATACGGGTGATGTCAGGATTGGGAATGCGCGGGTGGTGCAGAAAAGCCTGTTTTTGCTGGAAGCTCCAGCTTCCGTTCTCGTCTTTGGCGCGGACGTAGAGGGTATGACTTCCCGGAATCAATGGACTCAGGTCCAGGGCCTGGGAGATCGTGACATTCTCGTCCGGGGCAAACGTAAACTGGGATGCACTGCCCAACCCGGGGTCCGTGTCG
This sequence comes from Saprospiraceae bacterium, assembly GCA_033720735.1. GTDB lineage: Bacteria > Bacteroidota > Bacteroidia > Chitinophagales > Saprospiraceae > B8-G4. The sequence continues at coordinate 2,618 of JAWWBX010000427.1, forward strand.
ACATAGTACTCGACCATCGCGATGTCCGGGTTGGCAATAGAGGGCTGGTAGAGGAACGCCTGTTTCTGGATAAAGCTCCAGTTGTCCAGGCTGTCTTTGGCGCGGACATAAAGGGTGTGCGCACCCACAGCAAGTGCGCTCAGGTCAATACTGAAACTGACATCAATGACCGTATCAGTAGTGATCGGCACCTGGGTAGCCATGCCAAAACCGGGATCAGCATCAATAAAGTACTCGAGCTGCACGATCGGCTGGCTGACGCCGGAAATGGCTGCAGAAATACAAATACAAAGGAACAGGGCTCTCATTGCAAGACGTATTGGAGCAGGATCAAGATGACAATTGATCGTGGTTCAAACCATCCCCCGTTTGTGTGATTTGTTTATCCGTTGGTCCGTTTATCCGTTTATCCGTTGGTCCGTTGGTGCCGATGTGCTAATTCGCCGATTTACAGATGATTTGCGAAATCTGCGGAATCTCTACCTGTCGGTGGCCGTGCGCGAGAGTTCAAGAGGTTAGACGTTAG
>JAWWBX010000428.1:0-3137 GCA_033720735.1 Saprospiraceae bacterium
GGTTACCAGTATATTGCGTCCCCGTTGCAGGACAGGACCATAGCTCAGTTGGTTAGAGCGCTACCTTGACATGGTAGAGGTCCCCAGTTCGAATCTGGGTGGTCCTACCAATCCTGCCAAGAAAGTCAGTTACTTACGGATGACGTGAGAACTGGCTTTTTTTATGCGCGCGCCATAGCCAGCTTGACCTGAGCCGACACCCTAACGCACAACAAGGGTGACCACGCACCCCTGCTGCCGCCAACCCTACCTGGCATTCAAACCTGATAGAACTCCCGATACCAGTCGATGAACCGGGCGATCCCCTCTTCAACGGTCGTTCCTGGCTTGTATCCCACATCGTCAATCAGCGCGTCCACATCCGCGTAGGTGGCAGGTACATCGCCGGCCTGCATGGGCAGTAGATTCTTCTCGGCCTTACGACCCAGTTTATCCTCAATGATTTCAATGAATCGGGACAGCTCCACCGGATTGTTGCTGCCGATGTTGTAGATTCGGTATGGCGCTTTACTGGTGCCTGGGTCTGGCTGCTCGCCCGACCATTGTGGGTTCGGCTCGGCAACGTGATCCAGGGTTCGCACCACACCCTCGACAATATCATCGATGTAGGTGAAATCCCGCTTGTGATGGCCATGATTGAACACATCAATGGGTTCACCAGCGAGGATTTTGCGGGTAAAGATGAACAGCGCCATATCAGGCCGCCCCCAAGGGCCGTAGACGGTAAAGAAACGCAGGCCAGTGGTTGGCAGGTTGTATAGATGGCTGTAGGTATGTGCCATCAACTCATTGGCCTTCTTCGACGCTGCGTACAGGCTGACAGGGTGATCGACGTTGTCGTGCACGGAGAACGGCATGGCCTCGTTGGCGCCGTATACGGAGCTACTGGAGGCGTACACGAGGTGTTTCACATCATTGTGCCGGCAACCCTCCAGAATATTGGTGAATCCCACCAGATTCGCGTCCACGTAGGCATGAGGATTCTCCAGCGAGTAACGAACACCGGCCTGGGCCGCCAGGTGTACCACCCGCTCCGGTCGATGCTCGCGGAACAGCGCCGCCATAGCCTCCCGGTCTGCCACATCCTCACGGATTTCAGTAAATCCAGCTTTCTCCTTAAGCCGTTGCAATCGAGCCTCTTTCAATGAGACATCGTAGTAGTCGTTCACATTATCAACACCGATGACTTCGTCACCACGGTCCAACAACCGATGGGCCAGATGTGAACCAATGAATCCTGCAGTCCCTGTCACCAAAATTTTCAAAGTCAGATCTCCGTAATCCGCGGAACGAGAAGGTGAATCTTGCCAGTTTAGCGAATCCTTCCCTCAGGAGGTACCGATGGACGTCACCATCCGCCCATAAAAAAAGCGCCCGACGGGCGCTTTTTTTTCAGAATCAGCGGAACTTGCTCAAAACACCAGTCCGGCGCTGATGAACGGACCACCGATATCAATATCCAGCTTGTCGTCGCCATCTTCGTAGTCGATGGTGATCTGGCGATAACCGGCCCGAAGCCGCAGCAGAGACAGATCGTACTGACCGTAGGCGTTGAGGTCGTAGATCGCATCGCCGCCATAGGCAATGCCGTTGATATCCCCACCCACAGATACGCCGGTGAAAGGCAGATCAAAACGGGCAGCGGCATAAGCCAGGGGCACTACGGCGTCAATTTCGGTTTCGCTGACATCAAACAAGCCCGCCGTGTCCCGCACGGTGAGTTCGCCGGACATGTCCCGAGCCGTCAAACCAAGATCCAGATTGACCCAGTTATCCAACACCTCGTAGTAGAGAGTCAGGTCCAGTTGGTCCAGCTCCAGTTCCGACTCTACCGTGGTACCTGCGGTAATGTTGTCGTAGTTGACGCTCAGGTCGCCCCGGCCGTCCATGTCCAGGGACGTGAAGTTCACCCGAACATTGGGCAGTAGCGGTACCGGATGCTCAAAGTAAAGGCTGACGTTGGCGTTGTCGTCGCTGGAAAGATCCAGGTCGTTTTCCAGATCTACCACATCGCCGTTGGTCGCCGCGTCACCTGACACATCAGAATCCCAGTAGCTGACGGTTGCACCAACGCCCACAACATCCGCATTGGCCCAGGACGCGGCCAGTGCAAGAGTTCCACCTACCACCAGTATCGTTTTACGCATAGCTCACCCTAATAAAGTTGTTATTATCCAAGTTCGTCAGTCGAATACGATTCCCAATCGACGGCCAACTTCTTCGTACATTTCGATCACACTGCCCAAGCCCTGACGGAAACGGTCTTTGTCCATTTTCTCGCGGGTTTCCTTGTCCCAGATGCGGCAACCGTCGGGACTGAACTCATCCCCCAGTACGATCTGACCGCCTGAGCGACCGAACTCAAGCTTGTAATCCACCAGCAGCATACCGGCTTCGTCAAACAGCGTCTTCAGCACATCATTGACCTTGTAGGTCAACTCTTTCATCTGCGCTAATTCCGTTTCCGTCGCCCAGCCAAAGCTGATGGCCAGGGATTCGTTAACCATTGGATCATGCAACGCATCGTTTTTCAGAAACAATTCGTAAGTGGGCGGGTTCAAAGTCTGCCCTTCCTCGACACCAAGGCGGCGACATAGACTGCCAGCTGAAATATTGCGAACCACACACTCGACAGGAATCATGTCCAGGTTCTTGACCAGCGACTCGGTTGAAGACAGCAGACGCTCAAAGTGGGTGGCAACCCCGGCATCTTCCAGCTTCTGCATAATGAAGGCGTTGAAGCGGTTGTTGACCATGCCCTTGCGACTCAATTGCTCCTTCTTTTCACCGTCGAAGGCGGACGTGTCATCCCGAAATTCAAGGACGAACAGGTCCGGGTCGTCGGTCCGGTAGACCGATTTGGCTTTGCCCGCGTAAAGCTCTTCACGCTTTTCCATTTACTTTCTCCGGAAACGGCTCATCGCCGTTCTAACTGGTTAATACAGGTATTCGAAAAGTCGGCTCAACAACATGGTCGACCGATCAGCGCCCTTATGGTCCGGAGCACGTCCGGTGGTCACTACAATAGCGTCATCAACGGGTTCCAGGTCGACGTGGAACGTATAAACAGGATCCGGCTCAGCTGAGAACCAGCCAAACCATCCGCTATCCAGTTCACTGCTGGAACGGAAATCGAC
>JAWWBX010000429.1:0-3136 GCA_033720735.1 Saprospiraceae bacterium
GTGACCGCACGCACGGAAAATCCGGAATCACGATCGTTCAGGATGGCGCGCGCCAGTCCGCCGCCTTGTGCTCCGGTGGCTCCAAAGACGACAATGGTTTTTTGAGCTGTCATTTGTCACTGTTTTAGTGTTTGAAAAGAGGCCAAGGCACCGCCCCGGCCTATAGTGGAACACCACATTCGACCGGATTGTTGCCAGTTGCCAACATCTGCGACAGCCTTGCAAACAACGGTGATTGACGTCTCGTTACGCTTCGTTGAGTACATCACCGTACCTCTCTGGTATCGTCCAGGGTGTCCTGAAAACGCACCTGCGCTTCCGTGATAATTTCAGTACCTTTTGTGAGATGCTGTTGCGATATCCTGTCCTGTTACTGATCATGGCTTTTGGCTGGTCCGCATGCCATCAGAAGGCACCGTGCCCTGAGCAACGACAACAGAATCAAGAGGTGCTAAATCGGCTGCATAAGGCGCTCAACAGCAGAAATGCTGACTCCCTCAGCGATGTCGTCGCTGAAACGTACAAGAGTATTCAACCCCTTTTCCCAGAGCAAAACTTCACTGGCCGACAGGGGGTATCAGACAACTGGTCGCGGGTCTACGCCATGCTCCCGGATTTCAAGGCCGAACTTCTGTCTGCCGAGATCGGGTGTCAGGCGGTATATAGCGAATGGAAGTGGTCTGGCACCCTGCAAAGTGACTCTACCTTTATCATGCGCGGGGTGATGATCTTCTATCCGTCCAACGGTCGCATCGACAGTGCCCGGCTGTACTTTGATACCGCTCCACGATAACGAGATACTGGCACAGACTCAGTAACTTCATTCCTATGCTGCACCTCCTCCTGCTGATCATCATGACCATCCCGATGTCTTTTTCACCAGACCAACCCCAGTCCAATGCATATTCAGATCTGGTTTCACTCTTTCACGAATGGCGTACCTTCGAACATCCGCCCCTGCGAGACGGTGCCCCTGACTATACCGCTGCGACATTTGAGCGACGTTGGCCTGAGTTCCTCCGATTGCGTGAACAACTCAACGCCATTGACACGACCGGCTGGACCATCCCTCAGCGGGTAGACTGGACCATCGTCTGGGCCGAGATGAACGGCTATGATTTCAACCACCGCGTTCTCAAACCCTGGGTGCGCGATCCGGCGTTTTACAAGTCGCTATGGACCTACCGCAGCGATGTGCCGGCACATGAAGGGCCGACCCACCATATGACCACGGAGATCTGGACCTACACATTTCCATTAACGGCAGACGAACGGAAACGCCTGCTGGCCGACCTGGCAGTGATCCCTCCGCTCAACGCGCAGGCCCGGATCAATCTCACCGGCAATGCCAGGGACTTGTGGATCACCGGCATCCGCGATATCCGCAGACAAAGCAGCAATCTGCAGCGTATCCTTGAGCAACCCGGCGTCGCCGGGGACACCGAACTGACAGGTGCCATCCAGCGTGCGGTGGCCGCGACCGATCAACTCGCCCTGTGGCTCGAAGCTGAGTCGCAGCACAAGACCGGACCGTCGGGCATCGGCAAAGACAACTACTCCTGGTATCTGCAAAACGTCCATCTGGTCCCGGTCACCTGGGAGGATGAAGTCATGATCCTGAAACGTGAACTGGCCAGGGCCTGGTCATCTCTCAAACTGGAAGAACACCGGAACCGGCATCTGCCCCCGTTGAAAGCGGCTGACTCGCCGGAAGCCTATGCCGCACTGGCCGAGCGCTCGGCACAGAGCCTGATGCGTTTTCTGGAAGAGGACGAGATCGTTACTGTCAAGGAATATTTCGAGCCCGCTCTGCGTGAACACCTCGGACAATTCGTCCCGGAGGAGCAGCGCAATTTCTTCTGGATCGGCGCCCATTACGATCCACGACCCCTCTATTCCCATTTCTACCACTGGTTTGAACTGGCCCGGATGGATACGGAGCCGCATGCAAGTCCGATCAGAAGGAGCCCATTGCTGTATAATATTTTCGATTCACGGAATGAAGGCACTGCTACTGCTGTCGAAGAGATGTTCATGCAGGCCGGGCTGTACGACGATGACCCGCGGGTTCGCGAGATCGTCTACATTATGATCGCCCAACGGGCCGCCCGCGGGCTGGGGTCACTGTATGCCCATGCCAACGAAATGACCATGGAAGAAGCGGGTGGTATCCACTCTGAGTATACACCGCGCGGCTGGATGAAGACGGAAAAGGAATTGCTCATCTTCGAGCAACACCTGTATCTCCGCCAACCCGGCTACGGCACCAGTTATATCACTGGCAAGTATCAGCTCGAAAATGCAATGGCAGAATACGCGCGCCTCAAAGAACTCCGTGGTGAGCCTTTCTCCCTCAAGGACTTCTTTGACCGCTTGAATGCGATGGGCAATATTCCCATGTCGTTGGGGCACTGGGAGATGACGGGAGTGAGGGATTGATTTATTTATTGATTGACTGATTATTGATTGACTGATTATTGATTTTGACAAGATTACTACACGCAATTGCCATATCCGCTTCCACGCTCCTATTGCTATCGCTGACAAACGTAGCTGCGCAGAACCGTCACGCATTGGCCGATCAGGTGGAGATCAGGCGTACAAGTTATGGAGTGCCGCATGTCCTCGGCGAGAACCTGCGCGCAGCGGCCTTTGGGCTGGCCTGGTGCGAGATGGAAGACTATGGCGAGCGGGTCGTGCGCCCGTTGATCGCGGCGCGGGGCGACCTGGCACTGATCGATGGTTATGAAGCTATCGACCAGGACTTTGTGCGCCAGCTTTCCTATGCGCGCACCATGCAAACCTACGGGCAACTTGACCGCCGTACGCGTGACCTGCTGGAAGGATTTGCTGCCGGGGTGACCTATTACCTGCAAAAGCATCCGGATCAGTTTCCGGAATACCGGGGATGGGTATTTACCGGGGTGGATGTGTCCGCTGTCACGACATCGGTGGTCACCACCGCACATGGCACGCGTTTCAGTGACCGCCTGTTGCGCCAGAAGGCGATCCGTGACTCAATAGCCATGATTGGGGAAGGTTCGAACGCCTGGGCCTTTGCCCCGTCGCGTACCCGGGATGGCCATACGATCCTGGTGCGCAACCCGCATTTGTCGTGGACTGCAGGCTATTATGA
>JAWWBX010000430.1:0-3135 GCA_033720735.1 Saprospiraceae bacterium
AATGAATGATATCTGGCGGCCATCCGAATTTCTTCACAGTTTCCAGCACGCCCTTGCAGAAGAAGACCATGCGGTCCTGGTTGTCATCGAAGGGCTCTCCTTTGTCATTCTCGAAGATTGCCTTGCGCTTGAAAAACTCGTCGTTGTCGAGGAAGTAGACCTGCATGCGCGCGCCCGGGAGGCTGGCCACCTTGATGATCAGCGGGAAGTCGTCATCGTCAACGATGATGTTCATGCCCGACAGACGCACGACTTCGTGCAGGCGGTGCCGGCGCTCATTGATCAGGCCAAAGCGCGGCATGAGCACCCGGATCTCCATGCCGTTTTCCTGGGTGTACTGGGGGAGCTTCCTTACAATCTGAGATATCTCGGTCAAATCCGTATAAGGATTCATTTCCTGCGTGACAAACAGAACTCTCTTTTTACTCATATCCAATCTTCAATGTTCGTTAAACCCTGCCCGCTCGTAAAGCGGCTTGCAAAATTAACGCTTTTCACGCAGATATCATAAGGAGGTCAGATGCGGACACAGACGCTTTCTGCCTCATTTCCACGGTGTTAGACCTCCGGGTCGAGCGGCCCGAAATAGCGTTTCCACCGCAAGCTGAGCAGGTCAGCAATCCGTCCGCGTACCACCTGCAGATCCGATTGCCAACGCCATTTCGCCAAATCCGGGTAGTTGGCAAACTCCGGCCATGACATCGCTTCCTTCAGCTGCACCTTGCGAAACCGGGCGGCAAGCCTGGGCGAGAACCGCCGCAGCTTGGCGTACCGCGACAGGTAATGCGCTACAAAGCGATGACTGGATTCAGGCCTGATCAGGCCCTGATCCCGGAGGTGATTGAAGATCCGGTGCCTGAGTTTCAGGTAATTGTAGAGGCGAGGCCCGTACGGCGTCTGGCTGATCTGGCCGGCATGCACCCGGCGGATGGTCAGCGGCTCACTCGACCGCCTGATCTGATAGCCCCGCTCGTACAGGCGAAACATGAGGTCGTATTCCTGGCTGCTCCGCAACGCCTCATTCCATCCCCCGATCTCCTCAAGGGCACGCTTCGACCACAGGTTTGACGAGGTGAAGCCCAGGCGGCCGCCGCCGTAAAACAGTCCTTCGTGCGTCGTGGGATCCAGTGGCCGCACCGTCTCGCTGCCATCTTCTTCGCGCTCAAGAACCGGACCGGCCACGACAGCCACCTCGTCCGTTACAAAGGTGAGTTGATGCGCAATCTTCTCAGGCAGGAGCAGGTCGTCGCCATCGAGAAACTGGATCCAGGATCCGGTGGCGCGGCCCAGACCGAGGTTGCGCGCCGCAGGAGCACCAGGTTTGGGCTGATGCAACAATTTGATCGTCGCCGGCTCTTGCGCGGCCAGCCGCTCGGCGATCTTGACTGAATCGTCAGTCGACCCATTGTCCACGATCAGGACCTCGACCGCGCGATGCGTCTGCTCGAGCACGGACCGCACACAATCTTCCAGATACGCCGCAAGGTTGTAAACCGGGATGACAACGGATACCGGGGGACCCTCCATGACGCATCACGATACCGCCTGCATCATAAAGGCGCAGATCAGCGCGCCATATGTGCCCAGCGCATAGCCCAACACCGCCATCAGCACCCCTACCGGTGCGAGTGAAGGATTGAAGGCCGACGCCACGATCGGCGCAGACGCGGCACCACCCACGTTGGCCTGGCTGCCCACAGCCACGAAGAAGAATGGTGCCTTGATCAGCTTGGCCACGATAAACAGGAGCAGCACGTGGATCGCCATCCAGATGATGCCGATGGCAAACAAACCGAGATTCTGAAAGACCTCACCGAGATTCATTTTCATCCCGATGGTGGCCACGAGCACATAGATGAAGACCGATCCCCAGCGGGAAGCGCCCACACCTTCCAGCTTGCGCGCGCGGGTAAAGGAAAGTACAAGGCCGAAGGTGGTGGAGATCACGATCAGCCAGAAGAAGTGCGACATGAGCGAATTGAGCCGGGCTTTCTCAAGCGTCTCCTTGAAGCTTTCCATCCAGGGAGTGATCACATCGGCGCCCCAGTGACTCAGTGCCGTACCGCCGAAAGCCACAGCCATCAGGACGAAGACATGGGTCATGGTCGGGATTTGTTCGATCTTGGCCCGGTACGAACTGACCCGTTCTTTCAGGTCTTCAATGGCAGAGTTGTCGGCCTTGAGATACCGGTCCAGCTTGTCAGAGATATTGGCTCCGTAAAGCAGGAACCCCATCCAGATATTGGCCACGACCACGTCGACCACGATCATGGTCCCAAACAGACTGTCACCCACTTCGAAGATCTCCTTCATGGCCGTCTGGTTGGCGCCGCCCCCGATCCAGCTACCCGCGACGGTGCTCAGTCCGCGCCAGAGATCCTGGGGCGAGGCACTGATGATGTCCGGAAACAGCCACGAGGTGACCAGCAGGGCCACCGGACCGCCCAGAATGATGCCGGCCGTGGCCGCAAAAAACATGATCAGCGCTTTGGGCCCAAGGTTGAGAATGCCCTTGAAGTCGATACTCAGGCAAAGCAGGATCAGCGACGCGGGCAGGAGATAGCGCGAGGCGATGTAGTAAAGACCCGAGGTGTCGCCCGAGATCAGGCCCAGCGGCCAGTTGAGCAAGGCCGGGATGAAATAGCACAACAAAAGCGCCGGTACGTAGCGATAAAATTTCTGCCATCCCGGCTTCGAACTCGAAGCGGTAACGAAAATGCCGGCAAGTGCGACCAGCAGAATCCCGAGGACGATCGCATCATTCGTAAAGAAAGGCTCCATAGTGCTGTTTGAGAATCGACCGTTGAAGATAAAGATGCTGGTGAGATGACGGAAAAATGATGGAGAGATTTGGAAAGATTGTGAAGTACGTCTGACAGGCGTGCTCAATCTATACGCACAATCTCAGCCTCGTCAAATTGAAATGGTGCTGTGGGCGGGCGTCCCTTCAGGGAGACTGGGTGCGGGAGGCTGTAAGATTCGGAGAAAATGAGAACGATTACAAGCGCGAATATCTATTCGCGCCGCGCCCCCGACCCCTGTAGGGGCGCCCTGCCCGCACCTGCAACTTGTGGCACAACGGACAAGCGCGAACGTCCATTCGTGCGACCTGTGTGCGAAGAGTGATGAAAGAAT
>JAWWBX010000431.1:0-3128 GCA_033720735.1 Saprospiraceae bacterium
GCAACGGCTCAGAAACGCAAGAAGAAGAAAGAAGCTGAAACCGAGCAGACGCCGCCCCCGGCCCCGGAAAAGAAGGAGGAGAAGAAGGACAAGAACGCCATCAAGGCATTTGAGGAAGTGATTGAATCAGATTCATTATCTGACGACGGGTTGTTTGGTGTACACATCGCCGAAGACAAGTACTATTTCGAGATCAAGGATGATGTGCTGGGGCGCGAGATCCTGATCGTCAGCCGCATCGCCAGCACGGTCGACAACCTCAACTTCGGTGGTGCCGGCATGAAGTCGCGGCCGCAACAGGTCGTGCGCTGGCAGAAGCACAACAAGCAAATCCTGCTCCGTTCCGTTTCATTCAACAATGTGGCGTCCATGGACGACCCCATTTACGAGTCGGTCAAGAACAACAACTTTGAACCGATCATCGAGAGTTTCAAGATCGAGGCCTACAACCGGGATACCACTGGCTATCTCATCGACGTGACCAAGTTGTTCACCACCGACGTTGAAATGATCGGCGCACTGAGGCAGAGCCAGCGCAAGAACTTTCAGATCAGCGGGCTCGACAGGGACCGGTCACTCATCTCCTGGATGAAGAGCTTTCCGGAAAACGTGGAGGTCCGTCATGTCCTGACCTACAATGGAAAAAATCTTCCTGACAACCGACTCACCAACACCCTGTCGGTCGAGATGAACCAGTCATTCATCGTGCTGCCAGAGGAGCCCATGCAGCCCCGGTTGCACGATGCGCGCGTAGGGTACTTCTCCATCCGCCAGACCAACTACAGCCTCGACGAGCAAAAGGCGGCACAACGCAGATACATCACGCGCTGGCGCCTCGAACCGTCGGATGTGGAGGCATACCAACGCGGCGAACTGGTCGAGCCGGTCAAACCGATCGTGTACTATATCGACCCGGCCACACCGGTCAAGTGGCGCGAGTACATCAAGCAAGGTGTTAACGACTGGCAGGTCGCCTTCGAAGCGGCCGGTTTCAAGAACGCGATCTATGCCAAGGACCCTCCCTCGAAAGAAGAAGATCCGGACTGGAGCCCGGAAGACGTGCGATATTCAGTGATCCGTTACATCACCACCGACATTCAGAATGCACAGGGGCCCCATGTGCATGACCCGCGGTCGGGCGAGATCCTGGAAAGCGATATTCTCTGGTACCACAATGTGATGAACCTGCTGCGCAACTGGTATTTCATCCAGACCGCGCCCAACAATCCGGCGGCACAGGCCGTCAAGTTTGAAGATGAGGTGATGGGGCAACTCATTCGGTTCGTGTCCGCGCACGAGGTGGGCCACACGCTGGGGCTGCCGCACAACATGGGTTCGTCAGTCGCGTATCCGGTCGACTCCCTGCGTTCCCCGACCTTTACGGCTACCCACGGTACCGCCCCTTCGATCATGGACTACGCGCGCTTCAACTATGTTGCGCAACCCGAGGACGGTGTCACCAATTTCTACCCGAAGATCGGCGAGTATGATGTCTGGTCGATCCAATACGGCTACACATATTTCCCTGAAGCTGATTCACCGGAAGACGAGCATGAGATCCTGCATGAGTGGATCCTGGAGAAGGCTGACAATCCCGTCTATCGTTACGGACGGCAGGGCAACTCGGCAGATCCGAGTTCACAGACTGAAGATCTCGGCGATGACGCGGTGTACGCAAGTGATCTGGGTATTGAAAACCTTAAGCGGATCATCCCCAAGCTGATCACGTGGACACGCCAGGATGGCAAGCCGTTTGACGAGCTGGACGAGTTGTACGGCCAGGTCTTCTCACAATTCCGGCGCTACGTGGGACATGTCTCCACCAACATCGGCGGGGTCTATGAATACTACAAGACCTTTGATCAGGACGAGCCTGTCTATACGCCAGTCGACGCGGACAAGCAGCGGGCAGCCGTGGAATTTATGAGCCGCCAGGTCTTTGACACCCCAAAATGGCTGGTCAGCGATGCCATCCTCGGACGCATTGAGGCGTCAGGCCACATGGACCGGATGCGCAACTTCCAGGAAGGTGCGCTCCGGCGGATGTTCAGCGCCGAGCGGCTCTATCGACTGTGCGAAGGTGAGGCACTGCGTGGCGCGGACGCCTATCCGCTTTCAGAAATGTTCACCACAGTGACGGATGCGATCTGGAGCGAACTCAACAGCAACGCCGAGATTGACATCTATCGCCGCAACCTGCAACGCGCATTCGTGGTCGCCATGAAGGAACTGCTCGAACTGGATGAGGAGAAATACGATCAGACCGATATCAAGGCATATGCCCGGCATACCTTGCGTGAGATCCAGCGTCGCATCAGTTCCCGCCGCCATACGTCCGAGGCGAAGCGTGTGCACCTGGCGGATATCAGCCATCGTATCCAGAAGATCCTGGATGTGAGTAATGTCAAGAAGAGCTAGAGGAACGCCAGACTACAGACGCAGCGCTTTGTGCGTCGTGCCGCGGTATGAACGCAACTCAAGGATGTACGACCCGGACGGCAAGTGGCTGTAGTCCAGCTCGACGATGGAATTGACCGGGAGTTCTTCAAGAGGTTTGTTCACGACCTCATCCCCTGAGGCATTGATCAGTACCGCCTGTTTCAGGTTCACCGGTACCTTTTCAAGGTCGACGTAACAGATCTTTTCGTCCGCATCGAGGTACACACATTGTGACAGGTCGGTCGTCACCATGCGGTCGATGGCGTTTCTTGATTGGTCGTCGTAGGAGGTTTGGGCAGTGGTGTTCACAGCGAACGCCGCTGATATGATCATGGAAAGGATGAGATACTTCATACGTCGGTGATAGAACGGGTCAAAAGTATAACATTTTTTAATACCTGTTATTGCGCAAAAAGCGTGCCTGATGACGGTTATTTTTTCACCGTTCGCGCCCTTGGCCGTTCATTGACGTATGCTTCCACCACGCTGCGGATGCTGCCGTAGAGCCGGTATTTCCCGTTCAGCAGTTGTTTGGGTTTGAGCCAGCGGGCGTCTTCAATGTCTTCCTCCACCTGCCAGTCGAGCTGGAGGTGCTTGGTGGTCATACCGTACCATTTGGTCAGTTTGAGTGCCCGGTGACGTTCGCGGCGGGTCCGGAACGTGTGATAGGTGCTGATCAAAAACTCTCC
>JAWWBX010000432.1:0-3127 GCA_033720735.1 Saprospiraceae bacterium
CGCTCTGGAATGTACATCAGTCGGCCGTTGATCTGAACGTGCTTGAGCAGTCGAGCCTGACCTTCAGTGACCACTTCGTGACCAAGGCCGATTTCCTGCGGTTCGACCATGTCACCATCGGCTATACCTTTGATGACCTGATCGGCAAGTTCTTCCGGGTCTATGCCACTGCACAAAATCCGTTTGTTCTGACCGGCTATGACGGATTGGACCCGGAGGTCTTTGGCGGCATCGACAACAATATTTATCCACGCCCCAGGACCTACGTGTTCGGGCTGAGCGTCGAGTTTTAATTGCTAAATGGAGAGATCATGAAACAACAAGCATATTTCTACACGCTGTTTACCCTGCTGCTGATCGCACTGGGCACTTCCTGCACCGGCGATCTCGACACTGAGCCGCTTGATGAGGACGTGGTGACTTCCAGCGCCGTGTTTGATGATCCGGCATCGTACCGCCAGGTGCTGGCGAAGGTGTATGCCGGACTGGCGGTAAGCGGCCAGCAGGGCCCGGCCGGGCAAGCCGACATCGAGGGCATCGATGAGGGATTCGGGCAGTACCTGAGAGGTTACTGGTATCACCAGGAGCTTTCGACCGATGAGGCGCTGGTAGGGTGGAACGACCAGACCATCGCCGATTTTCACGGGCAGTCCTGGAGTGCGGATGACGGATTCATCTTTGCGTTTTACAGCCGCGTCTTTTACCAGATCGTGCTGTGCAATGAATTCCTGCGCGAGACGACCGATGCCAAGTTGAACGAACGCGGCGTCGATGCCAATCTGCGTGCTGAGATCCAGGGGTACCGGGCCGAGGCGCGCTTCCTGCGTGCTCTGAGCTACTGGCACGCCCTTGACCTCTTCCGGAATGTCCCGTTTGTGACCGAGGAAGACGCCGTTGGCTCCTTCTTTCCGGAGCAGATCCAGGCTTCGGATCTGTTCAACTACATCGAGTCAGAGTTGTTGGCGATCGAGCCGCTGATCGCGGCGCCGCGCAGCAATGAGTATGCCCGCGCCGACCGGGCCGCGGTATGGACCCTGCTGGCGAAGCTGTACCTCAATGCGGAGGTCTATACCGGCACCAGCCGCTATGCCGACTGTGTGACGTATTGCGACAAGGTGGTCAATGCGGGCTATACGCTAGAACCCGAGTACGCGCATCTTTTCCTTGCTGACAACCACAACTCGAATGAGATCATCTTCCCGGTGGCCTTCGACGGGATCAACACCCGCACCTGGGGTGGCATGACCTTTATCATCCGCGCCGGTATCGGCGGACAAATGAACCCGGCAGAATCCGGCGTGGCCAGTGGTTGGGCCGGCACGCGCATCACCCGCCGGGTGGTGGAGCTGTTCCCTGAGGCAGCTGGGGGGATCCTCGTCCCCGACAATCAGGGGAATACCGGCAGCTATCCCAAGATCTACGTGCCCGGGGCGTACCAGGGATGGAATCCGGGGGCGACCAGATTCAGTCTGTCATCCGTCACCAACAACAAGATCTACGAGGGCTACAAGTACTTCCCGGAAGACAACAGTCCGTTCCTGTTTACCCGCGTGCCGGCCTGGGCGCTGATCCTGGGGGACAATGGTGGTGACGGGACACTCGAAATGAACGGTGATACCATCCGCACGGGCCCGGCCGGTCTGTACCGCATCGAGGTCAATCTCAACAACAATACCTATACCCTTGAACGTACTGAGTGGGGCATCATCGGCGATGCGACCCCGGGTGGCTGGGATACCGATACGGACATGAGCTGGAATGCTGAAGAAGAGGCCATGGAGGTCTTTGTCGACCTGACGCAGGGGGAGTTCAAATTCCGTGCAAACGACGACTGGGCGATCAACCTCGGAGATGAGAATGGTAATGTGATCCTCACCCAGGACGGCGCCAACATTCCGATCGAGGCCGGATCGTACCACATCCTGCTGTACATCGACAAGCCGGACTATACCTACGAGATCCGGCTCACGAGCTTTGATGACCGCGGGATGTTCTTTACCCAGGGGCAGAATCTGGATATTAACGACGTGTCGCTGTTTACCGAGGGATATGCCGTCAACAAGTTCAAGAATGTCACCTCCGACGGGCTGCCCGGTTCAGACAGTGATTTTCCCGATACAGACTTTCCGATGTTCCGCCTGGGCGATGTGCTTTTGATGGGCAGTGAAGCCCTGCTGCGCTCGGGCGGTGACCGTGCCAAAGCCCTCGATTACTTCAATCAGGTGCGCACGCGGGCATACGGCTCGCCTGCCGGCGGGATCAGCGACGCGGAGCTCACCTTGCAGATGATCCTGGACGAACGGGCGCGTGAGCTGTACTGGGAGTGTCACCGCCGCACCGACCTGATCCGTTTTGGCAGGTTCAGTCAGACCGACTACCTGTGGCAGTGGAAAGGCGGGGTGATGGAAGGCCGTTCGGTTGAGCCCTGGCGGGATGTCTACCCGATTCCTTCGGCGGATCTCGGCGCCAATCCAAACCTTGAACAGAACGAAGGGTACTGACAAGAAACAACCTTTGACTATGAGCCCTGGCGCCCGATCACGATTCGAGGCCGGGGCTTTTTGGTTGAGCGTGCCTCATTCTACGCTGTTGACAAATTGTACGACGTTCGGTTTGGCGGGGGAGGTGCCTACAGATACTTTTGAGTCAAGGTTGCATGAAATGTAATTTCACAATGGTAGAAGTCCATCTGTGCCTGGTGAAGTCTATTCCCTTCAAGAGCAGCACGCTCCCCGCGACTGCCGGGGGCCGTATCCGGAAGTGAACACAGTCAACTCTCTATCAAGGTCTCGCGCATCCGCAACACTTATGATTTCTGGAAGGCCTTCTGCGCTCGCTGAATGATCGCGATCGCATTGCGCCGGCTCTTCCAGCCAGTGATCCTGACCGGTTTGCCTTCAAGGAGTTTGTACGTCTCAAAGAAATTCTCGATCTCATTGCGCAGGGCTTTCGGGATATCCCTGAGTTCGTGCATCCCTTTCCAGGCCGGGTCACCCACCGGAACACACAGGATCTTGTCATCCAGTCCTTTTTCGTCCTGCATCTTGAGCACGCCCAGGGGACGCGACTGGATCAGGCATCCGGCAAAGGTGTGCTCTTACATCAGCACAAGGGCATCCAGCGGATC
>JAWWBX010000433.1:0-3117 GCA_033720735.1 Saprospiraceae bacterium
AATGCGCAGACACCTCCGGAGACGCCGCTGTCGATTGATCTGTGTCCTGGTGCTGTCTACACGGCGCAGCAGGACGGTCAGACGTATACAGCGCCGGGCAGTGTGCAAGACACCTTGTTCAACGCGGCTGCAAATGGCTGCGATTCGATCCTCGTCGTCACCTTGAATGCCGAAATGGCGGTGACCAATCCGTTTACAGTCAATCTGTGTCCCGGCGAGGTGTATACAGCGGAACAGGACGGGCAGACCTACACTGCTCCGGGCACTGTAAACGATACGTTGTTCAATGCGGCAGCGAGCGGCTGTGATTCGGTACTGGTGGTGACATTGAATGCGCTGTCACCTCCGGAGACGCCGCTGTCGATTGATCTGTGTCCTGGTGCTGTCTACACGGCGCAACAGGATGGTCAGACGTATACAGCGCCTGGCAGTGTGCAAGACACGTTGTTCAATGCGGCTGCGAATGGTTGCGACTCGATCCTGGTTGTAACTCTCAATCTGGCATCTGCCGTATCAAATCCTATTACGATTCAGCTATGTCCGGATGAAGTGTATACCGCAGAGCAGGATGGTCAAACCTATCCGGCTCCTGGAATGATCAACGACACCTTGTTTAATGCTGCTGCGAGCGGTTGTGATTCAGTACTCATCGTGACACTTGAACTCTTGATGCCGGTCGAAGAGCCGATCTCGGTCAACCTCTGTCCGAATGAGGTATATACCGCACAACAAAATGGTCAGACGTACCCGGCACCCGGGACTGTCAACGATACACTCTTCAATATGGCCGCAAATGGCTGCGATTCCATCCTGTTGGTCACGCTCATTGCGCAAAGTGCAGATTCGATTACGATAGACACGACGACCTGTTCTGGCGACACTCTGGTCATCAATGGAACTGCCTACACCGAGTCGAATCCTTCAGGGTCAGATACATTTATCAACCAATTTGGTTGCGACTCAACCGTCTTTGTCAATGTGACATTTGATGTCGTTGCAGTCAACATCGACGCTGTCAACGCGTTGTGCGAGGATGCCATCCCGGTCACCCTGACCGCCACACCCGCCGGAGGAACCTGGAGCGGGGCGGTCACCAGTGAACAATTCGATCCTGCCCTGCAGGGGCCTGGCATGCACGAGGTGATCTATACTGCCGGCGGGGTCTGTACCGGGTCTGATACGATCATGGTCGAAGTCCTCGCCCTGCCCACCGTTGACATCACTTCAACAGCTTCGGTTTGTCTTGAATCCGGTGTCCAGACGCTCACCGCTACGCCTGCGGGAGGGGCCTGGAGCGGTGCTGTGACAGACGATCAGTTTGATCCGGTGGTGCTTGGTGCGGGACAGCATCAGGTGATCTACACCTACAACGACGGACAATGTACCGCGGCCGATACGGCCCTGATCCAGGTGTTTGAAGTCACCGTGAGTTGTGCCATGGTCCAGGAGGAATCCGCGCCTGGAGCGATGGATGGTATCGGCAGTGTTGAGTTTAGCGGTGGCAGCGGACCGTATGATGTCGAATGGGACGGGCCGGTTTCAGGTGACAGCATGGTCACCAATGCAGGGATCATTCAGATCGGGGATCTGGTGGAAGGCGATTACGATATCCTGGTCACCGACCTGAATGGATGCACCGCCACGTGCAGCTTTACAATTACCTCAAGTGCCTGCCTGGTGACCATCGATAATCTGGACACAACCAACGAGCTCTGTGCCGGCAGTGCCGATGGCTCGGTTGAGATCAACCCTTCATTTGGGCAGCCGCCATATGCGTTCTCTCTCGATGGCGTGACCTACGGACCGGATAGCGTGTTTACAGGTCTGCCTGCCGGCATGTATACGGCCTACGTTCTTGACGCAGGGGGATGTCCCGCATCCGAACCGTTCGAGATCCTGGCCGGACCTTCACCCGAGTTGATGGCCAGTGATATTGAGGATGCTTCCTGCGGTGTCAATAATGGAAGCGTGGATCTTGAGGTCACCGGCGGAACGCCACCTTACAGCTACTCGATTGATGGAGTGAACTATCAGCAGACCAACTCATTTAGCGGGCTGCCTCCAGGGGACACGACGATCTACCTGCTGGACGCATCTAGTTGTGGAGATACCATCGTGGTAACGATCGGTGCCACGGGTCAGCCGACCATCGATGTCAATGTGCAGGACGCGACCTGTGGTGGCGATGACGGAAGCATTGAGATCATTGCCTCGGGAGGCGCTGGCGGATTTACCTATTCCCTGGATGGAGTAGACTATCAGGCAAGCAATTTGTTCGACAATCTGACGGCCGGTTCCTACACCGCCCATGTGAAGGATGCTGCCGAATGCCCCAACAGCATGCCCGCCAACGTCAATGACGAGGGTGGTCCCGATATCAATGCTCTGGCGATCACCCCGACACCATGTGCCGTAAATGATGGTGAAATTGTTGTGGATGCCAGCGGTGGAACGGGCGACTTGTTGTACTCGATCGATGGCGTCAACTATTCACCTTCGAATGTTTTCAGCGGTCTGGCGTCGGGGAACTATACCATCTATGTGATCGATGACAATGATTGCGAATCGACCATCGACACCTCGGTCACTACCACCGATGGTCCACTGTTCTTCATGGAACAGTCCTCACCAACGGAATGCGGACGTGACAATGGTGAGATCATTGTGGACGCGTCCGGCGGGACGGGCACACTGCTGTACGACCTCAACGGCAATGGGTTTGGCACCGACAATGAATTCCTTAACCTGCCACCCGGTGACTACACAGTCACCGTCCAGGACGACAACGGCTGCACGGACATCGCCGAATTTACGATCGACCCGTCTTCCGGACCGACCGCTGATCCTCTCATCGACTCGCCGGAGCATTGCGGGATGAGTGATGGAGCGATCATTCTTGACGCCTTCGGTGGAGCAGGGGTTTACCAGTTTTGGGTCAACGATCAATTCGTGGGAGGTACCGACTACATTGGCAACCTGCCGAGTGATTTTTATGAGATCGTCGTGCAGGATGTTGCAGGATGTTACGACACGGTCGGCATTTTCCTGGACGAGTTTGGTTCCCCGGAAATCGATGCTGTTGCGCTGACGGAGGCAACTTGCGGTGCAGACGTCGCC
>JAWWBX010000434.1:0-3089 GCA_033720735.1 Saprospiraceae bacterium
ACGTAATCAGATGCCGGATTTGGATAGATCCGCAAGGGCAATGCGCCGCGTATGTCCCTTGTACCTGAAACCACTTCGTCGAAGCGCGTACCCGAATTGATCACCTCCTTGGAGCCGACCGCCGTCAGCCAGGCCACCACGTAGATCTCGTCGGCCTGCCACCCACCATCCAGCGTGTACTGATACGACAAGGAAGCACTACCTGACGACAGGTCGACAGCATCGCCCCCGGTCGAGGTAAGGAACTCGCGGAACACATTGTGATGCAATGTCTCGCCGTTGGGGGCGTTATACATCACCTCTTTTTCAACCACCACGGCAAACAGCAGTCCGGAGGACAGCGATCCCCCGGCATGATCCTGCAGGTCGATCGTCACATCGCGCGTGCTGCCGCTCGTCTCCTGCACGGTAATGGAAAGCCAGGAAGTGCCGCCGACCAGTCCGTCGAGTACCGCATTGGTCACGCTGGAAGGACTCTTGAAGTCAACGCCGTTGATCGCTACATCGGGCGACCCGACTACCTGCAGGTAGTAATTCTTGCGCGCCGTGTTTTCCGGGATATTGGCCTGGTAGAAAATGCAGCTGGTGTAGGGCGTGCCCGGCCAAAAGCTCACATGGTGATACTGCCCTGCATAGGCCTCCAGGCGGTTGAAGAACCCGGGGTTCTGTGATGCGCAAATGACGCACGGAGTGTTGGTGAAGTGCTCCAGGAGCGGGTACTTCGGGGCTGATTGCGCTAACGCGTCAGGTGATGACAACACCCAACACAGGCTGAGCAAGAGCAACGAAATGTAACAGCGGGTTCTTTGCACGGTCCAGGATTTTGCGCAAAGATGCCGATTGTTGTCGTGATTCAGGGCGCCTGTCATAACTGTTTGCGCAAACTGGTAGCCATCTGACATCCGTCGTTGACGATGCGCACCATTATCCGCATTAGACCGCGACAAGAATCCAGTTATTGACCAACTCAACCAGGATATCTGCTCACAGATACCGGAATTTCCGATGAGAACCCCTATCCTTGTGCCCCTATGGAATTTGGCTCCCACCTTGTTTTCAAATACGTCGTCCCGATCTTCCTCGGCCTGATGGTATTGGAGTTCATCTTTGCGAAGCATCATTACAACCTGAAGGAAACCGCTTCCAGCCTGACCATTGCGACGGTTTCGACTTTCATCGCCGTCTTTACCAAAGCGGTGGCGTTCGGGATCTTCATTGTGGTCTTTGAGGCGAGTGAGCCCTTGCGCGTCCAGCTGCTCGGGTACTCTTCTCTTGGCTGGGCGTGGTACGTGTGGCTCTTTGCCCTGATTGCCGACGACTTCAACTTCTACTGGCATCATCGCCTGAGCCATACGGTGCGACTCCTGTGGGCCTTCCACATCCCGCACCACAACGCCAACACGTTCAACCTGTCCGTTTCACTGCGCAATGGCTGGTTTATCACCCTCTACAAACCCATCTACTGGCTCTGGCTGCCGCTCATCGGGGTGGAGCCGGTCATGGTAGCGGCGTGTTTGCTGATTAATGGCGTGTATCAGCTGTTCCTTCACTCACAATTGGTGCCGTCGCTGGGCTTTTTCGAGAAGGTCTTCAATTCGCCGTACCTGCACCGGGTGCATCACAGTTGCAATCCCGGGTATCTCGACAAGAATCACGGTGGAGTACTGATCATCTGGGACAAATTGTTCGGCACGTTCCAGGATGTCATCCCGTCCATCAAACCCAAATATGGCGTTCTGAAGGGACCCGATACACTCAATCCGGTCACCGCCAACACGCACGAGTTTCAAAACATCTGGCGTGATGTGCGCGGTGCCAACTGCTGGGCCGATCGGATCAAGTATATCTTCTGGCCTCCCGGCTGGTCACCAAATGGCTCGTTGCGCACAGCCCGGGTACTCAACCGCGAGTTTCACGAGCAGAGGCAGTAAATCATCCCGCTCGTGGAGCATGCAGGCTGAACAGTTACAACTGCTGCTATTTGCAACGTGTTGATGATTCGACGAACTTACAGGTATGGGCATAGATCTGTACGTCTCCACCAGCGACAAAGCGCAGTCGATCACTGTATCACGTTTCTTCCTGCGTGAAGTGATCAATGGCTTGAGTGGGCCGCATGAGCGATGTGATTTCAGGGGTGTGCTGAGTCAGGAGGAGCATCAATGCATCTTGCCAAACGAGTTGGGAGAAGTGATCGTCGCTACCAAACGTGCCAGCCCACGTGCATGGATCAGGATGCTGAGACTGATGTTGCGGAATGTTCAGGCCACCTCTTTCGAGGATCCGTTTGAGCACATGTTTGAATACAGCGACCGGATCGAAGACAGGGAACGTGATCCGGTTGCACTCCGCGCGGTCATCATGAAACTCCGTGAGCACATCCGCCGCTATCCGGAGAAATTTCCTCTCTGGCACCGGATCTACCGTACCCAACGGGACCTGGAGCGTGATCAGCCCATGGATGAGGTCATCTTTGAAGACGAGGACGTGCACGTGAGTGCATCCGGGACGGTATGCTACTGTGATGAATATCCAGATGTGCGCAACAAGGTGTTGGTACACACAAAAAGGAAGAATGAGCCGGCCGGTGATATTAAGAGAGTGTTTGTCCCTGTTGCCCCGACCATGGTCATTCACGGCGTGCAGGTCTTTACCCGCTCATTGACAATGGAAGAAATGTGTAGATACGATTTTGACCTGATCATGGGATTTCTCGATGTGGCCATCGAGAACGACAGGAAAGTACTGTGGGAATACTGGTAGTGGCTGCTTTGTGCAGGTTCCGGGTCAATGCATTTCCAGCATCTCGAGGTAGTGCTCGCGCATCTTGCCCAGGTTGATGCTGTTGAGGAATGACGAATAGCTCAGATATGTCAGCAGAAAGCGCATGTCCTGCATCCAGGGGGGCAGGTATTTGGGCGGGTCAATCAGACCCATTTCGGCAAACCGGCGCAAGGCGGGAATATCTTCCAGATCGAGCTTTCCGCAAAACAACAACATCAGGTAAACTTCCTGTCCCGCGGAGACCATGACCCGCAGGTAGTTGTGCACGTGGAGGAGCCCGTCGAGGTAGACCATGTCCTTGGTGA
>JAWWBX010000435.1:0-3059 GCA_033720735.1 Saprospiraceae bacterium
TCGAACCCAGGGCGTCAGGCAAGCACCCCTGCGTCATTTTCAACAGAGGGGGCAATCGATCGTTTGGCATGCTCAATCCCGTCAGGATCGCCTTCCTTGCCGGCCACCTTGCCAGCAAAGGATACGTGCTGATCGCCAGCAATTACCGGGGTGTCGATGGTGGGGAGGGCATGGAGGAATTTGGCGGAGCCGATGTCAATGATGTACTCAACCTCATTCCGGTGCTCGGGCAAACTGAAAAGGCGGATACATCTTTGATCGGCATGTACGGATGGAGCAGAGGTGGCATGATGACCTACCTCGCACTGACCAGAACGGACAGGATCAAGGCTGCCGTGGTAGGAGGAGCTGTCTCCGACAACTTTGAGACGGTCCGCGACCGGCCGGAAATGGAAACAGGCGTACTGGCTGAACTCGTCCCGAACTATGCCGCTACCAGAGAGGCGGCACTGACACAACGATCAGCGATACGTTGGGCCGACAAATTCCCTGACAACGTGCCGATCCTCATGATGCATGGCAACGCCGACTGGCGGGTGAAGTCCACCCAGAGCCTGCGTCTGGCTTTGGAGTTCGAAAAGCACCGGATCCCCTATCGTCTGATCATCTTTGAGGGTGCCGATCACGGGATTTCGGAATTCCGCGAAGAGACCCTGGAACACACCCTGTCCTGGTTTGACAAATATGTCAGGCATGGCGTACCCTTGCCGGATATGGAGTACCACGGACGATGAAGCCAACGTGCTCATGATATCGTACATTTCGTGTATCAAGAGATTGTCAAAATTTAGCATGACGACACAGAGAGGGCCGATCGATCAAACACCCCGATGATCACTAACTTGAGACCTGTGTCCATTCGTTTTACCGGAACACAATCCATCTGCGCCAGGCTTTCCTTCTGGTTGGGCGTGGTGACCATCGTTCTCCTGGCCAGAATACTCTTCCCTGTCGCGAGCGGGCACAAGGCCGGTATCATGCTTTTTCTCTACACACAGTTCGTGTATGGGATGTACGCTTCGCTGTCTCTGGGTTGGCTGTTGATCATTGCCAGTCTCATCCGGCGCGAACGATCCGGATTCTTTAGATACGCCAGTATCGGTCTGAACAGTATTGCCCTGATTGCCGTGGTCATTGCTTACCTCCTGGCCAGGAACATCTACCTGTCGCAGTGACATGCACAACGCCAAGACCTGACAGGCCTCGAGCAATGCGTGCCCTCAGTTTTCAAGTTGCCGTTCAGGGGAGCGTGCGATCTGCGTAGGCGTTTGACATGTACTCCCGGACCCCTTTGAGTTCATCAATCCAGTGGATGGAGGTGAAAATGGTCAATTCTGCCATGCGCTGCTCAGTGTCAAATCCGTTGTGCACGATCTCCCAAAGAATATGTTCTGCATCGGGAAACTGATCAGAGCTGATCTGATCATCAAACAACCGGTAGATGGTGTTGCTCTCATTCATCCCGTCGTTCAGGAGGCGGCACAAAAAGGATGCTGACGGCGCTACAAGTTGTCCGATCGGTGCATTGTCCAGGGCTTTGATCTTCAGCCTTACCTCTACGGCATCCGGCTCGGTGAACAGCCGCGGAAATGTCCAATACAGCATACCTGCAACATTGAACAATTCCCGGTGGAAGCTGATGTCGGCATAGGATTCCCAGAGCCGCTCATCCTTCATTTCTTCTGCGATGTTTCTGCGCTGTCCTGCATTCAGGCGATCACCAAGGCGCAGGGCAAGCACCCGTTCCGCCGCTTCCTCTGGTTCGAGGTCCGACAGCGCCATCGCGGCCATCTCACTCAACTCGTTTTCCGGGATGCTCTGCACATCATCATAGTCCAATGCTTGCAGCAACTCGGAGTACTGTGCATTGGTCCAGCCTTCCGGCAGCACATGCACTTCGCGAAACCCGACAACCTGAACATGATACCCTGGCTTCATCCTTTGCATACAGTTGTCATGTGAAAAGAGATATCTGCACCGCCCTTCACCACGAGCTGGCACAGGGTGACGCCGGGGTAAAAGTAGACATTGCATCGGGCATGAGACTGCCAGATCTTGCATCACGTTCATCAACGCCGGTCCACCTGATGTCAAGCCAGCGTCACCAAATACCAAGCCAGGTAAGCCGGAATATCTCCAAACACTATCTTGTTGTAGGCCTCCCGGAAAAGCACCAAACCCGTACACGCCGTTGAAAACACAGCGTATCACAAGGCAGCTTACGATCGCATCGCTGGCCGGCATGCTGATCCTTCTGCCGATACCACTGTCGGCAACAACCTTCTACGTCACGCCTGCCGGAGCCGGCCTGGCCGACGCCAGCAGTTGGGCCAATGCCGCACCCGGCACCGATCTGCAACTCCTGATTGACAACGCGTCTGCCGGCGACAGCATCTGGGTGGCGTGCGGCACCTACTACACCACCACGGGGACCGATCGCAGTGTTTCCTTTCACATGCGCGACAGCGTGACCATCCTGGGCAGCTTCACAGGAACTGAATCGCAATTCTCTGAGCGTGTCCTCGGCTGCGGGCCGTGCTCCGTTCTGAGCGGTGACATAGGCACCCCGGGAGTCGCCTTCGACAATGCATACAAGATCATTGTCAATATCGGCCTGGATCCCAGCGCGATCATTGATGGTTTCAGGATTACCCATGCGTATGACGACCGCCAGGTCTCCAGCATTGAGATCGGGCTCGGTGGCGGTGTGTACAATGGCGGCGCCGGCACCGGTGGTGAAGGCGGTAGTTGCAGTCCCATGTTCCGCAACCTTGTGATCGACAGCAATTATGCGACCTACGGGGGTGGGATGTTCAACAATGGCCACGCCGGGGGCAACTCGGCGCCCGTTCTCATCAATTGTGTCCTCGCGTTCAATCACGCCACGATCGGCGGCGGGGGTATGGACAGTTACGGCTGGAACAACGGGTATGTCGCGCCGGAAATGTACAATTGCGTGTTCTATGCCAACACTTCAGGAAGCCGCGCCGGTGCGATGTACTGCTGGGGCGGACAGAACGGCAATTGCAGCCCGGTGATCAACAGTTGCGCGTTCATCA
>JAWWBX010000436.1:0-3014 GCA_033720735.1 Saprospiraceae bacterium
AGCTGCAAACCGGCGATGGCGACATCGGCACGGAGCAATCCGGCCTTGCTTTCGCTTCCGGCAGGTCCCTGTACCACCGCCTTGCCGCTACCAGTGAAATAGTCTTGATGCAGCACGAGATCCTGGATGCCCAGGTCGATCAGGATGTACCCGGTGACATCATTGATCCGGCCCTGCACGATCATGAGTTCGCCGTCCACATAGCGGAAGGGGATCGCGATCGCGTCAGTGTCGCGACCAGGTGTCGGGACGGCAGGCGTTGCTGCAAACCCGGGTAAGATGAGTACGAGCACGGCAAGTGCCGTGAGAAAGACGGTCCGTTGCATGGCAAAATGCTTTTGCGATGAGCAAATGCGAACCGTCGTCGACGACGTCCATCCACACCGGAGCGAACCGGCGAACTGAAGCTTCAAGGGAGAAGGCAGTGAGATCCCGGGCCTGCAGGTGATCACTGGTCAGGCGCGGAATGCGTAAATTCAACTGACTTCCGGATGTTGTTCAAAGGCTATTGCCAGGATGCGTGCAGGGATTACCGGACAAACCGGATTTTTTTTGAAAACCAGTAGTTTTCTTCGCGTCACAGGGAATAGTGTATGGCGGGATGTGATCACACAGACCAACAACTCATCGCGATGATCCGCAACGGCGGACGCGATCTGGAAGAGGCGGCGTACTGCCTGATGAAACGGGCTGAGGAAGAATGGAAGCTGTGCGCCCTGATGATAAAAATGGGCGCGATAAGGCAGGACTGCGAGGATGTGATCGATGATGCCCTGATGGGTTTCATCACAGCGGTGAACAAGGGCAGGTTTGATGAAAGCAGGAGTATCGGTGCCTACATCTACGGGATGACGCGTAACCTGTTCCTGAAGCGACGGGGAAAGGACCTGAGGGATCTACGCGGTGATCATCTGCAGTTATTTTTTGAGAATATGGAACAGGAAACGGTGGAACAACAGCTGATCCGGGAGGAAAGAAAGAAGTGGCTAATGGCACTTCTTGGCCACTTGAAGGAAAAGTGCCGCAGTATTCTCGTCCTGGCGTTCCTTGAGGAGAAGTCGAATAGTGAGATCGCGGCGATCAGGGGATATAAATCCAAAGAGGTGGTCGCTGTGAAGAAGCGGGAATGCCTGAAACGGCTGATGGATTTGATAGACTAACGATGGATTACACCGAACAGATCAAGGCATACCTGGAGGGCCGGCTCGACGGTCCGGAAAAGCAGGCGTTCGAACAGGCCATGCGCGAGGATGATCTGCTCAGGAAGGCGGTGGAAAAGTTTCCCGAGATCCAGGAGGTCCTCCAGGAAATGGAAGCGCGCGCGGCCATCCGCTCGGCGCGTGCACGCCTGCGCAGTGAACGGATACAGCAGGATGTCGCAGATCAACCGGCGAAAGTCGTTCCGATGTGGAGCGCCAGGCGTATGCTGGCTGCAGCAGCCGGAATTGCTGTGCTGGTGGTCGCCGGTCTGTTCATCTATGCCAACCTGCAACTGCCCAATACAGCCATCGCGCAACAGGCTTTCTTCGTGCCCCGGGATCCATCTCCGGACCAGGGAGGACCTGATGACACAGTGGCGATCTATCCGTTGTTTGAAGAAGACACCGACTTGCGCAACGTCCCGCTTGCCGCATATGGGTGGCAAACCGGTTTCCGGCTCGTCGATACGCTGAGGCAGCTGGGACGCCTGGATGAAGCAAACATCCTTGCCGGCCGCTTGCTTGACGGGGATCCGGGCAGTCAGGTGTTCGCCGGGTACGGTGATAACACCCTGTTGATCCTCAGGATCGCCCATTTTTACTTCCGGACCGGGCAGCATGTGGCGGCGAGCGAGGCTCTGATGCGCGCGGTGGATGACGAGGTGTTCGGTGACCATGCACGCTTCAACCTGGCCATCAACCGGCTGGAGGCAGGCAGCGTGGATGCGGCGAAGGACCTCTTACAGGAGCTGACAGAACAGGCAAATCCTGTCATCCGGGACAAAAGCAAGGAGGTGCTAAGCCGCCTTGACAGTCCGTTGCGCTCGTTGCTGCTGGACCGCAATAGTTCCGGCGAACAGCAGGAATAGCGCAGCCAGCCCGGTCAGCCAGGTGTTCCGGCCTTGCACGGGAACAGTATTACCCACCAGCACCAGGGAGCCCCATTGGTAGGGATGGGCGTCGATATCATCTGTTGATTGCGCCAGGTAAGTCAGCTTGGCGTCTCGGAAGGCCACGTCTTTCGGCATCCGTTTGTGCATGTTTTCATAGAAATGGGTCGCAATGATCCCTGACGAGCGGTCGGGCACCGGCCACAATCCCGCCACCATGCCCGAGGCGCCGGCATAGGCGAACGCCCGTGCCAGGCTGAGCACACCTTCACCTTGTACGTACTCGCCACGGTGGGTGTCGCAATTCGGGATGTAGAAGAACGTCCCGGGGAAGTCCAT
This sequence comes from Saprospiraceae bacterium, assembly GCA_033720735.1. Taxonomy (GTDB): domain Bacteria; phylum Bacteroidota; class Bacteroidia; order Chitinophagales; family Saprospiraceae; genus B8-G4. Next base: position 2,429 of record JAWWBX010000436.1, read on the forward strand.
ACTATAGACCTGGTGCACCTCCAGGGAATCCAGTGAACCGTCTTCTTTGCCCATGACAATGAATGACAAGTCGCCGATCGAATCGTGAAGCACGGCATGCGTCACAAACTGAATGATGGCGGCGCCACTTTGCGCCTCCAGCTGACTGACCGTTGCCTGGCGGTTGTCCAGGGAGTGCAATTTGAACTGTTTGCCGATACTGCCGAGGGCAGCTTCCGAATCGGGGAGCGATGCATAGCTGTGGTGAGAGAAGTCGGGTTTGATGGCGACAACGCGATTGCCTGGTGGTTTGGTTTTCGCCATTTCGAGCCACGTTGACAGGGAGAGGGCATACGAGATCGCGTGATCCTGTACGAGCCAGGGGCATGAGGCCACCGCGGTTCCGGGTTCCGGCATGGCAGTGAGGAGATGGTCAAATCCCAGGCCGTGGAGGGGGCCATCCGGGATGATCACCAGTCGTGTCGGGAGGTTAGTGAGCGGTGCCACGAGCAGCTGATACAGCGCGTGCATGGTGCTGCGCAATTGTGCAAGATGCTCACGATATCCTGAAGTATTGCCTTGCCTGAACCGGTCGAAGGTCTGCCAA
>JAWWBX010000437.1:0-3000 GCA_033720735.1 Saprospiraceae bacterium
AGAACGGGGTTCCATCCTTCCAGGAGCCCGAGATATACCGGTAGAATTCCAGCGGCGCCCCGGCTTGCGGGTCGGTCATGGCGTTGGGCCAGTTGCCGATGCCGCCATTCATGTAGTACGTAAACGATGACATCCCCAGCTCCGTTCTGCGCTCACCGCAGATGTAGCGGGTGGTGTCGCTGATGATCATGTCTGAGGTAATATCAATGATATCCTCTGTCGGGATCCAGTTGAGCGGGAAGGTATCGCAGAACGGGAGCGGTGCCCGCGGGCCACGGAAGTAGTCGACACCGAGGATCGGGACTTCACGGCAGTAGGTGTTCACGCCACCGAGGCAGTCACAGCCCGGGTCGCCGTCCAGCTCGTCCTCGTTGTAGACATACATCAGGCTCCGCGCCGTGTCGCATCCGATATAGTCATCGGTATAGCAGCCCAGGTCCGGATCGATCCACATGGCAAAGAAGCAGCTGTCGATGATCGAGGTAGCGCGGTTGATCAGTTTGTACCGCTGGAAGGTCATGTCGTTCAACTCATCGTTGGTGGCGTATGCAAACGCCTGCACCTGCACCTCCATCCTGATCGGATCACCCTGGGTCTGAGTGTGAATGTTACCATTATCGTTGTAGATCCAGAAGATCATCTCATCGGGGAAATTCGGGGCATTACAACCGCGCACCTCGATGACCGGATAGTCACCCTGGCAGGGATCGTACAGCCCGTCCTTGTCCTCATCGTGGAATGCTCCGAGTCCCTGTGTATCAAAGGGGAGCGTCCAGCCATTGATCTCGAAGAAATAAGGATTGCCTTTGCCCGGCCAGCCACGGATGTCCTCGGGGATCGCGTCACAATCCAGGGTCGTACCCGTCTCACGCGCTTCTGTAAAGGCGCGGATATGAGTCCGGATGTTTTCGCCAAGCACGCGGAAGAAGCGGTCCCATTGCAGGCAGGTGTCCATGGCGGTCGTACCCACGTTGGTCAGCGGTCCCGGCCAGAAGTCGGTCCGTGTAGACCCGCGATAGGTCTGGGCAGCCATCTTCAGATTGCCGACATCATCAAACCCACCGATCCAGACAGCACCGGCGAAGATTGAAGACACCTCTGGGATCCCTGAGGCCGGGTCCACATTCGGGACGACATACTTGCCATCCTGGAGGTCCCACCAGACGTCACCGCCGTTGAGCAGACGCGAACGTACGTTGTTGATATTCTGGTCGATCTGCGAGGTGGATTGAGCACAATCGCTGCGCAGTCCCACTTTTGCGTCGTCCGGTACATTCACCGGCTGCGCCTCTGGGTTGATGTGACCAAACACCGGTGATCCCAGTGCCAGACACGACAAGATGATTAAGGGACGAACGAAAAACTTCATCGCGTAGCTTGATTTTTCAGTTTAGAATTCGAGGATCGCTCCAAGGTTGATCCTTCTTGGCAGGGTGTAAAACCCGGGGTTCAGCAATCTCCACTGGTATGACATTAAAAAGGCCTCGACATCGCGGCCGCTGGTGCGCAGCGTATTCAAGGCACTCTGCCCGTCGGACGATGCGATGTAGCCGGAATCCTCCGCAGAACCTGATGCTGAATAGACACCAACTACGTTGCGTGTATCGAGCAAGTTCTGGACCCTCAGATATACATTGACAAACAGACCGCGGCTATCTTCTTCAGAGCCGGTCTGCAAGCGGAATTGTTTGTTGGCACGCAGGTCGATCGTAAAGTTCCAGGGCAGGCGCGCACCGTTGATAGCGCCGAAGAAACCCTGTCCTCCAAACTGGGTCGGCCTGATCTCGCGCGTATACGGACGGCCAGACACGGCTGTCAGCTGCATACCCACGCCCGTGTTGGCGAAAATGTCCGCTCCAAAAAGGCGCGGCCCGTTGTATCGACGCCCCGACGCGTACCGGTAATCAATATTGGCGACCAGACGGTGCCGCTCGTCGAAGGACAGCGGGAACAGCGTGCGCAGATTGCCGCGTGACGTGAGACCCCGCTGTGAATTCTGATCCGACCCGGTACCGTCTGCAAACTGCAGGGTATAACTGGCGGTCAGCTCCAGATTGTTGGTACGACGCAGGTCATAGGAAACCGAGAACCCTTTGACCGTTCCGAAGTCCAGATTGCCGAATGACTCGTACTGGTTGACCGGAGGCGGTACATAGAGGTATGTCCGGGACTGGATCATGTCGCGCATCTCCTTGTAGTATGCCGACAGGGTGATAGCGCTGGAGTTGCTCAGTTTTTGCTTGAAGCCCACCTCATAGTCGATGGTGCGCTCTGGCTTGAGGTTTGGATTTTCCCTGGGAGGTCCGTCTTCGAAATAATAATAATCCAGTGCCGTAGCAAGCGTACTCGTGGGAGGGCGCTGCACCAAAATGTCGTAATGCGCAAAGAAGTTGGCTTCATCAGAGATCGGGAACGAGAACGCCATGCGCGGCATCCAACTGATCTGTGGCGTGTAGTCTTCGAACGTTCCGCTGGGATCGAAGTCCCGGCTCCGGATATTCCGGCGGGTGTTGTCCTGCTCGATGTAGTACGGGTTGACCAGTTCGCCGCCGAAGATGACGTTGCCATCGTTGACCGGTGATCCCTCGGCGTCGTACCACTGCTCGCCGTCGCGGAACGCACGTACTGTCGTAGAGCCTTCTGTTTCGACATAGATCTTCCAGTCATCTTCTACGTTCGGCGGCACCGGTTCTCCGCTGCCCGGGCCGTCAAAGAAATCTCCGGCCGTCATGATTGGGTACAAGGTGAAAGGATCCTTCAGCACCTTGGTGTTGGCGTCATAGCGGTCGACGCGCAGCCCCAGGCGGAAGATGATATCACGGAAGGTAAACTTGTCCTGGATGTACGCCGCCGTATAGATCGGCTTGTTCGGGGCAACGGTAAATTGCCTTCGCCCTTCCTCGTCAAAGTCACTGAAGAAATCGTCAAAGGTCGCATCGGAACTGATCAGATTTCCGAGATAATCGTAGCCATAATAATTCAGAATCCGCTGATCATTCA
>JAWWBX010000438.1:0-2968 GCA_033720735.1 Saprospiraceae bacterium
CAAGGCCGATATGCGTCTGATCCACATCCTCAAAGTTGTAGAGGATGTCCTCACCTTGGGCATTCTCTGTAAATATGTCAAACTGACGATTGCCCCAGTTAGTGTAATACACATTGGTCTTGACACTGAAGTCCCGGCTCCGGTAGCCATACCCGGCCTCAAATGCGGCAACGGTCTGGTTCTTGACATTTTCGTTCAGCTCATTCACAAAGTTGATGTATACGTTGTCAAAGATTGGCTGCTTGGAGTAGAACCCGGCGTTGACGAACACGTTGTTGTTGTCATCCAGATTGAAGTTGGCACCAGCCTTGATGGTTCCACCGAGAATGTTCTCCCAGTCCGTTTCCTGATTGGGATCACTGTCGAGGTAGTTGAAATAGTCGACACGCTTGAAGCCCTGGTTTGAACCGGAAACGGCCGCAAAGACCGTTGCCTTGTCTGTCACGTGCTCCACCTGTGCAAACAACCCTAGCCAGTTGACCAGACCGTCATTGTAGTAGTTCAGCACATTGTTACCGTTCTTGTACCCATCGGCACCAAAGCTGCCAAACTCAGCCGCTTCTTCTGTGGTGATAAAGTTGTCAACGTTGTTGATGTTCGACTTGGAGCTGTAACCATCTGCCCCGAGCAAATTCTCGACACGGCGGTAGTGAATACCCTTATAGTATCTCCAGTCCAAACCGGCTACAAGATTGAGGTTGTCACTGAGCTCAGTGCTCAGGGTGGAGAGAACTCCGTACCAGTTGTGGGAATTCATCGAAGCTCTCCGGATAAATCCTGACCCGGTGTTATCACGCGTGTCCCAGTCATCCCGTGAGTCATTGACGATACCACCATTCTCATCGTAGTAGATGCGTCCGTCTTCCGACACGACGTACACGTTCCCGAAATAGGCATTCCTTTCCTTCTGGCCCCAGCCTTCGACATTCTGCCCCATGTTGTAGCGAACGATGTCATCAAAACGCACCATGCCGTTCTCATCATGGATACCTTGTCCGAGGCCGCTAAAGGAGTCGAATATGGAGCCAGGCGTTCTCAGCCGTCCCCGCGGACCGGTTCCGCCGCCGCGCCCGAGTGAAACGTACGCCGAAGTTTTCAGGTCCGTGGTCGGACTGATATTCCAGTAGTGGTTGATAAATGCTTTCGGTTTGTGATAGAAGTTCTTTCTCCAGTTGAACTCCTCGCCATTAAGCATCCCCCAGTGGTAGTTGAATTTGGTACCCAGGTTGGTGCCGGGGTCGCCGGTGTTGTCCGGATCGTAGTACGTCCTGAGCGTGATATTATCAAACGGTCCGGCAATCAAACGCTGGTTGTGCCATTGTGGCGCTCCCAGTGCCGTGACAGCAATGGTGTGTTCATTGCTGATCTCCTTGGTCACCGACAGGAAGTACGAATAGGCACGAAATGCCGTGCCGTCTGCGTAGCCATCACCCCGGGTGTGTGTCGCCTGTGCACTGATCGCCCAGCCCGACTCACTCAAACCGGTGGAGTAAGAAAGTCCGTACTTCTGGTAACCATCATTTCCGATACTCACACTGGCGGTACCACCCTGGCGCAAATCTGCGGCATTGGTAACAATGTTGATCGAACCACCGACAGAAGCCACAGCGAGCTTGGAGGAACCCAGCCCGCGCTGCACCTGCAGGTTGCTGGTCACGTCTGCCAGGCCGGCCCAGTTGGACCAGTAGACCCAGCCGTTCTCCATGTCATTCACGGGGATCCCGTTGATCATCACTGCCACGTTGCGCTGGTTGAACCCGCGCACGTTGATCCGTGAATCACCGAAGCCTCCACCCTGCTTGGTCACATAGATGGACGGTGTCTTGCGCAGGATCTCGGGATACTCCTGGTTGCCCACGCGGGACTCGACGTAATCACCCTTGAGGGTCGACACGGCCACCGGGGTCCGGCGGTCGATGGCGATACTCGAGATGACCTCTACTTCCGCCAGCCCGACAGCACTGGACGACAGGCTGATCTGCCCCAGGTCCGTCGCCCCGCTTCCCACGGATACCGGCATTTCTGATGTCTCAAATCCCACATAGGAGACAGACAACGTATAGTCGCCCGCATTGAGACCCGTTAAGGTAAATGAGCCGTCGATGTCGGTGATCGCCCCTTTATTGGTGCCCTTCACCAAAATGGTAGCGCCGACCAGGCCCTCGTTCGTGTCCGCATCCACGATGACCCCGGAGATCGATCCCTGTGCGATCAAGCCGACGGTCATGGTCAGACACAACGTGATAAGTGTTAACAGTCTTTTCATTGAGAGTACGTTTTAGAATTATCGTGATCTGAATTGTCGCGAATATAGTCCTGTCCTGGCGAGCGGTGTGCGTCGGAATGGTAATAAATCGTAAAGAATAGACGCATTCTAAATTACGTTCTCATCGACGATCGCCTGTATTGCAGACAGGGGTGTAAATAGCGATAATAAATATATGAAAATTGCGCATATCTGCGCCGACCTGCCATTCTTCGGTTGCTTCACAAACGAGAAGTAAAACTCGACACACTTTTGCCGTTCTGCATTTTTCGGTTTTGCATTCTTCGGTTTAGTTCAGCCCGGCCGTCTGCAACGGCAGGAAATTCTCGGCGATCATGCAGCGGGCGCTGCCTCCTCCAAACGTCTCGATGGTCTCCAGCGAACTGAAGAGAAGCTTGTTGTGTGCCTCCAGCCGCATGACCTGATCGGCATTCAGGGACTGGTAGGCGCGTTCGGACATCACGCAATACGGCTCACCATTGACGCTGCGTACCTGCAACATGTTGCCCGCGAAGTCCGTCATTTGCGACGCGCTGATCTCCACCAGCTCCTTCCCAGTGCGCTCCAGTGAATCGGCGAGCTGCCGGCGCTCCGCTGCGTCCGGTATACTCTCCATGCACACGACGGCGTAGGTCTCTGCAAGCGACATCATGACGTTGGTGTGGTAAACGGGCTGGCCGGCACTGATGGCCGTAAATACAA
>JAWWBX010000439.1:0-2967 GCA_033720735.1 Saprospiraceae bacterium
GGCAAGAGCCAGGAACGCGGCGTCTATCGCACCCTGGACGGCGGCCTCAGCTGGGAGCGCGTCCTGTTTGTCAGCGACTCCACCGCATGCATCGACATCGTGATGAATCCACAGGACCCCGATGTCCTGTTTGCTTCCATGTGGGAGCGGCGGCGCTTTCCGCATCGGCGCGTATATGGCGGCGTCACATCAGGGATCTATCGCTCGCAGGATGGGGGAGACACCTGGACGCTGCTGGCGGGGGGATTGCCGGAACCAAATACTGAAACCGGGCGGATCGGGTTGGCTATTTCCCCGTCGCAACCCTCGGTGATCTATGCGAGTTACACAACAAACCCTGTTACTAACGTCTTCGATGGTGTGTACCGATCGCTGGACAACGGCGAAAACTGGTCGCGTGTCGATGACGGCAGCATTGCCGGGGTCTTTGCCTCTTTCGGATGGTTCTTTGGGAACATGCGTGTACACCCCAATACGCCGGACAGCGTGTATATCATGGGGCTGACATCGTACTATTCCTGGAATGCAGGATGGAACTGGGCCTCACACAGCAAGAGCAACGTGCATGTGGATCATCACGCCCTCGAGATCCATCCCCTTGACCCAGATTTTCAGGTTGCCGGAACTGACGGCGGCGTCTATATCACGCATGACGGCGGAGACAACTGGGAGCATGTCCGGACTTTGCCCATCACTCAGTTCTATACCTCGGAAGTCGATGCACGGTTCCCCGAGCGTGTCTACGGAGGCACCCAGGACAACGGTACGGTGCGCACCTTTACCGGAGCTGCCGATCAATGGGAACGGATCCTGGGAGGAGATGGCTTCTATGTGATCGTGGACCCGCAGAACAACAGCAATGTATACGCCGAGTGGCAGTGGGGCAACCTGTCCAAGTCCATCGACGGTGGAAACGTCTTTCTGTCGGCGGTGAACGGGATTGACCCGGCAGATCGCACCAACTGGAATACCCCGGTGGTGATGAATCCGGTGAATGCTTCGTCGTTGTATTACGGCGCACACAGGTTGTACAAGTCGACCGATGGTGCCGACTTTTGGGCAGCAATCAGCGACGACCTGACCAATCCCGACCCGGACTACCTGGGCGGGGAGTTTTCAGGAACCATTTCGACGATCGCGGTGGCACCCTCCGATACCAATGTGATCTATGTCGGGACGGACGACGGCATGGTACAGGTCACGTTCAATGACGGGGAGGACTGGGAGGTGATCTCCGAAGGTCTGCCGCTCAGCTATGTCACCCGTGTCGCTGTGGACCCTTACGATGCCTTGCATGTCTATGTGACCTTGTCAGGATACCGCGAGGTCAACTATCAGCCGCATGTATTCCATTCGTTTGATGGCGGTCAATACTGGATCGATATCTCGGGCGATCTACCGGAAGTCCCGGTCAACGATATCATCATTGATCCCGATCTGGACCAGACCTTGTATGTGGCGACCGATCTGGGCGTCTGGTATACCCGCGACGGTGGTGTTTCGTGGGACATCCTGGGCACGGATCTTCCCATGACGGTTTGTAATGACCTGACGCTCCACCGCGAAACCAGAAAACTGGTAGTGGGAACCTTCGGCCGCTCGATGTACTCCTATGACCTCGGACAACCCACGTCCCTCAATGAGCCCGACCTTGCTCAGCTGGATTTTGCCGTTTACCCGAATCCGGTGACGACCGACGGACAGATCCGCACGACCTTCAAGGGACCACAACACATACAAGTGGACCTGATGACGATGGGCGGTCAGCATGTACGCACCATCAGTCGCGGAGGTGTCCCGGCAGGAACGCATTCCATATCATGGCAGCTCCGGGACGAACCGGCGGGGCTGTACGTGATCCGGCTCACGTCCGGGTCGCACGTGACGAGCAGGACGGTCCTGATCCAGTGACAATCGTTGCACTGTCTTCGTTATCTTAAGTGACAAATCACGATACCATGAAAGCAAATCCTGTAGGATGGTTTGAGATCCCGGTCTCCGATATGGATCGCGCCCGGCGTTTTTACGAAGCGGTCTTTCAGTGTGAGTTGGAGGTGACCCAAATGGGGCCGGCAGAAATGGCGTGGTTTCCCTGGGATGGCGAAAGCATCGGCAGTGCCGGGACCCTGATCAAAACCGAAGGGTATGCACCCGCGATGGTCGGAACGGTGGTGTATTTCACCGCGCCGGATATCAACGCGCATCTCGCACGCATTGAGGCGAACGGCGGAAAGACTATCGTCCCGAAAATGTCCATCGGGGAACACGGCTGGATCGCACACTTCGAAGACTCCGAAGGGAATCGCGTAGCCTTGCATGCTGTCGACGGGTGATAATAGAACTGGATGACTTCAGACGAAAAACAACTGCTTCAGGGCAAGATCGAGCGCAAGATCCGGCTCACTCGTGAGAAGATCGCGCAGATGGAGGAGATGACGCAGCCCGTTACTCCGGAAAACGCGATCGGACGGATCAGCCGCATGGATGCCATCAACAACAAGAGCGTGATGGAAGCGGCTCTGCGTACCGCACGCCGTGAGTTGGAGGGCCTTGAATATGCCCAAAACCACCTCGATGATCCCGATTTCGGATTGTGCCACCGCTGCCGCACACCGATCCAGGTCGCCCGTCTGATGGTCATGCCCGGGACCAGGCACTGCGCCCGCTGCGCCCGCTAAGTTGTTGCGAGCACCTGCTGCCTGAGACTCTTTTTCCAGTCGGCATACCCCTTGATACACAGCACCAGGTACACGGCAAACAATCCGGCAATGATATAGATCCCCTTGTACGTGTAGACGCTCACGGCGACGACGTCCACGATGATCCAGAGCAGCCAGTTTTGCAGGATCTTGCGCGCCAGCAGGTACTGCGCGATGAAGCTGCCCATGGTGGTAAACGCATCAAAATAGGAGAGGGAGGCGCCGAAATAATGCCCCATGCCGTATCCGAGCGCCGCCGTACCAACAC
>JAWWBX010000440.1:0-2962 GCA_033720735.1 Saprospiraceae bacterium
ACCAGCGTCCGGCTGTGAACCGCTCGTGGTGGCCTTCATCAATGAATCTTCACAAAACTCCGAGTTCTTTTTCTGGGAGTTCCCTGGCGGCAGTCCGTCGACTTCGTCGATCCAGAACCCTGTCGTGGTTTATGAAGACCCTGGCTTCTACACCGTGACCCTTACCGTGGAAAATCAGGCCGGACAGGATGTTTTGGTCCTGCAGGATTACATCGAAGTGCTGGCCGTGGCACAGGCCCAGTTCGATGTGACCATCAACGGGATGACTGCGGAGTTTACCAACAACTCGCAGAATGCCCAGGATTACCTCTGGATCTTTGGGGATGGTGCTTCCTCCACGGCCACGGACCCGATCCATACGTACAGCGAGGGCGGGCAGTACGAAGTGCTGCTGATCGCATCCAACACCTGCAGTTCAGATACGGCGGTGATCGTGGTTTCCATCAATGCGCCCCCGACAGCGGCATTCAGCACTTCTCCGGAGGCAGGATGTCCCGGACTCACGGTAAGCTACACCAATACCTCCAGCGGGGCGGAGACGTACGCCTGGACCTTCCCGGGGGGTACCCCTGCGACCTCATCGGCAGAAAATCCCGTGGTCGTTTACAATACACCGGGTACCTACGCTGCTCAGTTGATCGTGACCAATGCGATCGGTGCTGATACTACCATCATCGATCCGGCCGTGATCATCGAAGACCCGGTTGAGAGCGCGTTTACCTACACGACGAATGGTGCGACGGTCGACTTTCTGAACCTGTCGGTGAATGCCACCGGTTATCTCTGGAACATTGACGGCGTCTTGTTTGTCGATGAAAATCCGAGTTACACGTTTATGGAGGACGGTGACTACGAGATCAAGCTGATCGCTGCCGGCCCCTGCGGCCCCGATACGAGCGTCCAGATCGTACATATCGCCACGCTTCCCACCGCCGGTTTTTCAGTAGCAGGTCCGACGACCGGTTGTGTGCCGCTAACCGTGCAGTTTACCAACATGTCGAGCGCAAATGCCATCACATTTGCGTGGGTATTTGAAGGCGGCACGCCTGCCACCTCTTCCGCACCCAACCCAGTCGTTCAGTACAGCACGCCGGGCACATACAATGTCTCGCTCACCGTGTGGTCCGAGATCGGATCCGATGAGATGGTCATGAATGACCTCATCGTGGTACTGCCGGATCCGGAAGCCGGGTTCCAGACCATCCAGGACGGATTGCAGGTGGAGTTTGTGAATATTTCAGAGGACGCGGACAGCTATGAGTGGTTCTTCGGTGATGGTGCAGGTTCTGTAGAGCCTGATCCCGTCCATATCTATGACGATTTCGGCACGTACCAGGTCATGCTGGTGGCGAGCAATACCTGCGGCAGCGACACCTTCATAATGACGCTGGAACTGGCGACGATCCCGGTACCGATGTTTATGGCAGCTCAGCCCACAGGCTGTGCGCCGTTCGAGGTGCAGTTTACCGACATGTCGCAAAATGGCGCCGAGTCCTGGCAATGGGCGTTTCCCGGTGGGATCCCTGATTCTTCGAATGAGCAGAATCCACTGGTAGTGTATCCGGCACCCGGTGTCTATAGCGTCACCCTGATTGTTGCCAACTCGGCAGGATCACAGGCTCTCGTGCGGGAGGATTACATCGTGGTCGGTGAGCCACCCCAAGCGGGCTTTGCTGCCACCGTTGACGGAGCGACGGTTTCGTTTGAAAACACATCTATCGGTGCGGACGACTATCTGTGGTTGTTTGGCGATGGCGAGTCTGACACCATGGCTCATCCCGTATATGAATATGCGGCAACCGGCACCTACCTGGTGCAGCTGATCGCGTTGAATGCCTGCGGGGCTGATACCACTGAACTGTGGGTGGAGGTCATGACGACGTCTTTGTCCGATCCGGTCGCATCCATCGATTGCACGATCTACCCCAATCCCAATTCAGGGCGCTTTCACCTTCAATTTGCCAATGCGACAGGGCAGATAGATTTGCGGGTGTACAACTTGCTTGGCAGAGTGGTTTACGCAAGGTCCGGTCTGGCTATTGAAGGCAACGCCGTGCGGGATCAGGATTTGGGCGACATGATACCGGGCATCTATTATGTGGAGGTTCGGCAAGGGCGTACCCGGATGTTGCGCCGTATTGCAGTCCAGTAGCCAACGGGGGTTTCTGCTGCAAGTTGAATTTGTAGCAGAATAATCAGAACTTCTGTGGCAAATCAACGGCGTGTCTCGTTGTTCTCATTCGCTCAATCGTCATGCGCACCAAGCATTCACTCCTGATTTTCTTCTGTCTGATGATGGCAGGTGTGATCAATGCACAGCCCTGCTTCGACAACAATTTCTGCGAAGATCCTGATGGCGCCAGTTCAGCCCGCAACATTGGCCTCATCAATTCAGTGGATCTTGATTGCGTAGGGATGGCGGTCGATTCCGTGTTTGCTGACATCTCCGGGTGCAACTTTCAGGCTTCTCCGGATGCAGCGCTCTCAGCATGTGCAGGGAGCACTTCGCCGACAGTGTGGTTCCGCTTCGAAACTGATCAGGCGGCACACCTGCTAAATGTGTCAGTGATATCAGCGACAATCGCGGCGCCTGCCATTCAGCTTTGGCGGGACGAAGGAGGAGGTTGTGATGATCTCACAGGCCCCGTTGCACTGACCAATACTGAGGCAGACTGTCTTGCCGGATTTGGTGGAAAGCTCGTTGCGCATGCAACCCCGGTCGATCCATCTTCCACCTATTACCTGGCGGTGGGTGCTGTAAACGCGGAGGGAGGTGAGTTCGAACTGGCACTTGCCATACTGCAAAACGGATTCGATTGTGTATTGGATCAGGAGATCAGGCTGGTCTCGAGGTCGTCAGGAGAACCCCTGGACGAACCGTTGCAACCAGGGGAGACTGTGGGCATCTGCATGAACGTCAATGCCTTCTCTTCAAGCGGAAACAACTGCCAATGGTTTCAGG
>JAWWBX010000441.1:0-2961 GCA_033720735.1 Saprospiraceae bacterium
ACAACCATCACATCTGGATGAGCTCTAACAAAGGGATCATCCGGCTCGATCCCGCCACGGGCAACATCACCAACTTTGTCGAAGCGGACGGCTTACAAAGCAGTGAGTTCAACACCTTCGCGTACACCAGTACTCCCAATGGCCAGCTGTTGTTCGGAGGGATCTACGGGCTGAATGCATTTCACCCGGATGAGCTGAGCATCAATCAGACCACGGCAGCACCCTTGTTGACCGGTCTGGAGATCAATAATATCCGGATCACGGCACGCGACAGTACCGGGATCCTTGACCAGGCTCTCGAGTTCACAAGCTCAATCACCCTGCCACACGGTCAGAACAACATCACGTTGCATTTTGTGTCGCCGGAATTTACCGCACCGTTCGAAAACCGGTATCGCTATTATCTGCAGGGAGCCGAGGACCCCTGGGTGCATGAAACCACGGACAATCAGGCGGCCTATCTCAATTTGCGGCCTGGCAACTATACATTCTTTCTGGCGGCATCCAATAGTGACGAAGTATGGAGCGAGGCCATCACACAACTTCATATTGAGATCGTGCCGCCATGGTATCTGTCGAACCTGGCGTACGTAGTCTATTTTCTGCTTCTGGGGCTGACCGCCTGGTGGGTCGTGCGGGTGCGTGAGAGCAGGATGCGGATGCGGCACGACATCGCCATGAAGCAACAGGAAACAGCGCGATTAAGAGAGCTCGACCAGGTCAAGTCACAGCTCTACACCAACATCACGCATGAATTCCGCACGCCGCTTACCGTGATATCCGGGATCGCAGATGAGATGGAGGCCGCCCCCGAACACAAAGCATTGATCAAGCGAAACAGCGAACAACTCCTGGACCTCGTCAATCAGATGCTCGATCTGCGCAAGCTTGAGTCAGGCTCCATGACCTTGCACATGGAGCAGGCAGATGGTATTGCGTTTCTCCGCTACGTGGTGGATGCGTTTGCTGCGTTGGCCTCTGCGAAGGGATTGTCATTGGCATTTTCAAGCAATGTGGACGAACTGGTGCTGGACATTGACCGGCATAAATGGACCCGGGTGATGTCGAATTTGCTTTCCAACGCCATCAAGTTTACACCCCACGGCGGACATGTCCAGGTCCATGTGGAGCATCGTCTAATGAAAGATAGTGAGCAGTTGGACATTACCGTTGAGGATTCCGGCCTGGGGATCCCGGAGTCCGGACTTGTGCACATTTTTGACAGATTCTATCAGGTCGACAACTCCTCCACCAGGGCAGGTGAAGGCACGGGCGTCGGGTTGTCGTTGGTCAGTGAAATGGTGCACTTGCTGGGAGGTGAAATACAAGTTTCGAGTGCTCCCGGCGTGGGAACCGCCTTTTGCGTGCAATTGCCCGTGTCCCGGGACGCACCATTGGTAAGCACGGATACCGGGCCGGTGCCGGTCTACACGGGAACTGCGGCAGAAGTTCCGGACAAGGATCCCGCGCCGGCTATGACCACGACGGCGGACAGTGCCCTGCCGCGATTGCTCATGATTGAGGATAGTCCGGATGTTGCAACGTACCTGGTCTCCTGCCTGCAAGGCATGTACAACCTGGAGATCGCCCGCGATGGCCGGGCAGGGATTGCAAAGGCCATCGAATCCGTGCCGGATATCATCATCAGTGATGTGATGATGCCGTTTGCAGACGGATTTGAGGTGTGCAATACGCTCAAGACCGATGCCCGGACCAGCCACATCCCGATCATCCTGCTGACGGCAAAGGCAGACATCCAGTCGCGGATCGAGGGACTGAAGCGCGGTGCCGACGCCTATATCGCCAAGCCGTTTCACAAGCAGGAGTTGCTCGTTGAACTGCAGAAACTCATTGCGCTCCGCAAGCTCCTGCAGGCACGCTATCAAAGCCATGATCCGCCGGAGCCCACTGACGATCCGGGCACCCAGCTGGAGGATGCGTTTATCCTGAGATTCAGGGATGTTGTGGAGGCCCATCTCGACGATGCCGACTTTGATGTCGCTGCACTGTGCAAAGCCATGGGCAGCAGCCGGAGTCAGCTGCACCGGAAGATCACTGCGCTCACCGGCATGAGCACCGCGGAGTTTCAGCGTTCGATCCGTCTTCACCGGGCCAAAGAGCTCTTGCTCGGATCAGACATGAATGTGTCGGAGATCGCCTACGAGGTCGGTTTCCGCGACCCCAATTACTTTACCAAGGCCTTTTCAGCCGCCTTTGGGCTGACACCGTCCCGGTTTCGCAGCGAAGTGCACACCTGACGGCGGGTGATTTTGTAATTGCTTGATTATCTGGCACATAAGCCAATTCAATTGTCGGCAAGTCCCGTTTGCAAGGCACGTGCCGAGCTGAATGACACATGATTACCCTTTTCTGACACATGATTCCAGCGCCCACTCGGGCAATCCGTGCAAATTGGGACCAATTGTATCGTTCACCCCAAATCGTGCGCCATGAAACACACCATTCTCATCATCACTGCACTTACTGTTTGCGCGTTGTCCGTCCACGCGCAGGAAACGGCTTCTGTATCGAGCGTTGATCCAATTAACGCACTTGAGGCCACCAAGGCATCAAAGACCACTGCAACGTTTCCCGGGGGGAAGGACGCTCTGGCCAGGTACCTGGCAGAACACCTTCACTACACGGACGAAGCCCGGGCCAATGCGCTGGAGGGGGTCGTGCTCGTAGCGTTCCAGGTGCGGGAGGATGGCCGGCCTTTCGGGTTTGAAGTGGTCGAGACACCGCATACTCTCCTCAGCGCCTGTGCACTTACAACCTTAAAGGGCATGCCGGACTGGATCCCCGCACAGCGCGAAGGTCAGCCAGTGGAACGTCTTGGCGGCCGCGCCGAACCGGTCCGCGTGATTGCGACGACTCATCGGAGCACGGCCGCCGAATACGTGGCTCGTTGCGTGCCTTGGCTCTTGGCGGACGAATTCCGCCGAGATGCGCATCTCGATG
>JAWWBX010000442.1:0-2957 GCA_033720735.1 Saprospiraceae bacterium
ACCTATCCCGACCTTCCCGCCAGACGGATTGATGTAGGTGTTTTGTCCGGAGTTGTGATTGATGTACAATGCTCCGGAAGCACAATCGATCTCATTGCCGTCCAGGAGAAGGGTTTGTCCGTTTTGGGAGTGAATGGAGACGGGGGCAATGGTCCCGTCGTTTTCAGTCACATTGCGCAGGCGCAGGACTGCATCAGCCGAACTCGAAGTCGGGCTGAATACAAGTTGGTCGTCACCTGCGGCCCAAGTATGGTCCGAGGCTCCAATGTACCACTCATTGTCTGCGCCCAGGTTGCCGTCGTTGTTCAAATAGAGGTGCCATCCGTCGTTATGGATCGACGTGCGGTGTGACGGGTTTGACGTGCCGACTCCCAACCGGCCATCATTGAAGCCCATTCGAACATAACCGCCGTAGGCATTGAAATGGGTGCTCCCTCCTGTGTTCTGGACAAACAGTGACGCCGGGTTGCCGTTGTTGCGGGCCTGGATCTCATTCTGATCCATGATCAGATTCTCATCGGCAGAGAGCCCCAGTTGCAGGAAACCGTCCGATCCGAGGCTGGCTTCACCGCCTCCATCAATGTGCAGGCGGGCATGCGTGACATTCGTACCAATCCCGACCTCATCATCTGTATCGATGCGCAATTGCAAGTCAAAGCCGGTGTACAGATTAAAATCTCCGGAGGTGATCTTGAGCACACCCTGATCATTGGAGATGTGCCAATCGAGAGCGCTGTTGAGCTCCGTGCCGCGTACCAGCTCAATGCCGGCGGTACCTGCAAAATTGGAAGAGGTATGAATGCGCAGTGCCTGCGCCCCCGACCCGCGGACCTCAAGCGGACGATCGGGCTGACTGGTGCCGATACCGATCTGGGCAGCGTGTGTTGCCGAAATCATCAGGGTGGTTGACAGGAAGATGAGTTTGAGTGACATCATCGCGTTTTGTAGCAAAGGAACAGGGAGATGGAATGCCGGAAAACCGGGATTTGACATCAGCGTCGATCTGGTTTGACGTCGGTAAGAAGCCGTTGATATTCCGTGCATCGAGCGCCGCGGATGTGCATCTGACACCCCACCTGCCAAATACTCAAGGATTGGTGCCGCAGGCTGAACAACCGGCTGGTATCACCAAATGCCAGACACCAACGAATCTCGATGATCGCGTACCTTGTGGTCATGGAGACAGGTATCACATATCACGCATTGCTCAGGGATCGTGCGCTTATTAATGGCGAATGGGTTGCTGCAGACACCGGGAAGACACTGCCAGTGATGAACCCTTTCGATGGTGCTGTGGTCGGTCATGTTCCGGACATGGGCACGGAGGAAACCAAACGGGCCATCGCGGCTGCGGCCAAGGCGTTCACGACCTGGAAGCTGACATCGGCGGGCAAGCGCGCGCGTGTGCTGGAAAACTGGTACCGGCTGCAACTGGAACATGCGCGCGACCTGGCGCGCCTGCTGACGCTTGAACAGGGTAAACCGGTCTCAGAGTCGATCGGCGAGATCCGCTACGGTGCGTCTTTTGTCGAATGGTTTAAGGAGGAGGCCCGGCGTGTCTACGGGGATGTGATCCCAGCGCATGGGCGTGTCAAACGCATTCTCACACTCAAGCAGCCGGTCGGTGTGGTGGCTGCCATCACGCCGTGGAATTTTCCCAGTGCGATGATCACCCGCAAAGTGGCACCGGCGCTGGCGGCGGGGTGTACGGTTGTTCTCAAACCTGCGGAAGACACCCCGCTTTCCGCCCTGGCCCTGGCTTACCTGGCCCAGGAAGCCGGCTTCCCGCCTGGCGTTTTCAATGTCATCACGACGGCCGATCCGGCACCGGTCGGGGAGGAACTCTGCGGGAATCCACTGGTCCGCAAGCTTTCTTTTACCGGGTCGACTGCTACCGGCAAGCTGCTTGCCAAACAGTGTGCCGGGACACTCAAAAAACTGTCCCTCGAACTTGGCGGCAACGCTCCGTTCATCGTGTTTGATGACGCCGATCTGGATGCGGCGGTTGAGGGCGCGCTGGCATCGAAATACCGCAATGCCGGCCAGACCTGCATCTGTGCCAACCGGTTGTTTGCGCAGGAGTCGATTTATGAGGCCTTTGTTGAGCGGCTCGCCCAGGCCGCGTCCAAACAAACAGTGGGCAATGGCCTTGCCGAAGGAACGCGCATCGGACCGCTGATCAATACCGCTGCCCTTGACAAAGTCGAGAGCCTGGTGGCTGAGGCCGTGGAGGACGGCGCGCGCGTGGTGACCGGCGGACACCACCTGGATGCCGGACCGCTTTTCTATGCCCCGACGGTGGTTGCCGATGTGCGCAGAGACATGCGCTTGTTTGAAGAAGAGATCTTCGGTCCTGTGGCGCCAGTTTATCGTTTTTCGAGTGAGGAGGAGGTGATCGCACTGGCCAATGATACGCCGTACGGTCTGGCGGCCTATTTCTACGGGCGCGACCACGCGCGCATCTGGCGGGTCGCAGAGGCCCTGGAATACGGGATGATCGGTATCAACACGGGTATGATCTCCACTCCCGTAGCACCGTTTGGCGGAGTGAAAGAGAGCGGGATGGGGCGCGAGGGCTCGAAATACGGCATCGAGGAGTTTGTCGAGATCAAGTATCTGTGCTGGGATATTGGTAGCTCCTGACGCGCGGTCAGGCTCCCTGCTCGTCCGTCGCCCCGGGATCCAGACGCAAGCTGTGGTCGCGGTACATCTTGTGCTCGAGTACCTGGGAAGGCATTTCAATGCCGTTTTGATCGAGCAGGACCTTGACGTCCGTGATCACTTTAGATCGGATCGTTTCACCCAGGAGGACGTCAGCCTGTTTCTTGTTGGCGAGGATATCGACCCAGAAGAGGACACGCATGTTAGTGGTGTACTCTCCGAGTTCCTCGACCACCACATTGGGTGGCGGATCCTGCAGGATAAAGGGGCTGTGCTCCAGATATTCGAGGATGATC
>JAWWBX010000443.1:0-2951 GCA_033720735.1 Saprospiraceae bacterium
CCAGTATCGTCGACTACACCGATCGCACCACCTGCGTCCTGTTTGGAGATGGAGGTGGTTGCGTGATGCTTGAGCCAACTGAGCGGGAGGTCGGGGTGATGGATGCGATCCTGCGCGGCGATGGAGCCGGTAGGCAGTTCCTGTACATGCCGGCCGGCGGATCCCTCGAGCCTCCCAGTCATGAATCGGTCGACGGTCACCGGCACTTTGTCAAGCAGGAGGGCAAGCAGGTCTTTAAGGCAGCCGTCAACGGCATGAGTTCAAGTGTGCTTGAATTGGCCAGGCGCAACGGGCTGACAGGCGAC
The DNA here is from genome assembly GCA_033720735.1 of Saprospiraceae bacterium. Taxonomy (GTDB): domain Bacteria; phylum Bacteroidota; class Bacteroidia; order Chitinophagales; family Saprospiraceae; genus B8-G4. The sequence continues at coordinate 306 of JAWWBX010000443.1, forward strand.
GATGTCGACTGGGTCGTCCCGCACCAGGCCAACCAGCGTATTATCTCGGTTGTCGCTGATTCCCTGGGGGTGCCCATGGAAAAGGTGATGATGAACATCCACAAGTTTGGCAATACCACAGCAGGAACCATTCCCCTCTGCCTCTGGGAGTGGGAACCCCAGCTCAAGGAAGGTGACAATCTCATCCTGACGGCCTTTGGGGGCGGGTACACCTGGGGGTCGGTGTACGTCAAATGGGCCTACGACGGGGCAGCGGTCAGCACCTGATAATCCGTATATTTGCAACCGGCTTACCATCAGCACTTTCGACTATGGCAAATACCTCAGATATCCGCAACGGACTGTGCATTGACTTCAACAATGACCTGTACACCATCGTGGAATTCCAGCATGTCAAGCCAGGCAAAGGAAACGCCTTCGTGCGCACCAAGCTGAAGAGTCTGACATCTGGAAAGGTGATCGACTATACGTTCCCGGCAGGCCACAAGATCTTCCCGGTACGCATCGAGCGGCGCAAGCACCAGTTCCTGTACAAGGACGATATGGGCTACCACTTTATGAACGCCGAAACCTACATGCAGGTCGTCCTGCAGGAAGAAATGGTGGAAACACCGGATCTCTTAAAAGAAGGGTCTGAAGTGGAGATCCTGTTTCACGCGGAGAAGGAAATGCCCCTCAGCATGGAGATGCCGGCGCACGTGGTGGTGAAAGTGACCTACACCGAACCCGGCCTGAAGGGCGACACGGCCACCAATACCCTCAAACCGGCCCAGATCGAAACGGGCGGAGAGGTCAAGGTGCCGTTGTTTATCAATGAGGGCGACAAAGTAAAAATAGACACACGTACAGGCGCTTACATCGAGCGCGTCAAATAACGCGGTATGACATTCAAGGAAATCCAGGAATTGATCAAACTCGTCAATCGCCTCGATCTGACGGAATTCAAGATGCGCGAAGGAGAATTCGAGATCTCGATCCGCACCAAAAAATACGACAAGACCAAGCAGATCGTGACGTCGGCTGCCGCTCCGGTTATCCCGGCGGTGCCGGCACCGGCCCCGGTCGCAACCCCCGAACAGCCAGCTCCGGCCTCTCCGCCGCCCGCTGCCGCCAAACCGGCGCCATCGGGAGAAGATGCAGAGAGTGCAAAACTCGTACCGATCAAATCTCCCATCGTCGGGACCTTCTACCGGTCACCGGCACCCGACAAACCAGTCTACGTCAAGGTCGGCGACACCATCGAGGTCGGCGCGGTCGTATGCATCGTCGAGGCGATGAAACTGTTCAACGAGATCGAATCGGAAGTGGCGGGCAAGATCGTCAAGGTCGTGGTCGAGGACGCTTCACCCGTCGAGTACGACCAGGTCTTGTTCCTGGTTGACCCGAATGGGTAAATGATAACACGCTTGCATGTTTAAGAAAATACTCATTGCAAACAGGGGTGAGATCGCTTTGCGCGTACTGCGGACGTGCCGCGAAATGGGGATCAATACCGTCGCTGTCTATTCCACGGCCGATGCCGACAGCCTCCATGTGCGGTTTGCCGACGAAGCCGTCTGTATCGGACCGGCCAAATCGGCCGAATCATACCTGAGCATCCCGCGGATCATGGCCGCGGTGGAGATCACCAACGCCGACGCCATCCACCCGGGATATGGATTCCTGGCGGAAAACGCGGATTTCGCAGAAGTGTGCACGGAGTACGGCATCAAGTTTATCGGACCTACGCCCGAGATGATCCGCAAGATGGGCGACAAGATCACCGCCAAGGAGACCATGATCAAAGCCGGCGTCCCGGTGATCCCGGGGTCAGACGGCCTCGTGCGCGATGTGAAGAAAGGACTGAAGATCTGCGACGATATCGGTTATCCGGTGATCCTCAAGGCCACCGCCGGGGGTGGTGGGAAAGGCATGCGCATCGTCCGCGAAGCCTCCGAATTCGAGTCGCAATGGGATAAAGCCCGGCAGGAGGCGAAAGCAGCCTTTGGCAACGACGGCATCTATATCGAGAAGTTTATCGAGGAGCCGCGCCATATCGAGTTCCAGATCATCGGCGACCAGAAGGGCCGGGTGGCCCACCTTTCGGAGCGCGATTGCAGCATCCAGCGCCGGCACCAGAAGCTGGTCGAGGAATCACCCTCGCCGTTCGTCACCGATTCACTCCGGAAGAAAATGGGGAAGGCGGCCATCAAGGCCGGCAAGAGCATCAACTACGAAGGCGTGGGCACCGTGGAGTTCCTTGTTGACAAGCACAAGAACTTCTACTTCATGGAAATGAATACCCGGATCCAGGTCGAGCATCCGGTGACAGAAGAAGTGATCGACCACGACCTGATCAAGGAGCAGATCAAAGTGGCCGCCGGTGTGCCCATCTCGGGCAAAAGCTATTTCCCGCAGATGCATGCCATCGAGTGCCGGATCAACGCCGAGGACCCGTTCAACGCATTCCGGCCGAGCCCCGGGCGCATCAGCTCGTTCCACAGCCCGAAAGGACACGGCGTGCGGGTCGATACGCATGTCTATGCCGGCTATACCATCCCGCCGTACTACGATTCGTTGATCGCCAAGCTCATCTGCAAGGCGCAGACGCGCGAGGAGTGCATCACCAAGATGCAGCGCGCCCTGGACGAGTTCATCGTGGAAGGC
>JAWWBX010000444.1:0-2936 GCA_033720735.1 Saprospiraceae bacterium
AGAGATGCTCAAGGAATTCAAGGAATTTGCCATGAAAGGCAACATGCTGGACATGGCGGTAGGTATTGTGATCGGCGCTGCGTTCGGTACTGTCATCAAGTCACTTGTGGATGACATCCTGATGCCGCTGCTCGCCTCCATTTTCGGCACGCCGGACTTCTCAAATCTCTTTGTTGTATTGAAGGCACCTGCCGATGCCGCAGGTGTGGACATGACCAGCATTGCTGCGGTACGCGAAGCCGGGGGCGTCGCTCTGGGATGGGGGCTGTTCATCAATGCGCTCATCGCCTTTATCCTGGTCGCTCTGGCTTTGTGGGTGGTGGTTCGCAACATGAACCGTCTCAAGAAAAAGGAAGAGGAAGCGCCCGCACCTGATCCGGGACCGACGGCGGAGGAACTGCTGACGGAGATTCGTGATGCGCTGAAGGCGGGCAGGTAGCGTCCAGTTGGCAATCGGCAGTTGGCAACTGGCAATCCGGGTGAGCGTCAGGCACTTAGCATGGTAGTCACCCATTGCCGAATGCAGATTGTCGAATGCGGACTGACAGGATTGCCTGAGACCGCTACTCCTCGTCGGCTTTCTTCTCTTCTTCCCGCAACGCTCTTCTCAGGATCTTGCCCACGTTGGTCTTGGGAAGGGTCTTGCGGAATTCCACCTCTTTGGGCACCTTGTAGCCCGTCAGGCCTTCACGGCAATGGTTGATGATCTCCTCCTTGGTGAGTGATTTGTCTTTCTTGACGACGAAGAGCTTGACCACTTCGCCGCTCTTTTCGTCCGGGATCCCGATCGCCGCTGCCTCAAGGACTTTCGGGTGGGCGGCCACCACCTCTTCAATCTCGTTGGGATACACGTTGAATCCGCTCACCAGGATCATATCCTTTTTGCGGTCGACAATGTAGAAATACCCGTCAGCGTTCATCTTCCCAATGTCGCCGGTGCTGAACCATCCATCGCGGATCACCGTCGCCGTCTCTTCCGGCTTTTGATAGTAACCTTTCATTACTTGCGGTCCCTTGATCTGGATCTCACCCACTTCATCGATGCCCAGCACGGTGCCTTGTTCATCCACAATGCGCATGTCTGTCGAGGGCACCGGCATCCCGATGCTGCCAAGCTGTCCCGAGCCGTCTACGGGATTGACCGATGCTACAGGGGATGTTTCCGTCAGACCGTACCCCTGGGTCAGGTGGCATCCCGTCACTTCGTGCCATTTCAGCGCGACCGGGTTCTGCACAGCCATCCCTCCACCTACCGTGATGCGCAGGGAGGAGAAGTCAAGGGAGGCAAAATCAGCGTGGTTGAGCAGCGCATTGAACAGCGTGTTGACCCCGGTCATGAGGTTGATCTTGTAGCGCTTGAACTCTTTCATCACCGTCGGGAGATCGCGGGGGTTGACCACCATGACCGTCAATGCACCGGCCGCCATCATGGCCAGACAATTGACCGCAAATGCGAAAATGTGGTACATCGGCAGAGGTGACAGCGCGATCTCCTCGCCGTCCTTGAAGTTGTTGAGCAAGACGGCTTTGATCTGGAGCATGTTTGAGACCAGGTTCCGGTTGGTCAGCATGGCGCCTTTGGAGACACCCGTGGTCCCGCCGGTGTACTGGTGGATGATCACACGGTCCGGGGGATCTTCGAAAGATTTGAGGGTGAACTTTCGGCCGGTCTTGACGGCCTCCGAAAAGCGCACCACGTTGGGGATGTCGTATTTGGGAACCATGCGCCGGATGTGCCGCACTGCAAAGTCCACCACGGTTCCCTTGATCATGCCCAGGAGTTCGCCGATGCTGGTGACGATGGTGACCTTGATCTCGGTCTGATCGATGATCTGTTGCAGGTTGGCGGCAAAGTTTTCGCAGATAATGATGCCTTTGACCCCCGAGTCCTTGAACTGGTGCAACATTTCGCGGGGCGTGTACAGCGGATTCGTGTTGACGCATACCAACCCGGCCTTGAGACATCCGAAGATGGCTATCGGGTACTGGAGCAGGTTGGGCATCATCAGGGCCACCCGGTCGCCCGGTTCAAGGCCGCGCGAATGCAGGTAGGCACCAAGCTGCGTCGACATCTTGTTGACCTGCCCGTAGGAAAGCTCCTTGCCCATACAGGAAAAAGCAGGCCGCGACTTGAACTGCTCCATCGTGTCCTTGAGGAAGGCATTGAGGTTGGGGTATTTGTCCGGATCAATATTGGCCGGGACTCCGGTCGGATAGTTGGCCAGCCAGGGGCGTGCTTCACTCATGAACTCGCGTTGTTTCGTGCCCCACAAAATATACAAAGTGCCAGAAAGGCCGGTCGCCAAAATCCGGCCGGGTGTCACAACCAGTTAGCCAGCAGTATGAACAACGGACTCATTGAATGTGTATCAGGTACTCATTGTACGGTGAACAACAGAGCAGCACTATGCAATTTAGTCAGCGAAGTCTCACAAATCTGACGCCATGAAATGTTCCCTGACGGTCACGATCATTCTTCTCTCAGTATCTGGAATCTTCGGTCAGGGTAGTGTCGGTATTGGCACTACCACCCCTGATGCCAGTGCCATCCTCGAGGTACAGTCGACAACCCAGGGGCTGCTGATCCCGCGCCTGACGACCGCTCAACGCGGGGCGATCGCAGCCCCGGCGACAGGCCTGATGGTTTATGATGCGGACCTGAAGATCATCATGTATTACGACGGGACAGCCTGGGTCTCATCGTCGTTGCTGGTACCAAGCCTCATTGCTGATGCGGACGGCGATACCCGTGTCCAGACTGAGGAGATGCCCGACGAGGACGTGATCCGGTTTGATGTCTCCGGCAGCGAATTTGCGACGATGGATGGCAAGACGTTGCGGATCGGGACACCAGACAGCAGCCTGTTTATCGGGATCGACGCCGGTATCAATGACGATGGAACCAACAACCGCAACACCTTTTTGGGAACGTTGTC
>JAWWBX010000445.1:0-2931 GCA_033720735.1 Saprospiraceae bacterium
CATTGACTGGATCAAACCATTCGGGACGATATTCATCAATGCTCTGAAGCTGATCGCCGTTCCGCTGATCATCGCTTCCCTGCTGAAAGGGGTTTCTGATCTCAAGGATATCTCCCAATTGTCAAAGATGGGTGGCCGCACACTCGGGATCTACCTGATCACCACCGTTGTCGCCGTTACCCTCGGCCTGGTGCTGGTCAATTTGATCAAACCAGGAAGCACAGTCACGGAAGAAACACAACAAACTCTGGAGGCGAGCTACGCCGGTGAAGCTGAAGCATTTGCCATGGAGGCAGCGGCGCAGCAGGACAGCGGTCCGCTGCAGCCGTTGGTCGACCTCGTACCCGACAATATCTTCAATGCGATGACCAACAACCGCAACATGCTGCAGGTCATCTTCTTCGTGATTTTCTTCGGGATCGGGATGATCCTGATCGCACCTGAGAAGGCCAAACCTGTCAAAGACTTCGTTGACGGGCTCAACGAGGTCATCCTCAAGTTGATCGACCTCATCATGATCACGGCGCCATATGGTGTTTTTGCCCTGCTGGCGGCCCTCATTGTCGAATCACCCAGCATCGATTTGTTTAAAGCGCTGATCGCGTATTCGTTGTGCGTGCTGCTTGGGCTGGCCATCCTGATCCTCATCTTTTACCCGATGCTCGCCAGGATCTTTACCGGCTACAAGTACGCCGACTTTTTCAAGGGCATCGGACCGGCGCAGCTGGTCGCATTTTCAACCAGCAGCAGCGCCGCCACACTCCCGGTCACCATGGAACGGGTATCTGAGCACATGGGCGTCGATGACGACGTGACCAGCTTCGTCCTTCCGATCGGCGCCACAGTCAATATGGACGGAACCAGCCTCTACCAGGGCGTCGCGGCGGTCTTTATCGCGCAGGTGTTTGGGATTGATCTCTCGCTTGGGGCTCAGCTTTCCATCGTGCTTACGGCAACACTCGCGTCCATCGGTTCGGCAGCGGTACCGAGTGCGGGGATCATCATGCTGGTGATCGTACTCTCCGCGATCAATGTACCGGAAGCCGGCCTGGTGCTTATTTTTGCCGTCGATCGACCATTGGATATGGTCCGCACGATCACCAACGTCACGGGCGATGCCACGGTATCGTTGATCGTGGCCAAGAGTCTGGGTAAACTCGGCAAACCGCACGTGCGCGAGTGGGATGATCATTATCAGAAAGAGGAATCAGAAGCTTAAATCACGAACGATATGGACGAGCCAGTACTGCTTGGCGTCGGGTCGCGCGTCAACCACCCGGCGTTCGGGCAAGGGGTGGTCATTCGCCTGCATCCCATTGCCTACGAAGTGTGCTTCATCACCTATGGCGTGAAGACGATCCCCAAGGACTATTCCGACTGGGAGATCATCGACGAGGTGGAGGCCGAAGAGCCTGTTACCTACACGGAAGCCGAGAAGTCGCTGTTGCGCATCCTCAAGCAGTGGAACGGCATCGGCGAAGTCGTAGAGCTGGGCGAAAAATGGAAGGACGGTGTGCTGATCCTGAAGCCCGGAGACACTTCACTCAAGGAAAAGGAGATCCCCATCGATACCTTTTTTCACAAGATCGTGATGGTGCGTGACCGGCTGCGTGTGATGGAGCAGCGGATCAACAGTTCTGACCTGACTGATGAAGAGAAAGTGAATTTGCAGCAGTACCTCACCCGCATCTACGGCAGTCTGACCACCTTCAATGTTTTGTTCAAGTACAAGGATGATCACTTCAAGGGAGAGAAAACGAGATAGGCAGCCCATTGGCCTGCTGATCGCACTGATCCTGGCGGCATGCGTCGTTGCTGGGTGTATCAGGATCACGAACGAATACGCGGCGATCCCCCCGGGCATGTGGCGCGCTACCCTCGATCTCACTGCCAGCCCGGTAAGTGAGGCCGAGTTTGACGAGCGCACGCAAGGGCAACTCCCGTTCAATTTCGAGGTGATCTATAGCGATCAGGATGCGTTTCACATTGAGGTCATCAACGGCGAGGAGCGCATCGTCATCACTGATATCAGGTTCGGGCTTGACGTCCGGCGAGGCCGGGACACCATCCAGATCGACTTCCCGGTCTACGGATCCTACATCCGGGCCGATTATGAAGAAGATGCGATCGAGGGATATTGGTACGTGCCGAGTCGCGGACCGGACTACCGGATCCCGTTCCGGGCCCTGCATGGCAAGCTGCGGAGGTTTGATCACAGTGTCGCCGAACCAACGATCAATGTGGACGGGCGCTGGAAGGCAATGTTTGAAGTGGAAACGAACGATCCCTATCCTGCCATCGGCTACTTCCGGCAGCAGGGTGATTCTCTGACCGGAACGTTCCTGACTGAAACGGGCGATTATCGGTTTCTGGAGGGCAATGTGATGGGTGACCGCATGTTCCTGTCAGTCTTCGATGGGGCGCACGCCTTCCTCTTCGAGGCCAAGCAGCTTGAGGACGGAACCCTGAGCGGGATCTTCCGCTCTGGCAACCACTACAAGACCTACTGGTCAGCAGCACGGAGCGACACCTTCACCCTTCGTGATCCCTACACGCTGACCTATCTGAATGAAGGGTATGATGCATTTGATTTTACCGCAGAGACGTTGGATGGTGAGACGGTCTCGTTGTCTGACGCGCGCTACCAGGGACGGCCCAAACTGGTTCAGATCTTCGGGACCTGGTGCCCCAACTGCCGTGATGAGACCGCTTTCCTGGTAGAGTATCTCAAAAAGCACGATACCGGCGACCTGGCGGTCATTGCACTGGCATTCGAACGGTATCGGGACAAGACCCGGGCACGAGAGGCCATCCGGACCTACCAGGACTATTTCGACATCCCTTATGAAGTACTGTATGCCGGTCCGTCAAGCAAGTCGGCAGCGAGTGAGCTGCTCCCCTCCCTCAACCGCGTCATTTCGTACCCCACGC
>JAWWBX010000446.1:0-2911 GCA_033720735.1 Saprospiraceae bacterium
CACCAAATTTGAACATTGGCTTCCGACAACTAAATTCTACATCAATGCGGAACGGCCTAAGGACGAACCCTACAAGACAAATAAAGCGGAGCATATCGCCCCGTATCTCGCGAGTGCCATAGCAGTGACATGGATGGGGATTGAGGCAGGACATCAGAAATCGGAAGCGGATAATTTGGAACAACAGTACAAAGCACAAACCGTTGAAGAGATCGCCAGACCATATTTGAATGATGCAAATGAACGTCTCAAATCAGCTCGGTTTTGGGGTATTACTGCCGGAGTTCTGGGAGCTGTGACGGCTTGGCGCTACGCCCGCATTCATGTTAAGAAGAATTGTCGGAACGAGTTTCACGAATTGTATCATCGTTCAATAGATACTCGAAAGGAAAAAGCTGTTATGGGGTTTATACCCCATATCGATCCCTTGACCGGAAGCGCAGGAGTTTCATTTAATGTCAGGTTCTAATGACGTATCGCCACACCTTACTTGTAGTGAGTTGCTTCTTGTGCTCGGTAGTCCATATCGTGGGACAAAACCCGTGCGTCGAGATCGCTCCGGCTGATTCCTGCTTTTGCGCATTCATTCAGAATGGCCTGGATTCGCTGGATCTTTTGGACTCACTTGAAGTAAATGTTACCCAACGTGGAGATACGATAGCTGGGCCTCAGGCTAACTACCAGTCTGCGATTGCTGATTTTTGGGTGGCGTTGGAGTGCCCCGTCATAGATACTTCAGAAGAAAAGGGGATGTATGAAGAACGGCTAATGTATGCGAGAGGATTGATCGACCGGTTCAATGATGAATTCATGCAAAAATCCTACCTCGATTTCATCCGTGCTGAAGCGAGCCGGCTCGCCCACGTGGCCAACGTTGAACAAGGGAAAGGGAATGACACGGATGCGGTCGCACTGGCCTACCTCGGCTGGTACCGCCTTGAGGAAGAAGGCGAGGAGATCAAGCCGATCGTGAAAGAGGCCTTCGGCAACGCCGTCTTTGCCAGAGATCGCAGGATGATTGCGGCCCCAGATTCAACAGTCAAGGGTTTTACGTCGCTGACCTTCAGTCCCGACGAATCCAGGGTGCTCGTATACTCAATGCACGGCAGATTGACGCTGGCAGCGTCGGGTGGCCTGATCCTCCCTGAGGAGCACCAACCCCGTCCCGTACGGGCCGCTGGCTTTACCGCGGACGGACAACGCCTGGTCCTGGTGGGAGACAACTATTGGGAGGTCAGGGATGACCTTGCCGAAACATCAAATCCGCAATCACTGGATGCCCCGCAAACACATCTGGCCATGCATCCGGATCGCATGGAAGCGGCCATCGGCGGCCGGGATGGCAAGGTGCACATCATTGACCTGCATACGGATACAGTGAAGAAGGGGCCGACGTGTGTGGCGCCGATCCGCAGCCTGTCCTACAGCCCGGATGGTTCGGAACTGCTGATCGCATCGATCGATGGCACTGTCCAGCGGTGGCCCGATGCAGGTGCCAATCCTAACGCAGGTACTGGGGTTGGCTTTCCCTATACTGTGACATATTCTGGCGATACCGGCGTACTGGCTGCCTGGGCGAACGGACAAGTTTCGTCTGCCACAGGTCGCAATCACGCGGGATTAACAGGCGCGGCACGATCTCGTGACGGCGCGCTGGTGACGGTAGCCGAGGATGGTTCGATCATGTGGGACAACCGGAACCAGGTTGGCACTCACGGAAAGGGAAGCCTTTCCGATATCCCGCTGCAGGTCATGTTCTTGCCGGACAACCGGTATGTCGCCATCCGCCAACGCAGTGCAGTCCGGTTATGGCAGGTCGCAGGGGACACCCTGCAGGAGATCAAACGGCTGACGCACACTGCAGGAAAAGACATCACCGGGATGGTCGCACATCCCGATACCAGTGTGATCCTGACCTTTGCCGAAGACGGTGTGGTCAGGCTCTGGGGGCAGGACGGTGATGTACTGATGGCCTCAGTGCGATTCAAGGAAGAAGTGGCCGACGCCGGCTTCTCGCCCGGCGGAAACTACGTGTGGGCCACGAGCTATGCGGGTGAAGCATGGATCTGTCCGGTGCCGTGGCGGATCATGCGCGAAATGACCTTTCCACCAAAGTTCAGCATCGACGCGTGTGAGGCATGGAAACGCCACGGCATTGCTAGGTTGAATCCCGGGGAAGAACCACACTGCCCGAACTCACAATAGTCCGGAGTCACTCTCCTCCGTACCCGCAATCGTGAACACACGCTCCGCCTGGTTGCGGTACTCAGAAGGCCGCAGGCCGGTCACCTTCAGGAAGTGCTTGTTGAAGTGTGAAATGTTGTTGAACCCGGACTCGTGGGCGACTTCGGTGATCAGCGCATTGGTTTCGACCAGGAGTTTGGTGGCGTGCGCGACCCTGAATGCATTGACAAACTGCGTGAACGTCTGATTGGTCAGCTTCTTGAAATACCGGCAGAAGGCGGGTACCGTCATGTTTGCGATATCCGAGATCTCTTCAAGGGTAATATGTCGCTTGAAATGTGCCTGCACGTATTGGTAGATGTGCTGGATACGCTGTTCGTCCTCCACCGTGACATTGACGGTAAAGCCGTTGGCGTTCAGTGACTCAACTTCATCCGATTCTGCCATCTCGTGCAGGATCTCCAGCAAGCCTACCAGGCGCCTGAACGGCGGTGCGCTGTGGAGTGCATTCAGCTTGCGCCCAACAGTGCGCCTGGTCTCACCGCTGAATGTCAGGCCGGTGCGTGACCGCTCAAAGAGCTGCCGGATCGGTTGCATCTCGGGACGGGAAAGGAACGTTTCACCCAGGAAGTCCTCCCGCATTTGCACGACGATCTCGAAATGTCCCTTCTGCTGCTCCTGCGTAAATCCAAAGTGCGGCAGATTGGGCCCCAGCATGATCAGGTCC
>JAWWBX010000447.1:0-2890 GCA_033720735.1 Saprospiraceae bacterium
ACATTCCCTGCGCCAGGGCCGGGCCGGCCGCGACAAAGATGCCGTGCATACTTTCGTGATCCGGGCGATAGCCATGATTCCCGCCCTGAAAGGCATTTGGGTTTGCGTCGTAATAGGATCTCGAGGTGACCGACCAGCCATCATCAGCAATTCCGATGATCGGGCTGATCCGGTAATGGTCGCGATAGTGGAGTTCCTGAGGTATCTCGGACTTAGGATAAACGGCGTAGTGCGGATGCGCACCTTGCAATGCCTGCAGGATTGCCGCTTCCTTGCCAGGCCGGGGCACGATATCCGTGATGGGCGTCCAGTTAACGATATCAGCATCCGTATCAGGGTTGATGTAGTCGTCCAGGAAGATGACGCGCTCCCGGCTGAGTTGTGCCATGCCATGGTCTGAAACGACAATCATGTTGACCAGGTCAGACAGGCCGCTTTGTTCGATGCCGTCGAGGAGACGTCCCAGGTGGCTGTCGATGTCACGTAATTCCGCCAGGGTGCCCGGGCTGGCCGGACCTTCGCTGTGACCCCGCCCGTCCACACTTTCGAAATAGAGGGAGATGAAGTCAGGACGCTCCTCCGAATCCAGCGTGAGCCAGTCGAGGACCTGATCGACACGTTGCTTGTAAGATGTTGTGTTGTCAAAAACGCGATAGTGGGAGGGCCTGACGCCCATGATGTCGGCGTCCGAGCCTGGCCAGAAGAAGGTTGCGGCCGTTTTGTTCTGCAGCTCGGTAGTGACCCAGATCGGCTCACCACCATACCACTTGCCGTCCTGGGCGGAGGCGCTGCCGGCACCGATCACAAACGTCTCGCCGAATACCGTATCGACCATCCGGTTGGCGACGATCCCGTGGTGCTCCGGATACAAACCCGTGGCGATCGAGTAGTGGCTGGGGAACGTTTTCGATGGGAAGACAGGGATCAGCCCTTCGGCGCGCACGCCGCTCGCGATCAGTCGGTCGAAGGCGGGTGTTTCCGTAAGATCCAGATAATCATGTCGCAAGCCATCGATGGAGATCAGGAGGACGACCGGATCACCGGAAGCTGGCGGCGATTTCTCATTCTTTGCACATCCTGTCAGTGAGCAAATGAGAAAAATGATGCAGAGAAACCAGTACCGACGACTTAATCTATTCATGGTACAGCCTGAAATTTCCGGTAATATAAATGGTGTCATCGACCATCGGCGCTGCGCCCGGCTTGAGTGTGTCGCGCTGGCTGATGCCAAAGTCGAACCGGCTGAACCGCCCCTCGATCGTAAAGCCGGGGAGGGTATGACCAAGATTTGCAAAACCATTGAATTGTGCGTTGAGCTTCACGGGATGCGTCCGACCTTTCAAAGTCAGGTCGCCCTCGACTTCAAAGGTATTGATGCCGGTATACTTGATCTTCCTGCTACGGTACCATGCTTGCGGAAAACTGTCGCTGTGGACAAAGTTGATACTCATGACATTGTCCGCCATCTCGGGATTGGGCATGGTGAGGGTGCGCATGTCAAATCTGCCGTCGATCTGAGCATCCGAAAAATCGTAACGCTGAGCCGTCACCGCGATGCGATAACTCTGTACCCATCCGACCACATCGTGCACCGCTGTATGGCGTGTCCTGAACAGGAGTGAAGAGTGTGTCGTGTCGACGTACCATTGAACGGGTTTGGAGAAACTGCCAAGCTCACGCTCAAGCGGGGGGCCTACCGGATCAGGCTCAAAACGGGGTGTCCGCTGACATGCAACGAATAATACAATAAGCATCAAGCATGAAGAAACCTGTACCATGCGGTCTGCGTGACACTGTGTAATTTACAAACAATGCCCGCGTCGGGTTGGTAGCGGCCGGACGCCGGGATCATTCAATACATATGGAGCAGAAAGCATTGATCGAAGAATTTTTCTGGGGGTGCGAGATCCATTCTGTGGAAAAGATCAGGCACGCGATTGAAGCCGGTTTGTCCGCGACTGAGTTGATTGGTGGCCGCTTGCCCATCGACATTCTGATCGAGATGTACACACGGTCGGACCGCTTTGGTGACTGCCTGACGGTGCTGATCGAAGCGGGGGCGCAGGTCAGCGACCAGTCATTGCTCGCCGTGTTGAGGGATGATCCCGGGTCATTGCAAGAGGAGATTTCGCGAGACGCAGGCATTGTTGCCAGAAGGTACAACATACCCTGCGCCTTCATCCCGCTCGAAGGGGCTACGTTGCTGCACGTCGCTGCCGAGTTTGGCCGCAGGCATTGTGTTCCGGTGCTCCTTGAGGCTGGAGCCGATCCGGACGCGCGTGCGGGGACAGACGCCGAGGGTTTTGGGGGGCAGACGCCCATCTTTCACACGGTCAACACCCACAATAACTATTGCCGCCCGGTCATGGACATCCTTCTGGATGCCGGGGCTTCCGTCGACATCCATGTCAAAGGGCTCCGCTGGGGCTTGGGCATGGAATGGGAAACCCTGATCCCCGAGGTCAATCCGATCAGCTACGCGATGATGGGCAACCTGCCGCAGTTTCACCGGGATGAGCGACAGATCGCAGACAATATCCGGGCACTTTTGCGGTACAAGTACGGCGTGGACATATCTATCCCGAACGTGCCCAATGCGTATGTTGCACGCAGTAAACCATCCTCCGATCCTGACGCCTGAACCTACTGCACTTGCAGCGTGATGGTTTCGACAACCGGTTGTCCGCTTGCCGTGATACCTTCCAGCCGAACGGCATACACGGTAGCGCGATCAGCCGTGTAAAATGTGATATGATAAGGACGATCGGGCTCCGTCCTGATATCCGGGTCCCAGAACACGGTGGTACGCAGGTCTGGTTTGGAAGGATCGGTGTGGCGACCGTGGTCAGGACTCTCAAACCGGAGGGCCTGGTAGTACCCGGGGTGCGTG
>JAWWBX010000448.1:0-2885 GCA_033720735.1 Saprospiraceae bacterium
ACACTTTTTTATCCTTTTTGAAATTTCATTGAAAACCTCCATTGACCATGACGCATAGCTTGCAGGGCAAATACAACTGTCATGGTCAGAGTCATCATTTTATTGGCATGCGTACTTGGCTACGCAACTGCGGGCGCCCAGAATGTCGGTATCCATACCCTTTCACCACAGGCACCGTTCCATGTGTACAACGGCGGACAAGTAAATACGCCTGGCGGGTCCTTTGTGCTGGGTAATACCTTTGAGGCACACCTCGAGATGGATTTTGATCGCCTGCAGGCAAAATTCAATAACAGCCTCCTGCCGATGTGGATCCAGCCGGAGGGCGGCAACCTCAACCTTTCGAGCGGCCGGATCTTCATCGATTACAACAATGCCGAGATCGGACTGGGAACGGCCTCGCCCGATGCCCCCGTGCATATCTATGGCAATGGAGAGCTGGCAGTGCCCGGTGGACTACTGGTACTTGGTCATACCGGACTGGCCCACATGGAGCTCGATTTCGACCGCATCCAGAGCAACCACGGGGTCAGTTCCAACCTGACCCTCAAGATCCAGCCCGACGGGGGAGATCTCAATATTGGCAACAATGCCGTATTTGTAGACAATGATCTGAACCGGGTCGGGATCGGCACCACTGCCACGCCTGCCCGCCTGCACGTGCGCGGATCAGGTTTTACCTCAGCGACGGTGGGACTGGAAGTGACAAATGCCTTTGGTCAGACATCACTGTACGTCGATGACGGCGGCAATGTCGGGATCAACGGCGTGACCACCCCCACTTCCGCACTGGAGGTAGGCGGGTCGATCGAGTTGTCGGGTGATGTGAAAAGCAGGAACAACAATGATACCGAGATGGCATTCAGTCTGGACGGTGACGACATTGGTTTCAGGGCCGACGGAACGGAATTAATGTTTATGGACGGCAGTACTTCAGACATTGAGATGGCGGCCAACAACAATTCGCGTGTTGGCATTGGCAACGTGCCCTCCCTTGACACCAAACTTGAGATCTATGCACAGGCCGGGGAGCACCCGTTCTCCATTTCGGGTGTCAATGCCCAGTTTATGGTCGATACCAACGGCTTTACAGGTATTGGAACGTTACAACCCGCATCGGATCTGCACATCATACATGGCGATAACAACAATGTGGATGGATTGACCATCGAAAACGCCGAAGGGGCTGATACCTGGAGGTTTCATGCGACGGACATGTCCGGCACCCTTCTCTTGTACAGAAACGATGCGATCGTCGGATACTTTCATTCTTCCGGATGGGACGATCTTTCTGACCGACGCCGAAAGACGGATATTCAGCCCCTGCGCCGTGTCCTGCCGAGTGTCAACCAGATGACCCCCAGCACCTACTTTATGACAACCGACAATGATCGGAAGAAGCGGGACATCGGGTTTATTGCGCAGGACGTACAGAAGTTCTTCCCGGAGGCCGTTTCATACTCGGAAGAAGAGGATGTGTACACGATGAATTACAATATGATGTCAGTGATCGCGATCAAGGCGGTGCAGGAACTCTCCGAGCAAAACACGGAGCTGAAAACCAGAAATGCTGAACTTGAAAAGCGGCTGCTGCGGCTTGAGTCACTGGTGGAGGGCTTGATCGGGGGGTAGGGGGTGACTCGGTGACTCGGGGTATCCGGTAGCTTGCTGCTTGCCTGGCGACCTTTGCGCACGTTGCGTAAACTCCGTCCACACTATCAACTTCATCAGGATCAGGTGCCAGCACAGAGATGGTAATGAGAAGTGAGACAGGTGATACCTGATGCATAACGTTGGATTGTCCGATCAGAAAAGTCAGACCATACAGATTGAACTCACTGCTCGATCACATTCACCCCTTTCAGTTTTAACACCGCCCCGCTGCTGTTCAACACCGCCTGACTCACCGTCTGTGGCAGACTGCAGTTGCGCAGGATCAGCTCGGCACTGGCGCCTTGATTCAGGATGTAGCGACCCGTGCCAGTGGCAGCACATTGTGTAAGCACCGTGTTGACCAGCGTCACTATCCCTTCATTGAACAACCCTGCGCCCTGTTGTTGCTCTGGCAGTGCACCGTTGGCGACGCCATCCCGGATCACAAAGCCGTCAAGGGTGGTACCTGTGACGTCATTCGGTGAGACGACCACGCGATAGCTATTGTCCGTGCTGTCATTGGCGACACCGATATTCCCCGAGAGCCGCGTTGGGTGGAGGGTCGGATCGCGGCCACTGGTATCCGCTTCAAAGCCCTGGAAGCCACCAAAGATCTCAACACTATCCACCAGCACAAAAGAGATCGCCCGGTCGGCGGCTGCGGTTGGGTAGTAAGTGCCCTCTGCTACCCAGATCTGGGTGATGTTGAGATACCGTGATGCCACATCCAATCCCAGTTGGAGATCAACATAGGCATTCGGCCAGTCCACCCCGGTGTTCGCTCCAGCGGCAGCAGAATCTACATAGACGATCGCGGATGGCCAGTAACACAGGGTGGTCGTATCGAGATCGGTGATCACCACGCTGTCACAACCCAGGCTATTCATGAAGGTGTCGATGTACATGCCAGGCAGATACTGAAATACTCCACCCAGCAAAATGCTGTCACCAAAACAGATCGTGTCGGCCACCATGTCAGGTACACTCTCGACAGTCACCGAAAACGCACAGGTAGCCGTGTTGCCACCTACGTCTGTGACGCGCAGAACTTCGGTGTTGACGCCCGCTGCGAACGCACCCCCAGAGCCGATACCGGAAAGCACATCCACGACCTCCCCGCTGCAATTGTCAGAGGTCGCCGCCACATAGACATAGGAGGTATCGCAATCGGCGGCAGTGATCGCGAGCGTTACATCGGCCGGGCAAGTAATCGAGGGCGGCTGGGTGTCTTC
>JAWWBX010000449.1:0-2874 GCA_033720735.1 Saprospiraceae bacterium
CGTACAACGATTCAAGGACCGCAACTGGAAAAAGGACTGGGTCATCGTCAACGAGGTCGTTGAGGCCGAATCGGGCACGGTCATCATCTCCGACAGCAAGGATGGCAAGATCGAGATCAAAGCCAACGCCCAGGTCAACACCTTGAGTGACGACGACCTCGGCAATGCCGAACTCGGCTTGAGCGTGGCCTTCAAGAAAGGCGTTGGCTACAAAGTCGTCGGGAAGCGCGGCATGACGCCGCTGTTCCGCTGCGTAGGGATCAAGCGTCGCGCACTGGTACCCAAGGCTCCCGGTGCGCCCGATCCGTTCGAAGAAATGCTCGATAACGGGCAGATCTTTGAGGCCCACAACGACGTGGAGGAATAACCAGCGTCCATCGTGCCCCGGCTTTATGCATACCTGGTCGGCATCGGGAACTACCCGGTGTCCGACCCCAATCTGGACATGACCCTCAAAGGGCCGCCCAACGACGTGCCTAACGTGGTGGATTTTCTCGACGCGTTCACGGAGTCACAGAAGGATTTGACCCTGTGTGTCCACCAGCTGATCGACGCAGAAGCCACCCGCCAGAAAGTGATCGACGGGTTTGCCTTCCTGGGAGATGCCGGTCGCGATGACTTCGTCTTGTTCTATTACTCCGGGCACGGCTCCAAGATGCCCGTTGCGCGCATTTTCGCCAATGACCTGGACAGCCACCAGGAGTCGTTCGTCTGCTACGACAGCCGGACCACCTCGGTGGATCTGATGGACAAAGAGGTGGCTTATCTGCTACACAAGTACACCCACGAAGCGGCCCCGCATGCCGTTGCCATCCTTGACAGTTGCCACAGCGGCGGGATGATGCGCAATCTGCAGGCACGGGCGCGTCTGGTGCCACCCTCCGATCAGGTTCGGACGCTCGATAGTTACTACGAGCATCAGCACTATTTGCAGGATGACGATACCGGCTTGTATCGCGTCCCCAAAGCAGATATCGTGCTGCTGGCAGCCTGCCGGCCCGACCAGCGCTCCAAGGAAACGTGGATCGGAGACCAGGACCAGGGCATCTTCACATTTGCATTGCTGCAGTCGCTCCGTGCCTGCGGCAACCACATCAGCTACGGCAACCTGATCAACAAGTCCGCAGTTTTGGTAGACCAGTACTCCAGCGTGCAACACCCGCTGCTCGATACGTACGGCGAGCGCGCCTTTCAGGCCAACCGCTACTTCCTGGATGGTGCACTCAACTTCTCCCCTACCAAACTGCTGGCTACCAAGGATCGCTTTGAGGATTATCAGCTCAATGCCGGCAGATTGCACGGCATCAGCACATCCGATATCCTGCGCGTGGAGGATCAACAACTCAGGATCGATGAGCTGCGCTCGCATTCCGCCACGGTCGGCAACCTCCCCGGTTTTGAGGATCAGTATGAAGTGCAACGCACCCCTGATCCGACCGCAACGATGCGGCTCAGTTGGGCTTCAGATGTCTCCGAAGCCGACAAAGTGCGGTTGCGCGCAGCCCTGGCGGCCCACCCCGAACTGGACCTTACCCTGACCGATGCGCGTGATGGCGTGGTCTTTACCGTGTACGCACGCGATAATGCCTGGTTCATTGGCCGCCTTGGCGATTTCGAGGAGGGGAAGGACCCTGAGCCGGTCTTTCGTCCGGTACCGATGGGTGAAGCACAGTCTGACCTCAGGTTCCTGCGTGACCTGAGCCAGCTCGCCCGCTTCCGGAAGATCCTGGCGTTGACGAATACGACCGCGGGCACCCAGGTCAGCGAGGATGTATTTGAAATTGCTTTCTACCGGATGACTGAACCCGGTAATTACGACACCAATGCCCCCCGTGAGCATATTCCATCGCTAACAGACGTCATCGACCTGAAATATGCCAAGCGTGGTGGTAAATGGCATCCTCCCGGATTCCAGATGTCGATCACCAACAAAAGCGCCGGCGACATCTGGGTGTCGGTCCTGTACCTGGGGCCCGGATATGCCGATGAGCTTGCGCTGACGACCCACTTGTTCACCATTTCAAACCAATTTTTACCGGATCGCCAGATCCCGGCAGGCGAGACCGTGTGGCTTGGTGATGATGCGGCCAATCGGACCTGGTCCCTGGACATGCTGGATGATCAGTATGCACATGGGGCGGTCACAAGCTATGATTGCGTGTTCAAGGTGTTTGTTGCGGGAAGCAAGGTACAGTCCAGCCGCTTCAACCAGCCCGGGGTGCCATTGCAACCCAAAGGCGGGCACTCCCCGGGCGACGGGGAGCTAAAGGGCAAGGGTGCAGCCAGGGCGATCAGTGCGGAGGATTGGTGTACCAGGGAGGTGCGGGTGCGGTTGGTGCGGGATGAATCCCCTACCCCTTCACCCTGACCGCCAGCGTCACCGACAGCACCAGCCCGTTCTGATACGGATAGAAAATCCCCGTATTCAGGATCTCGTCATTCGCATCATAGAGATCGAGCCGCCGGTCGAGCGTGTAACCGGCCGACAGGCGCAAATAGGGATTGGCCTCGGCTCCGGCAAATGAGAAGCCTGAGAAATACCACGTGCCCTCCAGCCGCCACAGCGAGTACAGGTCCTTGACGATGCGCACGTATTCGCCGGGATGCTCGCTGGCAAAGATGGAGTTGCCCGGCCCCCAGAAGCTGAAGCCGACCTCAAACTGGTCACCGAGCACCTTGGAAACCTGCATGCTGCCGAGCAGGGTGCCGTAGACATACCAGTCATTCGCCAGCCGCCAGTCGACCGAGATCAGCGGCGAGAAGTACCACCCGAACGCCTCGTTGAATGCGTAGAGACCGCCACCCAAGCGCAGGCGCTCGTTGATCTGGATACTGTGCAGGATCGACGCGCCATACTGAAAGGCATCGCTGGTA
>JAWWBX010000450.1:0-2853 GCA_033720735.1 Saprospiraceae bacterium
AGGAAGGTCAGCAGGCCAATCAACGCGCCGCAGGCAAGACGAAAAGATGCTCTCATATCAGGTGCTTTTGGTGTTGTCTTGGTAACAACTCCAAGATGCACCTGAACGCAGTTGAAGATCAGCAAGGATGCGTGAAGAAATGTGAAGACTGTGTGAAGTACTGACGATCAGCCGTAGGCTGATGTCAGCACCGGGTACGGACGATCCCGCCGTGGGTTGATGTCAGCACCGAGTACTGACGAAAGCTAAACCGTAAAATGTAGAACCGCAGAACCGCGAAATGTAAAAGTGACAAGGGGTCAGCAGTCAGTGGAGGCAAACTCCGAGGCTGGCAGACGCGATAGAAATCGCAAACCGGAAAACCGCGAAATATAAAAGTCATGGGATGGCCGGGTCCTGAGCCAGCTACTCTCCATCCAGTGACTCAATGCCTGGACACCTCATTTTTGTGGTTTTACATTCTCCGGTTTTGCATTTTCGGTTGCGCACCTTCTTCACGCTACTCGTGAACATCGCTACCAGTTCGGCAGCCTCCTGTCCCGAGCCATGCGTGATCGCAAGTGCCAGGAATAAAGGCAATACAGACAACCGCAAGATCCACATGCAATCAATAATTCTCCAGCGCCCAAACATGCGTGATCTCCTGCCAGATACCGAATACAATCTTGTCCTCGCTAGGATGTATGCGAATGCTGCGCATGGCCTCGCTGCGTCCCCGTCGCATTTCTCCCAAGGTGCGTCTGGCACCGGTCTGGGTATCGAGCAGATACAGCTGCTGCCCGGAAATGTCGCGATAGGTGACCGACACAAGTAGTGTCCTGTTGTCATGCAACCAGTTGACCGCGCATGCCGGGGAAAAGGATGTGCCTTTCCCGGTCTGCCACAACAATTCAACTGCACCAGTTGCAAGCTCAAGGCGTTGCAGTGCGGCGTCGCTATTGACGTCTGATCGCAGATTCTCCATGATCGTAAGCCACATTGCGTCAGGTGAAAGGGCGAGATGATCAATGCGATTGGGCGTGGCGTAGATCGAATCGAGCAGCAATGTGTCGAGCTGACGTCGTACGACGTATGACATCCTTCCTCGATTGTCAGCGTACAACACACTCCCATCGGGTCCGGCAATCTTGGGACCGAAGGAATCCAGCAGATGCTGAACATCACCAGTTGTAGGGTCCGTCAACACGATCTGAACATCATTCCCGTTCAACTGTGTCATCAGTATCCGGTTGTCCGGTAGCCAGCTCGCATTGCCCACTTCGCCCTGGGTACCCTGCGGCTCGCCACCCTGGATGGTGACCTGACGCTCTTCACCGGTGGAGATATCCAGGATTTCCAGCACCGGCGGCAGCGCCGGATCGTTTTTCCGCCAATACCCCAATGCATCCCCGTTCGGTGACCAAAATGGGCTCAGTCGCGGCCGGGAGTTCTGACTGGGTATGGGTTCAGGCTCTTCAAGGATCCCCGCCACCGGGTCAAACTCGACTGTGAAAATGTCACCATAATTACTCCACTGACTGTAGTGGTAGATGCCATTATCGGTCATTCCGATGGTCGAGGTCACACCGACCAATGCATAATCGGGAGTCAATCCCTCCAGTAACAGACGCGTGGCTTGCACCCGCAAGTCGCCGTCCAGTTCCGCTTTCCACAACCCATGATAGCCTGACACATCACTGTAGTATAGGAATCCCGAATTGTCAGGAGTCCAGTCAGCAATATGCTTGATAGCTGGATTGACAATCA
This sequence comes from Saprospiraceae bacterium, assembly GCA_033720735.1. Classification (GTDB taxonomy): domain Bacteria; phylum Bacteroidota; class Bacteroidia; order Chitinophagales; family Saprospiraceae; genus B8-G4. The sequence goes on from JAWWBX010000450.1 coordinate 1,747, forward strand.
TTGGGCGATCAATCGTACCGTCCAGGTTACGCAAATAGATGTCGACAATGCCTGTAACTGTATCGCGTTTGTCGTAGAGGATCCATTGTCCGTCATTGCTCATGGTCCAGTTGCAGGCATCACAACTGGTGCGCGCCGGCACGAGCAGGAGTGTGTCGAGTGCTCCCGTTTGCGCGTCGATGAAGACGATCCGGTTCCTTCTTGCAACCCGGTCCCACAATGAAGCCAGGATCGCGTTACCGTCGCTAGTCCACTCGATGGGCCACAGCATTTTTCGGAAATATGCGGAGGTTAGCGTGTCGAGTTTTCGTGTGTCCAGATCGTACGTCCGGATGCGCGTCGTGCCTTTGTCGATCCAACAAAACGCCACCTTTCTGCTGTCCGGTGACCAGATCGAACGATCGCAGAACCCTCCGTTGGACCAGGAGGCGCCAGTAGCGATTACTTCTGCTTCCTCATGTTGAATGTCGTAGAGCGCAAGGTCGCCCGTCTCCCAGAAGCAGTATGAGAAATATCGGCCATCCGGTGAGATCGATCCGTAGAAGGCAGGCAGTGAAAACACCTTGCTGGTTTGCAAGTGTCGTGGTTCCTGTTCTGTGGTGCCGGTTGCCTCCCCGGGTGGATGGAGCGTGCGCAAACGGTCTCTCGCCTGGCGGACAAACGCCGTCTGATCAGAATAGTCGTCGATCACGCGCAGGTAGTACTCGGTGGCACGCTGTCTGCCCATTTTCTCATGAACGATCCCAATGCGCAACAGCGCTTCCGCCGCGACCGGCCGGTCACCTGGAAACTCTTCCACAACCCTTGAGTACAGTCCGACCGCTGCCTGCAGATCTCCGTTGATCTCTTCCTCATAGACGGCCTGGCTGAGCAAGGAAGCGGCATCCTGCGCAGGCACACTTACCACGTAGATCGCTACAAAACAGAATAGTAATTGATACTTCAACATACACTCACGTACGAATATCAGCCGGTCATTCCACAACTTCCAGTTGCTTTGGCGAAGTTGTGTGAAGACTTTATGAAGTTTTTCAGTCTACAACAAGTTTGTATCCCACGCCGCGCACTCCCAGCAGCCATTGCGGGTGTGCCGGATCGCGTTCGAGC
>JAWWBX010000451.1:0-2841 GCA_033720735.1 Saprospiraceae bacterium
ATCGGCTCGAACGGCCCGGGCGGATAGTCAGAGGTCTGGGTGACGTTGATCCCGGCGTCGAGAAAGCTTCTGACGGCAAACATACTTTCCAACCGCTCCTTCCCGTAGTACTTCATCTTCTCACCGTGGAAGTAGACGTAGGTCGAGAACGGATTGGGAATGGCGTTGAGCGCCTTGATGCGGGCAATGAGTTCCGGGTTGATCATGGTGCAGTGCTCCAGCCGGAAACGTGGGTCCGGTCGGGGGTGTTCCTTCTGCAGTCGCTCGTACACATTGAGGGCAATGTCGATCCCGATGTCCCCGTTGGCATGGATGCCGATCTGCCAGTTGCCCTGGTGGGCTTTCAGGGCGTATGCGTATAGTTGCTCTTCTTCCATGACCACGATGCCGTAGTCGTTCTGTGACCCGATATACGGTTTCGACAAGCGTGCTGTGCGTTCGGAGATCGAGCCGTCGGCAGTCAGTTTCATCCCACCTACTCTGACCCATTCGTCACCCAGTCCCGTGGAGATCCCGGCGGCCAGCATCTCGTCGATCGCCCAGTAGCCGATCATGCAGTAGACCCGCAGCGAAAGGACGCCGGCCTGTCGCGCGGCGTGGTAGGCATTGAGGTCATCCGGCGATCCGTAGGCATCGGTGACCGAGGTGACGCCGGTCCGGGCCATCATCTTGCTGATGAGTTTAACGGCCTCCACTTCGTCTTCCTTGGTATACTCCTGCGCGGTAGCCTCGCGAAACGGGTAGGTGGCCGTTTCCATCAGCTTGCCGCTCAGCATCCCGTCCGGCAGGCGGCCGTACATCCCGCCATCCGGGTCGGCGACCGATTCGGAGATGCCGACGCGCTGGTAGGCGAGGGAATTCACGTACGCCGTGTGTCCACCCCGGTGGGAGATGAAGACCGGATGGTAGGGAGCCGCCTCGTCGAGGTCGGTGCGGGAGAGCGGCCGTCCCTCGCGGGTCTTGGTATCGTCGTACTTGAAGCCGAGCACCCAGCCGCCCTGCGGGGTCTTCTCCGCCCTTGCCCGGATGGCCTGCTTGATCTCGTCGATCGAACGGAGATCGCAGTCCACGTTGCGCAAATGCCGCCGCCCGCTCGAAGCCGGATGGCTGTGCGCGTCGATAAATCCCGGCACCACCGTGCTCCCTCCCAGGTCGATCTGGGTGGTAAAGACTTTAGCCATGCCGCGGATCTCGTCGTTGGTGCCCGCCTTGAAGATGCGATCCCCGAAGAGGGCGATGGCCTCGGCGCGCGGGTTGTGCCGGTCCATGGTGATGACATTGGCGTTGTACAGGATCATGTCAGGCCCGGCCGGCAGGTAGGGGAGCGCCGCGACTGAGGCCGCAGCGCCGAGGAATTTACGTCTGGTGATCATGGTAATCAGGTAGCGCTACTGTTGAAACTGCATTTTGCTCCGGATCGCGATAAACCGCGGATCCTGATAGAGGGGTTTGAAGATCGGGTCGAGGTTGAGAAAATACGCCAGGGCCGACTCCTGTTGCGCCTGGGCGGTTTCCAACAAATCCAGTGCCTCGTCATGCTCGCCCGCAGCCATCTTCATCATGGCGAAGATGTAATGCAAATGATGCTCGCCCTCTGCCATGCGATCTTCCAACTCTTTTTGAAAGGCCAGCGCGTCGGACGCATTCCCCAGCTGGCGATGGGTATTGGCCAGATAGGCCACCGCATGCGGGATCGGCCGGCCCTCGGTATGATATGCCCGCAAGAAATAATTCAAGGCCTCCTGGTACTGATGGTCATGGTAAAAGGTGAGACCGGTCAGGAAATTGAGAAACGGAATGGGCGTCTTGGTCAGAGCCACCTTCATGGATGACTGTGCCTGGGTCATCCTGCCCTCCGTAAGGTGGATCATGGCCTTTTCGGTGTCGATAAAGACATTTCCGGGATCGACCCGGGAAGTGATCTCCACCAGCTCTTTGGCACGCGCGAGATCACCCAAAAGGAGATAAATGGTGGAGGCGGTGCAAACGCAATATTTGGTCGGGATCCGGGGCCACGAATTGATCTTCAGGGCGCGGTCCACATCGTTCCGTGCGTCGACCAGCCGGCCGGTGTGGTTCAACCTGAAATTGGCCCTGACCATGTACAGATCCGAACTCAGCGGATCCAGCTCCAATGCCCTTTCGGCATGCTGGTTGAATAATGTGGTCGTCTGCCTCGTTGGCCGGTTGATGGCATCCTGGTAGAAGGTCAGTCCACTTTGATTGTAGGTCCATGCCATGAACGTGTGTGCCTGTGCGTAGTTCGGGTCCAGGTCGAGCGCCTGCTTCAGGAGCTCGATGGCCCGGTTGAACCCCGCACCATTCAACTTGGCAAATTCTGATTCCGCTTCATATAACAAGCGGGTTGCCTCACCGCTCACCGTATTCAGCGTGCCAAGATCCCGCAACTCCGCATCCGAAAGTTCGATATTCAGCGACTGCGCAATGTTCCGGGCAATGCCTGATTGGATGCGGACGATGTCACGCATCGATTCGGTGTACTTCTGATGCCAGATGCGTTGCAGCGATTCCTCAGGCTCGATCAATTCAATAGACAGTGTGAAGCTGTCGTTTTCGCTGTAGATCTGCGTACTGCCGGCCACCAGGTAACGGACGCCAAGCTCAGCGGCAATGTCCCTGAGTGACTTATCCATCGTGGCATAGTTCTCATAACGGATGATACTGGAGAACGAGGCGACCCGGACGCTCCGGATCTTGGTGAGTTCGTCAATGATCTCATTGGTCATGCCTCTGGAAAAGTAAGCCTGATCCTCCTGCGTATCATCCAGATTGAAGAGCGGCAGGACGGCGATGTTCTGATCCTCAGGTACCCGCTCCGAG
>JAWWBX010000452.1:0-2817 GCA_033720735.1 Saprospiraceae bacterium
CCTTCAAGCTTCCCTGGGATCTCACCGGGGAGATCTCGGGCTGGTTCTCCGGACCGGGGGTCTGGGGTGGTGTCTTCCTGTATGAGACCAGCTGGAGCCTCAACATGGGTTTGCAGCGCCGTTTCCTGAAGGATCAGCTCAACGTGCGCCTCAGCGTCAACGATATCTTCTATGAGTCCGGCTGGAGCGGCACCTCGTCCTTCAATGGCCTGGAGTCTACCGGCCGCGGCAACTGGGACAGCCGGCGGGCGTCGCTGAGCGTGAGCTGGAATTTCGGCAACAAGAATGTCAAGACCCGCAAGCGCAACACCGGGCTGGAAGAAGAAGCCAGCAGGGTGAATACCGACGGCGGGCAGTAGGAGGTAGTGCGAGACTTCAAAAGTCTTTGAGGCTTCAAAAGTCTGTGAGACTTTTGAAGTCTCGCAAGCACTCACTCATTCACGCGGGCATCCGCCTCGCGCAGCAGGCTCTCGATCTGATCATTCCAATCCGCACTGGACCGGATGACCACCATCCGCGAAATACGCGGCATGGGGCCAGTCAGTTTCGCACGCTGAACCAGGCCGTCTTCATGCCGGTCGCCCAGGTCCATCCCCAATCTGATCTCACTCTTCTTGATGTTGACCGCGGCAAACTCGCGTTTACGGGCAAACGACACGTAAGTCTTCTTTGGGATCATCGTCGCACCTGGCACGGTCTTGAGGATCTTCCCGGCAATGTCGTGAAAAACGGGCTCCCACTCGGGATACTTGCCAAGCTGCTGAGTCAAAAGATCATCATCACTTGCGTACACCGGCTGCCCGCCGTTGCGGTAGATGGCCGAGAGCATGGAGCTTTCGAGATGTCGCCATCCATGCTGGTCCTTCATGAATTTGATCAGCTCGTGGTGCTTGGTCAGCCCCGATTCCTTGAGCACCTTCAGCCAACTCCGCAGATCCTGCCCGGTCTTCGCTTTGAGGTCCCGGAGAAATTCCTGTTCGATCTGTGCTGCAGATTTTGCCATGTCGTATACAATGTTTTAACGCCAGATCCCGATAATGAACCCGGCCAGGGTGAAATAAACGATGATGTAACCCACATTGATCAGGATATATTTCATGCTCCGCATTTCGTAGAGGGCGATGGTCATGAATGCCGCCGCGGCCCAGCCAAATCCGGCGAGCAGACCGGCCGTCGCGCCCCATACCCAATCAGTGTCGGCATCGGAAAGAAAGAACGCCAGATTGTAGCAGATGATCAATGCCAGAATAAAGGAGATCCCGTAGTTGCGCACCGGATTGGCGCGTGCCAGATCTTCATCTGTAAGACCATTCGCTTTTTTCCACGCGTTGAAGAACAGGGGAGGGCCGTACCACAGGGCTCCGACTGCAAAGCTTGCTACAGCCGCCACAATGACTGCCAGATGGTTGATATACATGTCTTCCATGTCGCTGGTGATTTTGGTTGGATCCAAAGAAACACCATCGCTCAGGCCACTGCTTGGAAAAAATTTACCTGGGTGCATGCCGCGGGTCAACCGATCGGAATGTAGTTGAGGGTATCGCTTTTACGGCGCAGGTATTCGCCTGGCGAGAACCCTGAAAACCGTTTGAACTCATTGGCGAAATGTGCCTGGTCGTAGAAGCCGCAATCGAGCGCCAGATGCGACCACTCCGGTTGCGCCAACCCTTCGATCGCCGTAACGGCCTGCTGGAAGCGCAGGATGCGCATATACCGCTTGGGGGTAATGCCAACATGTTTTTTGAAGAGGGAAACGAAGTGTTTTTGTGAGTAGCCGATGCGCTCGCTCAGATGTTGCATCATGACCTCACCCGGCGAATGCACCAGTCGCTGTACGGCATACTGCATGCACTGCGTGACTGTGTCCTGCTCCAGGCTGTCGCCGGCCAGCTGGCACAAAAACTGCTCCACCAGGACAAAGCGCCGGTCGATATCCGGTTCCTCTGTCAGCCGGTTGCGCAATTCCAAAATGGCACTCCCGTATATCAGTTCGGCGTCCACCACCTGGTCGGTGAGCTCATCAGCCGGCAACGGGTAAAATGGAAAGGAACGCCCTTTATGGAAAGAGATGATCAGCATCTTGTGATTTTGACCAGACGGGATGGTGATCGGCTGCGTGCGCATGCCGCTGACCCAGGCATTACGGCAGCTCTGGATCTCCGCCAGGGTATCATTGTCATAGATGTACTTGGGTTCGTCGGTCAGATCGATGATGATCTCGGTATTCCCGTCGGGCAGAAAGCGGTCAACGCGATGCACCGGCATGAACCCCTCGAAGTAGAACAGATGATGCACATAACTGCGCAGCGGGTAGCCGGGGAAGTAAGTGCGAAAGATCACGCAGGGAATTTACGCAATCTCGCCACCACAACTGCTGCCAGCTCCTGCAGTGCATCCATAGCAATGTTGGTTGAGGATGATTTCCCGCTGTTGCAATGCCTCAAGATCAAACTTTGAGATATGGCTCGCCGCCGATGCCACGCGCAGGTCGAGCATCTGGTTAAAGTCGCAATCGTGGATTGCCCCATCCCAACCGACCGAAATGGTGTTGCGGCACATGAGTCCGTCGACGGTCGCCGGGTTGAAAGCAGTAACCAGGGTCTCCATGTAGTCGGCGTAGTTGTCCGTTTCGATGAGATACTCCAGAAATCTGCTGATGGGCAGGTTGGTGATCGCATAGAGATGGTTGAAATCCACATCGTACCGGCGCTTCAGCTGTCGCTTGAACTCGCTTTCGAGCTGTTCCTGGCCCGACGGCAGAAACGCCCCCGACGGGTTGTAGACCAGGTCCAGGACGAGGCCTGAATCGGGCTTTCC
>JAWWBX010000453.1:0-2816 GCA_033720735.1 Saprospiraceae bacterium
CCGCGCGCCTCGACCACAGCCCGGTTGCCATCCGGGGCGATCTGCATATTCTGGACGTAGTCCTTGACGCTCTCCTTGCGCGGTTTGACCGACATGAGATCGGTGACGACCTGGATCTCGACTTCGCGGGATTGCTCCGTTTTCAGGTCGAGCAGATACAACTTGCCGCCGGCTTCGAAGACGATCTCCTCAGGTCCCTGCGACGGGAAGTGCACATCGAAATCGGCAAAGCGGGTCACCTGTTTGCTGGCACCTGTGGATGTATCATAGGACCAGATATTGAACCGCTGGTTGGACCCGGCGTCGGACAGGTAGTAGATCTTCGAGCCGACCCACATCGGCAATTCGTCGTTGGCGTTGTTGGCCGTGATATTTTTCGATTCCAGTGTCTTCAGATTGAAGATCCAGACATCGGCCGCCGATCCACCGCGGTAGAGTTTCCAGGTGCGGAAGATCCGCGAGCGATCGGTAAATGCGATCTGATTGCCGTCGGGTGAGATGCTGCCAAATTCTCCATATGCCATCGGTAGCTTCTCCGGCAACCCGCCCTGCGCCGGCACCTTGTAGAACTGCGAAAAGCGCTGCTTGCCGCTTTCACGCGACGAGACATACAGCAAGTGCTTGCCGTCAGGGTACCAGTCGAGCAGCCGGTCGCTCATGCCGTGATGCGTCAGTCTGACGGGAACGCCACCCTGGCTGTCCATGACATAGATATCGGTATTGCCGTCATAGTTGCCGGAAAAGGCGATGCGTGACCCGTCGGGTGAGAAACGCGGGAAGGTCTCGGCACCTGCTGGTGAGCTCAGCTTGGAGGCCAATCCGCCGCTCTTGGGGACGATCCAGATATCCCCGCCGTAGGTGAAGGTGATGTGCGTACTGGATACATCGGGGTAGCGAAACAAGCGGGCGTTGACCTGGGCGCTGCAGATGTCTGTCAGGAAGAAGGCCAGTAGGAGGCCAATGCAAGTCGTTGTTTTCATCATCTGGTCTGAGTTGTTTTGAAAGGAGCCTGAAATTATCAAGTGTTGGGCAAAAATCCGGGTCAATTCGATGAATGGCACTGATCCGTTGATCTACGAACGGGATCGTAGTACAAGCCTACTGCACGATCACCTCCCATATGAGCAGGTCATGCAGACAACCGCCCACCCACTGATTGACAGCATGAACGCTGAGTGACCGCTGAGGCCACTCCAGCAGGTATCCGGAATAATACGGGTACTCGCCGGCGACATAGGTGGTGTCGCCCAGCGTCAGCGGGATCTCGGTAACGTCCGGATCATCTCGCACTTCGCCAAGGTCAATGGTGTTCAGCGTTTGGCCACGCACCAGGCTGATGTGAAAGTCGGCCCCCAGCGCGTCAGCCAGCTCATCGTAGGTGCATCCGACCAGTTCGCCCGGACCAGGCAAGGTGTCGCCAATGACCGAGGTACACATGGCAATGAGGGAATCGATATTGATCGGGTAAGGTCCAGGATGGCACGCGATGTAGACGATGCCCTCGTACCGCACTTCCGGGGTTGTTGGTTGCAGCATGTTGCGGTCCGCACACTGGCATACTGAGGCTGCCAGCCACAACCACATGATCGATCTGACGAAACAGGTCACGAGGTGAAGATACGCAGTCTAGGCCTTGCGGGGGCCGCGTTGCTCGAATGTAGTGAGTACCTGTTCTGCCTTGTAATCCACCAGTTTCTGGAAGAAGGTCTCGTCGAAACGTCCGCCGTGGGCATCTGCAACATTCATGAAATGCCCACCACCGTAAATGGTCAGTTGTGTGCCGTTCTTGACGATCTGGAGATCCGGATAGGGAATCGCCCAGGCAAAGGTGCGGGCAAACGACCCAAACCAGACAATCAAACCACTGCGACGCAATTCAACGTTGCAGTGCTTCAGGTTGAATTTCTGGCACACACGCTCCTCGATCTCAGGGCTTGCCGAGCGGATTTGCAGTTTTTGCGAGCCGATCCCCTTCATGCGCAGCCGGTCCAGTATCCCGTAAGGGCGCCCGACCATTTCATTGATGGCCTGCTGCACACGTTTGTTGCGGTATGTCGTGTCGAAGATCACTGTTGCTTTGGACCAGAGGTAGTATATAAAGGGATTCAGTGGGCTGCATGTTTACAAAAATCATACTTTTTCGCCCGTAGGCGTCCACTGAGCTACAGTGCACGCTCCATTTCATATTGCTTCAGCGTCAGCAACAACCCACTTTCCCCGATGGCCGAGATCCTCGTGCGCAGCCGTTCGTCCACGTTGACGATCCGGATCTTGCGCTGCACGCGGCCGGCCGCCTCCAACAGGCACCGATAGCCCTCAAGGGTCTCCGGCCCGGCCAGGTCACACCGGGCCAGAATGCCGGTATCCGGATGCAAGACAATCTGACCGATGAAGGTGTCGTCCTTGCAGACTTCGTAGAGCTGATACGCATCGGCCAGTGCCAGGATCCCGGCATCGATATGATCCCAGGCATAAGACCCATGGCCGGAAGCCTTTCCCAACTGCTCGCTGGTGACCGGGCGGGACCGAATGGTCAGCGCGCGTTCGGGTTGATCCACGACCTCTCCCGCAAAGCACAGCAGGGTGCGGCAGATGACGAAGCCTGCCCGTTCGTAGGCCTTGATCGCGGCCGCGTTGTCGGTGATCACTTCCAGGCCCAGATGACGTACGCCTTTTTGACGCAGCAATGGCATGACAAATGCATACATCTCCTGCACCAGGCGACGACCGCGATAGGCCGGCAGCACACCCGTCCCGACATTACAGGCCGCCGCTCCGTCTACGCCATGCAGGATGAATCCCACCAGGCGATCATC
>JAWWBX010000454.1:0-2811 GCA_033720735.1 Saprospiraceae bacterium
GTCCGCGAATGCGTAGTACGTGCTACGGCGCTCGTCACTGCTCATTTGTGGCAGATCGGCGTTGTCAAAACCGATCACCTGGGCTGTATGGATCCCTAGGTCGGCAGCCGTCATATGCCTGATCTGCTGATAAATGATGATGGTCCCTGAAATGAGGATCAGTGAGGCCGTAAACTGCAGGGTGACCAAAGCCTTGCGCAAAAGCGTCCCCTGCCTCGACCGTCCGAAGCTTCCCCTCAGCACGCTGATCGGCTTGAATGACGATAATACCAGGGCGGGATAGAGACCGGTCAACAGTGTTCCCGCCAGGAAAAAGATACCGAGGTCGCGCATGAACGCGTGGTTGCCGAGCACCGAAGAAATGACCGGTTTGCCCACGAGGCCGTGAAAGTATGGAAGGCAAAGCTGAGCCAGCAGCAGCGCACACAGGGCTCCCATCAGGTTGATCATGAGTGCCTCGGTCAGGAACTGAATGACGAGCTGTTTGCGCTGCGCGCCGATCACTTTGCGCAGCCCGACCTCGCGGGCACGCTCGATGGCTCTGGCTGTCGACAGGTTGATGTAGTTGAACCATGCGATAATCAGGATCAGCACCGAAATGATGCCCAGGAACCGTACCGCCGTGACGCTCCCGTGGATCTCGGGTTCGTAGGTGAAATCCGAGTGCAGATGGATCTCGGGTACCGGCTGCAAATTGAACTGGAGCCTGGTCTCGTCACCCAGGTATTTCTTGGAGAGTGCCGGCAACATCGCGCGCACCTTTGCGAGATCGGCGTCCGGGCGCAACTTCAGGTAGGTGTAATAGTTGAAGCCATCCCATGCGTCATTTTCGATCTGCTGGCTGAAACTTGACAGAGACACCAGCGTATTGAATGTATAATGGGTGTTGGGAGGTACATTCCCGATGACACCGGTGACTTCGAAGGGCCGGTCGAAGCTGCCCAGGACATGGACGGTCTTGCCCATCGGGTCGTCCGTGCCGAAATACTTCGCGGCCTGGTCCTCCGTGAGCACGATGGAATGCGGCTTCGTGAGCATGTCATCCACGTTGCCTTGCAGGACCGGGTAGTTGAAGAGATGCAGGAAATTGGAATCTACCGCGATCACGTCATTCTCCTCGACCGGCTCACTGCCCTTTCGGAAGACCATGCGCCAGGTCTTGTACGTTGTCGTACTCCCGACTACCTCCGGGATATCCTCCTGTAAAGCCCTTCCTGACGGGGCAAACGACATCGCATCTCGCACCTGGATGCGCCCTTCCTTGACGTCGTCGGTCGTCAAGCGGTACAGTTGGTGCGGCTCCTGATGGAAGAGATCGTAACTCTTTTCGAACCTGGTGTAATGGTGCAGTAAGAGGAATGCAGCCAGTCCCAGGGCCAGCCCGAGCACATGGATCAGTGTGTTTACCGGGTGCTTGCGCAAATTGCGCAGTCCGATGGTGAGGTAGTTCCTGAACATGTCAAACACGTGATTTAAGTCAACAATCCCGAACGGTCTCACGATGCCCGGGCGCATGAGCAACAGGACATCCCACGCCAGGCGTCGCGATGCATAGCCAGGGGTGCGTAGCGACTTGCGCCGCTGGTACAACTCCTCCAGGTCACCGCTGATCGTCTCGTACAGCTCACGCCGGCAATACCATGCGAAGAACCGGTGTGCAAGCTTTTTGATCATACGCCTTTTCGCCACGGTCAAAACTCCCATGCCATACCGGGAATGTCCTTCCACAGCGCGTTGCGCACTTCCCTTGCGTGCTGCAGGGCCTTCTTCCCATACGGCGTGATGAAATAGTAGCGCTTGCGCCGGCCGCCCCGGGCATTGGTCTTCTCACCGAACCTCGAGTTGAGATACCCTTTCTTCTCCATGCGGATCAAGGCTGACTGCATGGCCCCCACACTCACGGTGCGCTCGAGACGCCGTTCGATCTCGTCCTTGATGGCGACCCCGTAGGCGTTGTCATAGAGGACCCCGACCGTCAGCAGGACGACCTCTTCGAATTCTCCCAGCGGATACTGCTTCATATCGCTTCCGTTACGGGCCAGAAGATATGATTTAATTCCTATTTGTAGTATTGCTTTCGAGACACCAAATGATATGACCACCTGCAGCCCACTCCTCAGCAGCTGAGGAGGGGGCTCATACTTCTCCAAATTGACTACAAATTTGGTTTGGGAGGTGTTTCGACAACAGGGTCTTTGTTAGTACTGGGAGACCCTTATCAACCCATATGGCGTGTTAGCGTTGCGTGGACAATGCAAAGGCATTCTATCCTTCTCAACGCACGAGAATGTCCCGGATCGTGCGTGCATTTCGGTTGGTCCTGCGTCCGGGCGCAATCAGCCGCGATCCACGGCATTTCCTTACCTTTAAACAGAACCGCCAACCAGAGACACCCTGATGAAACAAGCCTTATCTCTCCTCGCACTCGCTGTCACGATCGGGAGCTGCCAGTCACCCGACCCTGCCCCGCCGCCCGAGAAAGAACAACTGGAAGACGTCGCAGCCAATTGTGCCGGTATTGCGGAGAACGACTCGATCGACCTGTATGAGATCGAGCCGATCGCGCTGGTCCCGGAGGCACTGGGAACATTCGGACGGGTCATCACGACCAGCAGTCAGGAAGCCCAGGATTTCTTCAACCAGGGCATCCAGTTGAAATATGCCTTTGCCGTGAATGATGCGATCAGCTCGTTTCGCGAAGCACAACTCCGTGACCCGGACTGCGCCATGTGCTACTGGGGTGAAGCATGGGCCCTCGGCTCGTATCTCAACGGTCATATGCGGGAATCCAAAGCCCCGCTGGCACTTGCA
>JAWWBX010000455.1:0-2810 GCA_033720735.1 Saprospiraceae bacterium
GAAGCCATCTTGTGGGATTTCGCGGGGCATCGGGTCGCTCAGCGCGCTCTCGACTACTTTGGTATCGATCCACAGAAAGTGCCGCCGTTGACAGACACCTTCGGCCAGCAAGGTGTCCTGAGCCGTCAAGGGGCCGAGGCGACGGGGCTGATGGCCGGTACGCCGCTCACCTACCGCGCGGGTGATCAGCCCAACAATGCGATGTCACTCGGCGTTCTGCACCCCGGTGAGGTGGCCGCCACCGGCGGGACATCAGGTGTGATCTACGGGGTGGCAGACCGGTTGATTTCGGATCCGGAAAGCAGGGTCAACAGTTTTGCCCACGTCACGCATACGGTGACCGATCCTCGTATCGGAATGCTGCTGTGTATCAATGGTGCCGGTATCGAGCATGCGTGGATGAAGCACCACGTAGCACACCCCGGTGCCACCTATGAGGAGATGGAGCGAGCGATGCAGTCCGTCCCCATCGGTTGCGACGGCTTGACGGTCCTGCCGTTTGGCAATGGTGCTGAGCGCATGCTGGGCAACGTGTTTCCGGGTGCGCAGGTCAATCACCTGGATTTCAACAGGCATGGCCGGGGGCATCTGATCCGCGCCGGCCTCGAAGGTGTGGCATTCGCGGTGGCCCATGGCTTTACCATCTTCCGGGCATTAGGGTTCAACCCATCCGTGATCCGTGTCGGCAACGACAACCTCTTTCGCTCAGCCATTTTCGGCACCACGCTTGCTGCCTTGCTGCAATGCCGCATTGAGGTACACGCGGTGACCGGGGCTGTCGGCGCGGCCCTTGCCAGCATACACCAGGGGTCGGGCCATGCCCTTGCCGAACGGATAGCGGGCAATAGAACAGAGTGCGTGTACGAACCGGAAGGGCACGCATCGGAGTACCAGGCGGCCTACGCGCAATGGGTTGACGATCTGCAGGGACTCCGGGCTCATCCTGGCTGGCCACGCGGCAATACTTTGCGATGATGTAACCTGGCGAACGGCCCGCCCCCTTATTCAGTTGATCCCTTCACGCGGCAGGTGTTGATCCCGAAGGGAGCGTACAGTGGACAGAAGCTGATGAAGCTGGTTAGTACGAAAACGCCGGCAAGGATCAGCAACACCATGCCGATCGTCCCGGACACCACATTGCCGAAATAGAGTCCCGCAAAAATGGCTGCGAGTACAAAGCGAATGATCCGGTCGGTGGATCCCATGTTCTTGGTCATGACATATTTGGTTTTAGTTCGACAAGTGCTGGATCAGAAGTACGATGCCGGCAATGGCCGCGATACACAGCAAGCACACCATGGCCAGGCGAAGGATCTTGTTGGTATCCATGATGGGAAATTGCCATTGTCGGGCGAGATCTTCAGTGATCAGGATCACCAATCGGCAAAATCTTCGTCCCGTCCTGGCGGCTGAAAAAAAAGGCTTGCAGGGATGTGGACTTTGACTAATTTAACCCGCAGAAACAAGTGGTCTTAACCAAGCTAAAGCAAACGTCCAGTGTCCATGCAGACAAAACCGAGAGTCGTCAAGGATTATGACCGGTTGGATACCGAGATTCAGGAGCAAATCAAACTGAATTACCCCTATGGGTTTGAAAAGCACCTGATCCGGTTTACAAACAGTGAAGGAAAGTATGTGTCTGCGTTGCCGTTTGAAACGGAAGAAAAATACTACCTGATTCGCATGACGGCGAATGAGGCACAGGCGATCATTCGCGACGACGATGACTATGATGCATCCGGGAAGCTCCGGTCCAAGGTGTACGATATCCTGCAAGACCGCTACGGCGATGACGAGGAAGATGATGACATGGAAGAGGAGGAAGATCTTGATGAGATCGCCGATGTTGACGCTCCAGCACCGGATGACTTCTAAATTCACCAGTGCCAACAGGTACTGTCCTGGCAGTCGGATCTTTCAATGAAAAACACCTATCACGACCTGATCCAGCAGTCGTACTACTTTCCCCAGGATGGATTCGACTTGCAAAACGGATATCTGACATTTCACGGGGTCTCACTGAAATACCTGATTGAGAAGTATGGAACTCCCTTCCGGCTCATGTATTTGCCGAGCATCGGAGAGAAGATCAGGAAAGCAAAGAACCTGTTCCAACGGGCGATGCGCCGCCACCGCTACTCCGGCAATTATCACTACTGTTACTGCACCAAGTGTTGCCACTTCTATCATGTCATCAACACGGCACTCAGGGAGGGCGTGCATATCGAAACTTCATCTTCGTTTGACATCGACCTGATCCGCAAACTGGCCGCGGAGGGTAAGGTGAACAAGTCCCACATTTTTGTCCACAACGGATACAAGACGGAAGGATATATCGACAAGATGATCGCCCTGCAGCGGGATGGCTTCAAGAACGCCATTATTGTACTCGACTCTACGCACGAACTTGACAGGATCATTCGGCGTGCTGACGGATTTCGCGTCAAGATCGGGATCCGCATGGCGATCGACGAAGAACCTCAGGCTTCCTATTACACTTCACGATTGGGTATCCGCGCCAGCGAAGTCCTGTCATTCTTCCGGGAGAAGATCAGGGACAATCCCGCCGTGCAGCTCAAGATGTTCCACTTCTTTGTGGACTCAGGGATCAGGGACACACTCTATTACTGGGATCAGTTCCATCAGGCGCTGGCGATGTACGCCACGATCAAGAAGGAATCGGCGGATCTCAAGGCATTTAACCTGGGCGGCGGATTCCCCATTCGCAACAATCTGGGATTTTCCTTCGACTATGAGGGCATGATCGACCAGATCGTCGATCGTGTCAAGCGTGCCTGCACGGAAGACGA
>JAWWBX010000456.1:0-2769 GCA_033720735.1 Saprospiraceae bacterium
CGCAAACAACAGCATCCCTGTGTTGGGCAATTCGCAAAAGTCGTAATTGAAACTGATGGAATCCGGGCACCGCACCGGGTGCACTTCTTGCTGGCGGTCCATGACCAGGATATCCCCCTCATAGCTCATCCAGATCCGCCCGCGACGATCGCGGTACAGGCTGCGCAGGACCGGTGGGCACTGGGTACAGCGGGAGATGGAGGCAGGGACCCCTTTTTCAAGATGAACAAAATAGCCACCGCCGTTGGCACCGATGAGGAGCGTGTTGCTGTCGATCTCGGCGATGCACTGCACGGCCAGCCGCAATGCTTCGGAAGCGGATGGTTGCCACAAGGGATAGTGGTCAAACACCAGATTGGATGGATGAAAGTAGGCGACCCCGGCGGTCGCCAGGGAGATCCACACCCCTCCGTCATGGTCTTTGTTGATCATGTACGGTCGGTCTGTCACGATGTCGCCGCCGTGCACGAGGTGCTTGTGCCACGTGAACGATGCCGTGCGTGTGTTGTAGGCATAGTATCCATGGTCGAGTGTCCCCACCAGGATCATGGAATCATTGAGTGCGGCAAGGCAGCTGGCCGTCCATTCACCCTGCGTTCCAAGAGGCGGCGCATGCTCGATGCGTTCACCCGTTCGCCAGTCGTAGGTCAGGCATTTCCCTTGGGTCGCGATCAGCAATGTAGTACCGTCCAGAACTTCAACGTCCATCACCATCATGCCCTCGCCGGGATCACCGGTGAAGGCCGACCAGGATCGTGTTACGGTATCCTGGTCAAGTTCGTAGATAAACAGGCCGGGAAAATGATCATACCTGCTGTAGGCAAACAGGTATGCCACATGGCCGTTGGCGTCGAGTCTGAGTTCGGAGACCCATAGCATGTGGTGGAAATCGCCGCGTCGGGTGATCTCGGTTGTCTCTGTGTGGATCGTAAAGATGCCTTCACCATTGGTAAACCACAACTGACCATGTCCGTCGAGGCCACTCGCGAAGCACACCTGATTCGCATTCCCGCCCCCGGGCACCTCAAAAGTCTCAAACTCATCAAGGCGCCGCACGTACCGGGTGACCCCGACCGGCGTACTGAACCAAATGTTGGTGTTGGTGTCTTCGATAAAGAAGGTATACACCCAGGAAGCCGGAACGGTCGTGGAATCACCGCTGACCGGCATATACAAGCGGCAGGTTTTGCCGTCAAAGCGATACAATCCTCCGCGCGTGCCGATCCAAACGAACCCGTGCGAGTCTTTGTAGGTATAATCACACGAGCCAAAGGTCAGACCGGCGTCCTGATCGATCAACTCAACGGGAATGGCAGAAGGGATCTGACCCGGCAAGGCATGCTGCAACAATACCAACGCCACCAGTAAAAAAGTGTGGCGCACCAGGTTCGGGATGGATGCTCTCATTTCCGGAGCGTGCTTCTAACGGATAATACGAAAAAAGGGAATGAAGATGACGCCGCCATCCCCCGTTCAGGGGAATTCTGACCTTGTGGCCGCGGGCCGGATTGCCCGGTGTCTTTGAGGTCCCTACCTTTATAGGCGATGGACGGGCAAAGCATCAGGGTGGCCATTATCGAGGACTCCGCAGATCTCAATGAGGCGTTGCGATTGACGATCGGTGGGTCCGAGGGGCTGGAATGTACAACGACCTACCTGACCGGTGAGCAGGCGTGTGCCGGGATTGTGATGGATCCACCGGATATTGTGCTGGTGGATCTCGGCCTCCCCGGGATGAGTGGTCAGGAGTGCATCACCATTCTCAAGGATAAAGTCCCCAAGCTGCAATTCCTCGTGTTTACCATCAAGGACCAGGACGAGCAGGTCTTCAGCGCCCTGAAAGCGGGAGCCACCGGCTACCTGTTGAAGAGCGCCAATTCAGAGGAGATCGTGGGAGCGATCAAAGAGCTCAACGACGGGGGCGCCCCGATGAGCACCAGTATCGCCAGGAAGGTGGTGCAATACCTGCAGGACGATGCCGAAACCCCCAACCCGTACGAGCAGATGCTCACCAACCGCGAGAAGGAGGTGCTCCAGCTGCTGTCGCGCGGCAAGTTTTACAAGGAGATCGCGGCCGAGCTGTACATCTCTACGGAAACAGTTAAATCTCATTGCCACAACATCTACGAGAAGCTGCACGTGTCGACGCGGACGGAGGCGTTGAATAAGTATTATCAGAGAGGTTAGATATTAGAAGTTAGACGTTAGACGGGGTGGTCGGAGAAATCGCCAATCTGCCAATGCGCCGATACGCCGGTAGCAGGGTAAATGTTTGCGGAATCTGCGGAATCTGCGAGAGGTTTGATATTAGAAATTAGACGAAGCGGGTCATGGCCGGTTGTTCTTCGCGGACTTTGTTAGATGCCAGATGCGTGTTTCTACCCCTTGTCATTTCGAGCGATGGAGCATCAGTGACTGAGTTGTATTGTCATTTCGAGCGAAGGGAGCGCAGCGACTGAGTCGAGAAATGCCTTGTGTCCAACCACACTCTGATTTCGACCGGAGTGGAGAAATCTGTTGCAATATTGCTGATTAGCCAAATGCACTGATTCGCCCATTCACGGATAATTAGCGGAATCTGCGGAATCAACGAGAGTTCAAGACGTTAGAGATTGAACGAAGTGGGTCATGGCCTCTTGTTTCTTCGCGGACTTTGCCAGACACTTTGCGCCCCTTGTGTGAACCCCGTCCACACAATGCCCCGATCCTACTCCGTCTCCATCAGCATCATTCCCTAATTTTAAGACATGATGAGATGTGTGGCAATCA
>JAWWBX010000457.1:0-2769 GCA_033720735.1 Saprospiraceae bacterium
CGTTTTGGTGATGCGGCCGGGTTTGACTGGGGTAATACGACCAGCACGATACGCTGGAACCATCTCTTTAGCGAGCGATTGTTTGGCAATGTGACGCTGTACTACAGCGACTACGACTATGAACTGCATTTCGGCGACGAAGTCGACAACCGCTTTGACTGGCAATCGAGTATTATCAACTATAGTATCAAGCCGGACCTGACCTACTACATCGACCCGTCGAATGTGATCCGTTTCGGAGGCCAGGCCATTGTGTACGACTTCCTGCCCGGCGCCGCGATCGGTGTCAGTGAAGGCGAAGTGACGGATGTCAGCCTTGACGACAAGTACGCGATTGAGTCGGGGGTATTTGCTGAGCACGAGTTGGATCTTGGCACGCGCTGGGAGGTCAACTACGGCCTGCGGCTCTCGCATTTCAATTATACCGGCAAAGGGCGGGCGTATGAATACGCTGAGGCCCCGCCCGGGGTGCGCCGGCTTCCCGTTTCAGTCACTGAGTATGACCAGTGGGAGTCGATCAAGACCTATGCCAGCCTCGAGCCGCGGGTAGCGATCAAGTTCCAGCTGGATGTCGAAAGCTCATTGAAGGCCAGCTACAACCGGATGGCCCAGTACATCCATTTGATCAGCAACACCACGGCAGCGACCCCGGTCGATGTCTGGACCCCCAGTACCAACAACCTGCGTCCGCAAATTGCCAACCAGGTTGCGGCTGGTTACTTCCGGAATTTCAACAACAACACGTACGAACTTTCCGCCGAGGTCTACTACAAAAAAATGGACCGCCTGGTCGACTATATCGATGGGGCCGACCTGATTCTCAACGAGTTCCTCGAAGGTGATCTGCTCGCCGGTGAAGGCCGGGCATACGGCTTTGAATTTCAGTTCAAGAAGAACACGGGCCGCTTTTCGGGCTGGCTCAGCTACACGATCTCCAAATCCGAACGGCTGGTTGAGGGGATCAACGACGACGCATGGTATCCATCGCGATTTGATCAACCACACAGCCTGAGCATCACCACTTTTTACGATGTCAGCAAGCGCCTGTCGCTCAGTGCCAATTTTATTCTCAATTCCGGCACGCCGACGACCTTCCCGACGTCGCGCATCGAGCAGCAGGGGTATGTGATCCCGTACAATGGCCTCGAAACGCGGAACAATGTGCGCATACCTGCATACCACCGGCTGGACATTTCAGCAACGCTGCAGGGCAAACAAAAGAAAGGCAACCGCTGGAAAGGTCAATGGGTCTTTTCAGTCTATAATGTCTACAACCGGCGCAATCCCTTTTCCATTTTCTTCCGTCAGGACGAAAACCGGATCCCGGTCGGACAACCCATTGTCACAGAGGCCGTGCGGTTGTCAGTCATCGGAAACTTCATTCCTTCAGTGTCCTACAATTTCAAATTCTAATCATGTCCAGGATCGTTGTTGTCCTCTCCGCAATTCTGCTTGCCTCAACAGGCTGTACCGATGTCATCCCGGTGGTCACCGAGCCCGTTGCACCGCGGCTGGTGGTGGACGCGTGGATCAATAACCTGGATACGACCCAGACCATCCGGCTGACACGCTCGCAACCTTACTTCGATGCTACTCCTGCTGCCGGCGTATCTGGCGCCCAGATCACAGTGGTGAATGAAAACGGGTTGCAGATGGTCTTTGGTGACCAGGGCGACGGCACGTACATCTGGGAATCGGATGGCCAGTCCATCGGCGATATCGGCACGTCATACATTCTGAGCATTGAGCTCGATGGCCGCACCTATGGCGCAACCTCCCAGCTGCGACGTGTGCCGCCCATCGACAGTATCCATACCGAATTTCGCGAGGCCGAGCTGGGTTTTCCCGAGGGCATCTATGCCGAGCTGTTTGCCCGTGACTTTGCCGGCCGCGGCGATACCTACTGGATCAAGACCTGGAAGAACGGAGAATATCTCAACAAGGGATTCGAGATCAACATTGCCTACGACGCCGGATTCGACCCCGGCGCCCAGGTGGACGGTGTCGTCTTCATCCCACCCATCCGCGAATTGATCAACCGGGTACCTGATCCCGGCTCTGACGCCCCGGACAATTTCGATGTGCCGCCCTACGCCATCGGAGACTCCATTTATGTTGAGATCCACTCGATCACTCCGGAGGCCTTTGCCTTCATGGAGATTGCCCGTGATCAGATCAACAACGGGGCCAACACGATCTTTGCCATTCCACTCGCAAATCCACAAGGCAATGTATTTGATGTCGAAACTGGCGAACAGCTGCTGGGATTTTTCTGTGTCTCTGCGGTGTCGCGTCAGGGCAAGGTGATCGAGGAATAATCAGCTCCAGGGCCAAAACACGTTCTGGAAGTGCCGGACGCTATGAGCACCATCCGGAAACAGCCTGACGGCGACGATATCAAAGCGCACTTCCCAGTCGTAATCAATTTTCCGCATATAGAGGCCGCCCGTGTGTGCGATGCGATCCCACTGCTCCACGGTGATCATTTCTTCTGGTGGTCCGTACTGACCATGGCTGCGCGTCTTGACCTCTACAAACACCAGGACGCCCTGGTCCTGAGCAATGATGTCGATCTCGTACTGACCGACACGCCAGTTGCGCTCCAGGATCACGAGGCCCTGCTCTGCCAGATGAGCGGCGGCCAGTTCTTCGCCTTTCTGGCCGTGTTTGTGTTGGATCGGCATATGTGGAATAGGAAGGTATGGCACAGCGTCAGGAAGGCCAAACAGAAACTCAGAGAATTTCTACAAGGGTCGTTGATATGTCGAA
>JAWWBX010000458.1:0-2766 GCA_033720735.1 Saprospiraceae bacterium
CGAGCCCGAGACGCCGGTGAGCACGACCAGCTGCTTCTTCGGTATCGCGACGTCGATTGCCAGCGCAGCCTTCTGGTGATCGACAAGAGCAAGTTTGGCAAGACGCGTTTGGTCCCCTTTGGCCCGCGCATGGCGCAACAGATCGCTGTCTATCTGCAGTTTGGCGTTGATCGGTATGGGTCATGGCAGCCGGATGATCCGGTATTTTCTTTCAGCTTTTTCCCAGAGCGCAAGCCAATGCGTATTGAGACGGTCAGTCAGACATTTCACCACTTGATACTGAAGATGGATCCGTACGTGCCACCTGGCGTACGCCAACCTCATCTGCACTGCCTGCGCCATTCCTTCGCGGTCGCAACTCTGCTCCGCTGGTATCGCACCGGCGTGGATCCCAATCAACGGCTCTTTCATCTATCAACCTTCATGGGCCATGCCGACCCGGCATCGACTGCCTGGTATCTGACCATCACCGAAGCACTGCTCCGGGAGGCGAGCCAACGGTTCGAGCGATTCGCCGATCCCCGCAGAGAGGAGGAGCTATCATGACGGATCAATTGGGGCGTCTCGTCTTTGCCTTCGTAGAAGATCACCTTAAATGCCAACGGGGGCTGCGCCCGGCCAGTATCCGAAGTTATAAGGAGAGCCTGCGCCTGTTCTTGCAATTCGCTGCAAAGGATAAGCATTGCCGGATCACCCGCTTGGAACTGGCTGATCTCACTGGCGAGCGAGTGCGCCATTTTTTGCAACACCTTGAACAGGAACGTGGTAATGGGGTTAGAACCCGAAACCAGCGCCTGGCGGCGCTGCATACCTTCTTCGAGTATCTTGCCGGCCGTGAGCCCTGCGTGCTCGGGGAAGCACAGCAAATTACTTCCATTCCCGTCAAACGCTGGCAACCGGGCGAGACTCTGTATCTCGAACGCGACGAGATTAATGCTCTGTTCGCTGCCTTGCCCACCGACCACCCTCAGGCTCTGCGCGACCAAGCCTTGCTTCGCTTCCTTTATAACACCGGAGCACGCGTACAGGAGGTAGCGGATCTGCGCGCAACGCACCTGGAACTCGGTTCTGAGCCCCGAGTACGGCTGCATGGTAAAGGTGACAAATGGCGTACCTGTCCTTTGTGGACGCGAACAGCGGGTCTGATGCAGGACTTACTGGAGCAAAATCGGCAACGACGCCACTCCAATGACGCTGTCTTCCTAGCCCGCAACAGTGCGCCGCTGACCAGATTTGGTATCTACAAGATCGTGCGGCGTCATACCGTCAAGGTGGTGAAGAAAAGCGCAGATGGCACAGTGCGGCACATCTCACCCCATGTCTTACGCCACACGACGGCCGTGCATTTGCTTGAAGCAGGTGTCGAGGTCAACGTCATCCGCGCCTGGCTTGGACACGTCAGTTTGGAGACCACCAACCGATACGCCGAGATCACCCTCCGAATGAAAGTGGACGCGCTGCGCACCTGTGAGCCTATTTGGGATTCTCCGGCGGAGTCCCACCGAAAGCCAGTATGGCGATCCAATTCCGAGCTGCTGCAATGGCTGGAATCCCTGTGATCGTTATGTGCCCCAGTGCAAGGGGGCCTCCCTATGGTTTCAAGGTCTTCTAAAGTGAACGGAACATAATGGGATTGGGAACATAATCCGGACAATCTCAAGGCAGCGGTCACCAAGGCAGACCGATACACGCCCCAGATCAACGAGACCTATGCGGAACTGGCCGCCCATTACCAGACGGCAGTCTTACCGGCACGCCCCTACAAGCCCAAGGACAAAGCGAAGGCCGAAGCCGCTGTGCTGCTGGTTGAACGCTGGATCCTGGCCCGGTTGCGGCACCGAACGTTCTTCTCACTGGCCGAGCTGAACGCAGCCATCGCCGGACTGCTACCGGCGCTGAACCAGCGCCGGTTCCAGGGGCGTTCCGAGAGCCGCCAGAGTCTGTTCGAAACGCTGGACCGACCCGCACTGAAGCCACTGCCGGCAACGCCCTACGTTTATGCCGAGTGGCGTAAGGCACGACCGGGCATCGACTACCACATTGAGATCGACAAACGGCTGTACAGCGTGCCTCACGCTCTCGTGGGCGTGAAGCTGGATGTACGGGTGACCGACACCGCCGTGGAAGTCATGCACAAGGGCCAGCGGGTGGCGTTGCATCCCCGCCACGGCAAGAGCCGCTTCGTCACCCTGACCGAGCACATGCCCAAATCCCACCAGGCCCATCAGAACTGGTCTCCCGGACGGTTCCTGAACTGGGCCGCGGACATCGGCCCCGCCACGCTCGACGTGGTGCAGCGACAGCTCAAGGATCGCCCCCATCCCGAACATGGCTACCGGGCCTGCCTGGGGCTGTTGAACCTGAGTCGACGTTACAGCCGTGACCGGCTGGAGCAAGCCTGTGCCCGGGCGCTGTCCATCAACTCGGCCAGCTACCAGAGCATCACCTCGATCCTGAAGCAGGGCCTGGATCAGCTTCCCCTGACACTGACCGAGGAAGAACCGGAACTGGCCGATCTGCCCGTTCACACCAACGTTCGTGGCCCCCACTACTACCACTGATCCCGGAGACACTGATGTTGACTCACAACACCCTCGATACCCTGCGACAGCTCAAACTGACCGGCATGTGCGATGCCCTGGAACAACAGCGGGCGCAGCCTGACACCCACGACCTGGCGTTCGAGGAGCGTCTTGCCCTGCTGGTAGATCGCGAAGTGCTGCACCGCGAAAACCGGCGACTGGAGCGGCTGCTCAAGGCCGCCCG
>JAWWBX010000459.1:0-2763 GCA_033720735.1 Saprospiraceae bacterium
CTCCTTGATGTTGATGGCGTTATCACCTCAAACTTCTCTTTATCCAAACCGATGTCTGAAGGAGGAGCTGCCGTTCTCGGTGTGCTAACGGGTGTTTGGGGGTCGACGAATCAAACAACCGTGACTTTGACAATCCATGATAGAGAAACACAGAAAATGATCTGGAATTATAATCACAAGATGTCTGGGAGCATCGGCAGTTCACCGGCTACACTTGTTGATGCACTTATGCGATCTGCAAGCAAGAAAATGCCATATTCTATCAACTAGAACGCTAAGCTGCAGGATTCTTCTGTGACCTTTAGTACAGTGCGAGTGGTGGCAACCAATGGTGGAAAGTCCGAATCAAGATTATTGATACCCCCCTCACACCAACCGAATCCCATCCTCCCCGATCACGATCCGCCGCTGCTTGTACAATGCACCGATCGCCTTCTTGAAGGCTTTCTTGCTCATCCCGAATTGGGCTGAGATGGCGTCCGGCGGGCTCTTGTCGTGGAAGGGGAGGAAGCCGTCATGTTTGATCAGGGCGGCGTGGATGCGGGCGCTGTTCTTGTCGTTGAAGTTGTGGTAGCCCTGCGGCTGCAGTGCGATGTCGAGCTTGTTGTCGGGGCGGACCTGCCTGACATAGCCGGTCATGCGGTCGCCGACGTTGAGGGGCTTGTGGATGTCATTGGCGAAAAGCATGCCGTTGTGCCGGTTATTGACAATGACGGCCCAGCCGAGATCGGTCTTGCGCCAGGCCAGGAGTTGCACCTCGTCACCCTCGTCGACGGTGAGTTTCTGGTTGCTCAGGTGCTTTTCGATCTTGTTGGTGGCGTAGAGCCGGTCGGTCTGTGCGTCGAGGTCCAGGTAGACGATGTACCACCGGCCTTCTACCATCTTGCGCGCCTGCTCGCGGAAGGGCACCATCAGGTCTTTTTCCATCCCCCAGTCCAGGAAAGCACCGACATCGGTCACGGCGGTCACTTCGAGCAGGGCAAAGGCGTGCAGTCGGATCTTGGGGGTCAGGTTGGTCGCCACCTGCCGGTCCTCGGAATCGCGATAGACGAAGACCTCAAGCTGGTCCCCGATCTCATATGTTTCAGGGCAGTACTTGTTGGGCAGCAGGACGTCGTTGCCGGCGGCATCCCCGAGAAACAGGCCGACGCTGGTCTCCCGGAGAATGGTTAATCTGTTGATCCTGCCTGTGTTGATCACGGTTGATCGGATGTTTTGGTAATACCGTCGAAATGCCCCACAAACTTACCCAAATGTGGGACCGGTTGTCGACAAATTGTTGCCGGGCGCAGAGCGGCGTGCTGGCGGTTCCCTATGGCCGGCTCCCTTTCAGCCACACATCTGCCCGCGCCCAGCTGTCGTCAAAGTCCATTTGCTCTGCGTCAGTGGGTTTGGACTGTGCCTCAAGGGCAGCAATCAATCCATACAATGACCATCCATTGTGCGGATGGTCATCCACCTCCGCCCGGTAGACGGCTTCGGCATGAGCGTAGCGGCCTTTTTCCAGGAGCGCGGCCCCCAGCCAGTGCCGGGCGGCGAAAGGATAGTGCTCGGGTTCGCTGTAGGGAAGCTCGTCCTCCAGGGTCACAGCCCGCTCAAATGCGCGGATAGCTGCCGTTTCCTTACCGTTCTCCCAGAGGATCTCGCCTTCCAGGATCTTCGCCAGGACCTTGAGGATCGGGGCCCCTTTCCAGAAACGGAAATTGGCTTCGGTGGTGTCGGCAGTCTTCTGCACCCGCTCCATGTAGACACGGGCGATATCGGGTTCGCCGGTCTTCAGTTTCGCATACCCGTGGCAAAAGTCCCACATGCTGCCTGCGACAATGTCGTCAGGACGGTCCTCCAGCGCCAGGATCTCGTCAAATCGACCAAACCGCAGCAGGGTCAGGGCCAGATGGACGTTGTTGTCCTGCCGTTTGGCGTAGTCCTTGCCGGCCTGGATGGCGATCGCACCCTGCCCGTCCCAGCTCGCGGCGTAGAGCAACATGTGCAGGTTGTGCGCAGGGTAGATGGCAAAGGCGCTGCCGTCTTCGGCGCGCTGGTCGGTGTGCCAGGCCTGCAGGCTGGCTCGTACAGATTTTCCCCATTCACCGGTTTCGTTGAAGGTGTGCGAAGGCATGTGCTGGATGTGGCTCGCTCCCGGAATGGTGTTGCCGAGATACGAGGCGCATCCGGTCGCGAGGCCCGGATTGGTGGTCGACTCGGTGGCGTGGATGTACAGGTGACAGGCGCCCGGATGCTGGATGTTGGCGTCCAGGACGCCGGCGAGCACTTCGTGGATCCTGATCATTTCGGGATCCTCCAGATCATGGAGACCACGACGCGGCTTCAGGAGCATCAGGGCCTCGCCATAAATCGTGCCGACGTCCTGATCATCAGGGAAGGCGTTGTACACCTCCTCCATGGCCAGGGCAAAGAGAGAGTCCTGCACCCTCCTTTCGTCATATACGTAGTCCTCGATATAGCGCACCTGAAACGCGTCGATAAGCGCGCGTTCAACAGCATTGGCATGTTCGGATGACAACTCTGAGGCTTTTTGAATCGCTGCAAGTGCCAGCGGGGCTTTGGATTCCCGCATATGACCGTTGAGATACGAGCCGAGGGCCCATGCTTCACCCCAGTAGCACATGGCGCAGTCCGGGTCGCGAAGTTGCGCTTCGCGAAATGAACTGATCGCCTCATTCACAGCAAACGCATATTTGAGCTGGATACCCTGATTGAAGAAATCCTGCGCTTCCTGACTGCTGGTGGTGATGACCCGTC
>JAWWBX010000460.1:0-2763 GCA_033720735.1 Saprospiraceae bacterium
ATGAACACATGAACACATGAACACATGAACACCTGAACACATGAACACATGAACACATGAACACATGAACACATGAACACATGAACACATGAACACATGAACACATGAACCCTGTACGACTCCGCTACGCTGCGCATACAGGGCACGCACTTGAGCACCAATATCTACTTCTCGATCTGGAAGATGAAGGTGAGTGCGCCACACTGCTGAGTGGGCGCCGCCGGGTCTTTTTCAAATTTATACTCTTCCGCGGTGGCCTCGGCGCGAGCGATCAGGTCCGTATTGTGCAGCGATGACCGGTCCCGGTCGTACTTGACCCATACCACCTGCCCGTTGCGATCCACACAAAGCTTGATCACGATCTTGCCTTGTTTGACTGCCAGACGCGCGACATTGGCACGATGGATCACCTTGCGATTGAACAGACCATCGTCGGAGAATTCACCCCAGCGCATGCTTTGGCCGTCACTCCCGACGCCTTCGGTACGACCCTGCGTGCCACGGCCATCTCCCGGCCATTCACCGGAGAAAAAGCCGTCGGCAAACGGATCCTCCGTGCCGGCATCTGCGACACCGGATTCGTCGATGTTCCAGTTGTCCGCATTCCCCTGCCCCTTTTGCCCCTGCCCTGAACCGGGCAGATCGTCAAAGGAGATCTTGCCGGCGCTCTCAGCAGGTGCTTCGTTGGCCGGGATCTCAAAGTCGCTGAAGCCGTTGTCTCGGGAGGTCGAAGTTTCGGGCAGTGCTTCCACCCGATCGACCTCGTTCGACTCGTTGACTTCGAGGGGATTATCAAAGAAGTTGTCTTGCTGGGTAGGTACCTGCAGGTCCGGATCCGGAGCTGTCAGGATCTCACGCTGATGGGTGGTTGGCAATGCCTGGGCGGGCTGCGCTGGCTTGAGGTTAGCCAGTGCCACCTGGCTGCGCGCACCTTCACTACCTGCCCTGGCTGCCTGAGAAGATCCTGATTTCTTGGATGCATCATCCTGATCGAAATGAATGGCAATCGCCCGGGTAAAGTCACGGGCTGCGTTGTCCGTCACCAGAAACGGGATCAGTGCAAGCAGGAGGATCGCCGCGTGAACGATCAATGTGATCGTCCAACTACGCCGTTTGTCTTCAGAAGTCGGCAGGCTGTGGTCGTGCATGGTAGTCGGTGAATCCAGGTTTAATAACGCTAGATACGGCAAATATTATTGTACGCGGGGACATGACATGATGGGGAAATGCAGTGATCAGACGCAGAATGATTTTCGTAAGTTGTTGCTCATGAAACCATCCATTCTCCTCCTGACCATTTCCGGCGCACTCATGTGTCAGTTGTCCAGGGCACAGGATATCACCTGGGCCGACGACGTGGCCTGTGTGATCTACAATAACTGCGTCAAATGCCACAACCCCAGTGGCGTGGCTCCGTTCTCGCTGCTCACCTACGAGCAGGCATTTGAGAAACGCATCCTGATCGGCGCCTATGTTGAGGCGCGACTCATGCCACCATGGCCGGCCTCCGGTGGCACCCAGGACTTTGTCAATGACAACCGGCTCACCGAGGAGGAGGTCGCCACGATCACGGGCTGGGTCGATGCCGGTGCTCCGTCAGGGGATCTGAGTCAGGCACCGTCCGTCCCCGTCATTCCTGAGGGTGACGAGATCGAGAATCCGGACCTCGTGGTACAGATGGAGACGTACACTTCACAGGCCGGTGATCACGACGACTACCGGTGTTTCGTGATCCCAACCAACTTCGCCGAAGATCGCTATGTCAACAGCTTTGAAGTGGTGCCCGGCAACAAGAACATCGTCCATCACGTGATCCTGTTTGAGGACGTCTCGCAGACGGTGCAGGACCTCGATGCGCTCGATCCCCTGCCCGGTTACACCTGCTTTGGCGGGACCGGCAGTTTTCAATCGTCCGTCGTCGCCGGCTGGGTGCCCGGTCAAACCAGCCGAACGATGCCAGAGGGAACCGGGATCCTGCTCCCTGCCGGAACCAACCTGGTGATCCAGACGCATTACCCGGAAGGCACTGAAGGGATGCTGGACAGCACCCGGGTCAACCTCACCTTTACCGAGGACCCCGGAAGTACCCGCGAGATGCTCTACGTTCCCTTGCTCAACCATACCGACATTTCCCTGGTCAACGGCCCTTTGTCGATCCCGGCAGGCGAGGTCAAAACATACCGGGCCGAGTTTACGACCTTCTTCAAAAGCACCGTCTTCTCCGTGCTCCCGCACATGCACCTGATCGGGACCAGTATGAAAGCCTACGGTGTAACGCTGACGGGTGATACACTCCATTTCTTCGATATCCCGGACTGGGATTTTGAATGGCAGCTCAGTTACACCTACCGCCAGCCGGTCGTGGTACCCTTCGGCACCAAACTGGTCGCCGAAGCGACGTACGACAATACCAACAACAACCCGAACAACCCCAGTAATCCGCCCGTCGATGTCATGCAGGGCGAGGCCACCACCGACGAGATGCTCCTCGTCTTCTTTGAATTCGCTCTCTACCAGGACGGGGACGAAGACATGGTCTTTGCAGACGCACCGCCATTGTCCGAAGAGTGCCAGGGCACCTCAACGAGCCGGGGCATTCCCGCTGATCTTCCGATCACGGTCTTCCCCAATCCTGCCGCAGACCGGATCCACATTCAAGGCGAAGTCGAAGGAGCATTCTCTGTGACCCTCCGCGATTTGTCCGGGCGTGTTCTAGTATCAGCGGAGAACCGGACGCGCCTCGACGTATCCGGAATTCCGCGC
>JAWWBX010000461.1:0-2729 GCA_033720735.1 Saprospiraceae bacterium
AGGTCCTTATCTGGTGCCATCTCAATGATGAGTCCGAGAAACTGGCAGCAGCGATCACCGATGCCGTAGAAGTAAAGGGCGCAGACAGTCCTGAGCATAAGCGTAACAGCCTCATTGGTTTCGCCCATGGTGATGTTCGCATCCTGGTCAGCAAGCCGAAGATCGCAGGGTTTGGCATGAATTGGCAGAATTGCAATCAGATGATCTTTGTCGGGCTGTCTGATTCATGGGAAAGCTACTATCAAGCCATCCGCAGATGCTGGCGGTTTGGTCAGCAGAAAGAAGTCCATGTTCATGTTGTCTCAGCCGACACTGAAGGCGCGGTGGTGGAAAATATCCAGCGGAAGGACAAACAAAACAAAGAGCTTGGCGAGGCGATGGTGGAACATATGAAGACCATGATGGAGAAAGAGATATTCTCCGCAGCCATCGAAAAAACAGACTACAACGCAAATAACATTATGGAGTTGCCGACATGGCTAGTGTAATTGATCAGGTAATCAAAGAAGGATACGCCGCATACCATGCTGATACAGTAGAAGTGGCTCGTGGCCTGCCAGATGAATCTGTAGGATTCTCAGTTTTCAGCCCGCCGTTTGAGTCGCTTTACACTTACAGCAACAGCGACCGTGACATGGGAAACAGCAAGGATAGCGCAGAGTTCTGGCAGCAGTACCTATACCTGATTCGCGAGCAATTCCGAGTGATGAAGCCGGGGCGCATCATTGCCATTCATTGCATGAACCTGCCAACCAGCAAGCAGAATGATGGGTTTATCGGCATCCGTGATTTCCGTGGCGAGATTATTCGAGAGTATCAGAAGGCAGGGTTTATCTATCATTCTGAGGTGGTTATCTGGAAAGACCCAGTTATAGCTATGCAGCGCACCAAGGCGCTGGGCCTGCTTCACAAGACCATCAAGAAAGACAGCAGCATGAGCCGGATGGGCATTCCTGACTCTCTGGTTATGATGCGCAAACCTGGCGACAATGTAGAGCCAATTGAGGGCGCTTTCACATATTACGTTGGCGACAATCCGGCCCCCGGATTCAAGCGCCACCAATGGGACGATGGCCGCGAGTGCTGGACTGTCGAGGAAGGCAGCCACAATACCAGCGTTGACGTATGGCAGCGATACGCCAGCCCGGTATGGGATGACATTAACCAGACGGATACGCTTAATTTCCGCGAGGGCAGGGATAGCGACGATGAGCGCCACATCTGCCCATTGCAGCTTGATGTGATCCAGCGGTGCCTCCAACTGTGGAGCAATCCGGGAGATATTGTCTGGTCGCCATTTATGGGCATTGGCAGTGAGGGTTATATGTCAATTAAGGCTGGCCGTAAATTTATCGGTGCAGAATTGAAAGAGTCATATTTCAAACTTGCCTGCCGAAACCTTGAGGCTGCAAAGGAGACACAATATGACCTTTTTTAATCAGGTCAAATTCAAACTCACCAACACAAGCGCCAAACTGCCCCGCCGAGCCACGGCTGGGGCGGCAGGATTCGACCTTTGCAGCACAGAGCGCATTGACGTGCCACCAGGATGTCAGGTGACGATAGATACCGGCGTAGCAATGGCTATCCCACCCGGATGGTTTGGGCGCATCATGCCGCGTTCTGGATGGGCTGTACGTCACGGCGTTAACGTACACGCTGGCCTGATTGACTCCGATTATCGCGGATCGGTGAAGGTGTGCTTAATCAACCACGGCAACCGACCGCTTGAGATTCATGATGGCGACCGGATAGCGCAGATTGTGTTCTGCCCGTTCCTGTCTGATGCTGTTGAGGTGGCCGAGTTGGATGACACTGAGCGCGGCGATTCTGGTTTCGGCAGCACTGGACTGCAATAAAAAAACCCCCGTGGATGGCGGGGGCTGGAGGAGGGTCGGCACAGGGCTGAGGGGAGGAGGATATTATTGCCCGGTCATGGTGCCGACAGGAGGTATGGGAGAAGTATAGCGCGAAGCTGTCCTGTTACACAACGCTACATTTCTTTACACACCGTAACAGACGCTGCCCGCTGGATGCTTTACTGTTGGCTTACTGAATTGGAGAAATTGAGATGAGCATTACTTACCACAACATTGAATCAATTTTCACCCATGAGCCCGTAGAAGGTGTTGAGCTGGCATACCATTATGGTGCCAGAGTGGCTCACGAATACGAGCGAGGCAGCTACAACAAGCAAATGGCGGGATGCCCATCTGATTACTATGGCATTGATGAAGTTGAGTTCTGCGATGCAACCATCAGCAAGATGGAGATTTTTGTGGAGGGCGAGTTGATCAATACGCTTACGGTAGCGCCGGGCGAGTCTTTCGCGCTTGAGTCTCATGTATATGAGGCTCTTACTGAACATGCCGAAGAGCAGTATCGGGAGAGCATCGCATGAGTAAAGACTTTGCGCTTCTGCTCTGCGCTGTCTTCTTCTTCGGCCTGTGGGTCGCTGAAGGAGAGGACAAGCTGGCAGACTTTGAACACAACGAATACTGCGCCCGAGTAGCGGCGCATGAGGCTGATGCGACTATCGGCCACCGGGATTATCTGGGACAGTGTGAGGAGGACCAATGAACATCAAAGAAATCAGCCCGACCGAACTCTACGATCTGGTCATGAACTGCGACCAGAAGTCACTCCCAACGCTGGCAGCAGCGGCCATCATCGCTCACTACGAGCAGGAACGCCCCGAGCTTGCCTACATCTGGGAGTGGTGCAGCGGC
>JAWWBX010000462.1:0-2717 GCA_033720735.1 Saprospiraceae bacterium
CCAGCAGGACTTGAACCTGCGACCTACTGATTATGAGTCAGTTGCTCTAACCGGCTGAGCTATGGGCCCATAGGTGCCTTGCACCTCTGCAAAGTTCGGCATTCTAAAAGCGAAATCCTAGCAGAAGCCCTACCGCAGATCCAGTAACCCACCGACCTCCAACACGCCCTTGTTGATAATCTTGCTTTCCTGAAGACCGTGGATCGAAGCCCCGAAGGCAATGCGGACCGATCGGGCGGTATACTGATGCGGCCCCGGCTCGCCGATCAGGAGAAGACCGTACAATACGGGAAAGCGCGGGGCAGTGCGGGGAACGAGCGCATGATGGGAGACAGTCGGCACGATGTCGTTGTGCCAGTTGCCCGCGAGGAGCCAGTCCTTGCTCACCGCTCCTGTCCAAATCGTCCCCGAGATGCCGGATTGGTCGAAGCCGTCATCCGCCCCTCCAGCGAAGATCGGACTATGCACGTCAGTAGATCCAAGTCCTGCCGCAAACCCGTCATCGGAGCCGCCATGCCAGATGGCGTGGTGATCAATCGTCGCCGACCCGGCCTGATCGAAACCGTCGTTCTGGCCACCGGGGAAGATCTGCGACTGCGTGGTGGTCGCGCCTGCTGCTCCATCAAAGCCGTCTTCGTTTCCGCCATCATGAATGGAATTGTGAGCCTTGGTAGAGTGCGTACCGATCGCCCAGCCGTCATCGAGGGCACCACCAAAGATCGGATTGTGATCCGGGGTGGAGGTGCCATTGGCGACAAAGCCCATACCCGTACCGCCATTGAAGATGTAGCTGTGCTGGCCGAGCAACACCATGGTCGTACAACTCAGAAGACAGGTGAAGAGGACGCGTCGCATTTCAGGGATTTCAGTTTGGCGCCGTTCGCAGGCCACGAATGCCGTATGATCGCTCCCGGTTGCTGTCGGTGTCATTGATCAGGTAGCGCTGACTGACCACCATATTCCGAAACCCGACACCGACGGCACTGACAAATCCCCAGTCCTGCAGCAAGGTGAACGACGCATTCCCGGTACCTGTCACGTTACCATCCCCATGCAGGCCATCAAAATCGCGGGACTGGGAGTTGCCGGTCGAAATGACGCGTTCGAAGCAATTGCCGGACATCTCCATGACCCCGTAGTAGGTGGCCCCTGTTTCTTCGCGGGTCTTGTTGGTCGCGCTGGCCGCAAAGATCCCACAGCGCAGCGGGCCACCCCAGCCCTGGTAGATGGATGTGCTGTTCGCATTGCCAACGTCAGTGGCGATGCCCGCAATGACCATTTCATTGGCGGTGCCTTCGTTGGCCAGGGTGAAATAGTCTTCAGCGTACCAACTGTCATTACCCCAGGCGTACTCATTCTCAACGGCATTGCTGGGTCCACGGCAGATCTTCTCGTATTCGAGCTCACTCATCGGGCGCAGTCCGGCCCAGTCGAGATAGGCAGCCATGTCGCCCCAGTTGGCGTAGTCCATCGCGCGCCAGGGATAGTCCGCGATCGCAAAGTGATTGCCGGTCAGGATCGGGTAGATATTGACAAGATCGACCAGGATCACTTCCGTGCGTTCGGAGCGTTGTGATGGTGAGAGCCGGGTCAGAAACTCGGCATATTGGGCCTGGCTGGCCTCGTATTTCATACAATAGACGGCCTGATACCCCTTGGGAAAGCCGGCCGGCAAGGTCTGCGTGGTACTATAGTCGTAATCGTCGGCAACCAGCTGGTTGTTGGCGTCATGATTGCTCAGGTTGTTGACGTTGGTGCCACCCAGGGTGAGCTGGCCCTCGGAGGTAATTTGAAACGGATCACCCGAATTGCCGGCTTCAAATTGTCCGAACGTGCCGACGCCGTCTCCTGCGTAGAATGATCCTTCGGGGATATAGACCATCTCAATCGCATTGACCGAGATCTCGACGGGCTGGTTGTCGCCAAGCGTGCCGTAGTCCCACCGCAGCTGAATCCCTTCAAAGGAGATATCACCGATCCCGTCAGCATCCCGGTAGATGAACACGCCAATCCCGTTGGTCGTCGTCCCATAGGTATTATTGGCCGTGCGGATCACACACCCCGCGGGCGCAATATGACCATCGTTGGTCCCATCGACGTAGTGCAAGGTGGCATGTTGCCAGTCCTGGACATTCTTCGGCGTGAATTTGATGAAGACCCAGGCGGCGTCCCAATTGCTTTCGTAGGTCGACGTGCGCCAGGAATTTTCCCAGCTCAGATCAAATTGGACCATGTAATAGTTGTCCGTGATATCCTGCGAGGCCAGCAACACGTTGCTGACCTGGATGTTGTTGGCCCAACAAATAGCGGATATCGCACAAGCGAGCACAAGGAGCGCTGATTTCATTTTGGTGTGTTTGTATCTAAAGTTACCGGTTTTGAGAGCGAGAAGAATGGCCAATTGAAAAGCGACAGCTATGAATTCACAACAGGCAGTTGGCAGTTAGCAACAGGCAAAGCAAAACCTGAGATGTCAGCCGCCTTTGCCAAGGCCTGTGTCCGCAGGCAGGCTTCGTCGGCCAGGGATGCCAGCCGACTTCGCCAAGGCTTCGTCGGTCAGGGATGCCAGATGCCAGACACCTTTGCGAACCAATCCTCATTGATGCTGGTAACATCGGCCGTTGCTATTTTTTGTC
Source organism: Saprospiraceae bacterium (assembly GCA_033720735.1). Classification (GTDB taxonomy): domain Bacteria; phylum Bacteroidota; class Bacteroidia; order Chitinophagales; family Saprospiraceae; genus B8-G4. The sequence continues at coordinate 2,637 of JAWWBX010000462.1, forward strand.
CTCCGCTTGCATCGGGAGCCAGCTTTTGTCATTGCGGAGCATTGCACAGAAGCAGTGGCTCTTGTAGTGCTGGTGCTTGAA
>JAWWBX010000463.1:0-2697 GCA_033720735.1 Saprospiraceae bacterium
ACCTTTACCGAGCAGTTTGGATTTTCGCCGAGCAAGGTGCGGGAGCAGGGGCGGTAGCCTCAGCGGGTGAGCATCTCCTGCCGCGTCAACCACAGTTCTTCGATCCGGTACATGTGGAAATGGTCGTGCATCAGGGTGTGCCGCAGCAGGATATAGGGAGAGTACTGTGTGTATTCCGGGTGCTCTGCCGAGCATTGCCAGACATTTGACGAATAGCTATTGAGAAACTTCACCATGGCCGCCCGCGACACGGCAAATGATGCCATTTGCTCCTCCAGATCCAGGTCCATCAAATTGTCCTCGACGGTGGTGCCGGGCAGGTACAATTTGAAGACCGGGTGCTCCTCCCGCGCGAAGGTGCGGAACCGCTCCAGGATCATCAGGTCGGCCTGGGCCAGGTGACAGGCGTGCTCGTGGATCGACCACTTGCCCGGTCGCCGGTGTTGTTTGCGCAAGGAGTCCGGGATGTCGTGCAGCATGTCGGCCAGGATGGCCGGTGACTGGCTGAGGGGGGGGATGATGGTGGTGGTGAGGCGTGAGGCGCATGGCGTGTTGTATTGGACTGGATGAAGATAAGGCGGAGGTCACTGTTTCAGCAATCCGCAGACTGCCTGGAATAATCCATACCCTGTGAACCTTCCATGTTTGAAGAGAGTTACTTATCTTTGCGATCCCTTCAAAAGAAAAGGGAACAAAAACATCGCGGAGTGGAGCAGTTGGTAGCTCGTCGGGCTCATAACCCGAAGGTCGCAGGTTCAAGTCCTGCCTCCGCTACAACCTGAAGGGCCGGTATCACTCGATACTGGCCCTTTTGTTTTAGTACAAAAGTGAGGATCCGATCGAAACTTCGGCAGGCAGAGTGACACAGCCAATACAAGCCTGCCGGAAGAGGAAGGTCTTGTCCTGGTAACCGGGAGCGGAAAAAGGTCAGCTGACCGGTCCTTGTCGCAGTTCTGATGTCGGTCAACATCCGAGCTGTCCATAAATCTCTCGCAACCCAATACCCTCCCGATTTCCTACCTTTGCAATCCCCTCCCCGAAAAGGGTACCCGCCCACGGTGTATCGCAACCGGAAAGCGGAAGGGGCAAAAACATTGAATCGATCATTATGGCAGACTCCTTTAACAAGAAGGAAAAAGAAAAGAAGCGCCGCAAAAAACGCAAGGCGAAAGAGGAAAAGCGCCTGGCGCGCAAAGCAGCCAAGCTGGAGGCGGGCAAGAAGTCGTTTGAGGACATGATCTCCTATGTCGACGCCCACGGCAACATCGTCGACGAGCCGCCGGATCCGTCGGAGAAAATCGAGGTCAATGCGGAAGACATCATCCTCGGTATCCCGAAAAAAGAACATGTTGAGGACGAGAAAACCCGCTCGGGACGGGTCAAGTTCTTCAATGACGAAAAGGGCTTTGGCTTCATCGTCGACGACAAGAACCAGGCAGAGATCTTTGTCCATATCAACAGCGTGAACGGCGAGATCCGTGAAGGGTCACGGGTGTCCTTTGAAGTCGAGAAAGGGCTCAAAGGACCCAACGCGGTCAACGTGGAGGTGCTGGACTAATTCTGATGCCCTGATACCACCTGCCACTGAACGCGCGAGTGGCGTCAAACCACGTTGAGTCCGGGATTGATGCCTGCTCAGGCCACCGTTTACATCATTCTCACCCCAGACACCCCTCCTCCAACTCCACTTCAAGATCGGGGCCTACCCGCAGCACGCTCTTGTTTGGCACGGCCTGCCAGACCTCGTTATTGGTAATGGGTTCTGAGGCGATGGCTACGGCGGCGTAGTGCGCTCGCAGGGCATCCTTGAAGTGCTGAGGGTGCTGGGAGCACACCTCGCAGGCGTGGATGGCGTCACGGACGGTGTAATGCAGGGAGCGATGGTAGCGGGAAGCGACCATCTCGATGCCATTTGATACGATCACATTGAGGGCGGGTGCTTTGTCAGCCGAAACCTCATGGCACCAGGCGATGATCTGCTGGAGCGATGTCACCAGGGCCTCACGCAACGGGAGTGCTTCCGCCCCGTTGACATGATGATGCACCAGGGCCAGGATATGCTCGCTGTCGGTGGTGCCCTCGATCCAGGTCGCTTCCTCGGACGTCAGTTCGCCGAGCAATCGTTCGCGTACTTTGTCAAAGTGCTCGATATGACCATTGTGGGCCAGCATCAGGTCGTCATGCACGAAAGGATGGGTATTCTCCCGACTGATATTCCCCACAGTCGCCCGGCGGATGTGCGAGATCACCCGGTCGGCCATCGTCTCTGAGGCAGTCCAGCGATAGTCCTCGCTCTCGGCGGCTGTTTCCACCTGCTTCACGACATAGGGAACCGACCGCTTGTAGGCCCCCAGGCCCCAGCCGTCCGGATTGCGATGCCCTTCGGTATCGCGGTGGCTCTGGGCCATCAGCGAGTTTTGTGAGCGGATCAGCTCACACTCCACTTTGCGTGGGTGCGAAGAGATAAAACCGTAGAGTCTGCACATGGGTCAGCGCGTGTTTCGTGGGGTGAAGTTAGCGATAGAAAGCTGACACCAGCGGAAGCCATTGAAATGGCTTCTGCAGGGTGGATCGCCTGTTTGCCCACGAATGAATTCCTGGGCTACTGGTGCGACTCCACTCCTGGCAAGTGCGTGTTTGCGAAGGGATGGGTGAGGCTCCGGGCTTCGAGGGTATTTCTTACCCCAGCCTTCAGGC
>JAWWBX010000464.1:0-2682 GCA_033720735.1 Saprospiraceae bacterium
ATGAAGAAACTCCTGTTCCTGATCGCATGCCTGCTGCTCACCTGCGATTTCAGCGCGCAAAATGAGAACGCTGCGACGCATGCCAACACCTATTTCGCCCCATTGAAATACCGCAGCATCGGCCCTTTCCGTGGCGGCCGTTCTGTCTGTGCCAGCGGGGTGACAGGTGACCCGCTCACCTACTACATGGGAACCACAGGGGGTGGGTTGTGGAAAACGACAGATGCAGGACAGACCTGGCACAACATTTCCGATGGCTATTTCAAAACGGGGTCGGTGGGTGCCGTGGCAGTGGCAAACAGCAATCCCAATGTGGTCTACTGCGGCATGGGAGAGCACGCACCACGGGGTGTCATGACGTCCTATGGTGATGGCGTGTACAAATCAACCGATGCCGGCAAGACATGGACACACCTGGGATTAAGCGAGACCCATCATATCGCCCGCATTGTCATCCATCCGCGCGATCCGGATATCGTCTTTGTCGCCGCACAGGGTCAACTATACGGGCCCAACGACGAACGCGGCATCTTCAAATCGACGGATGGGGGCAAGACCTGGCGCAAAGTGCTATTCGTGAATAGCAGTACAGGTTGCTCCGAGCTGTCCATGGACCTCAGCAACCCGCAGGTCTTGTACGCGGCCATGTGGCATCACCAACGCTTGCCCTGGAAAGTGATCAGTGGCGGAGAGGGGAGCGGTATGTATAAATCAACTGACGGAGGTGAAACCTGGCAGCAGATCGAAGAGGGGCTGCCTGACGAGTTGGGGAAAATGGCAGTCGCTGTGTGCCAGTCCAATCCCGACAAGGTCTACGCACTGGTGGAAAGCGATACGCAAAAGGATCTCGGTGGATTGTTTGTCTCAAACAATGCCGGCGCAAGCTGGACGCGGGTCAGTGATGACAATCGCCTCACACAGCGTGCCTGGTACTATATCGAGGTCTTTGCCGATCCGCAGGACGAACACACGGTCTACGTGCTCAGCGCGCCAGCCTTGCGATCGATCGATGGCGGCAAGACCTGGGAGCGCATAACGGGGACACATGGGGACTTTCACGACCTCTGGATCAATCCCGGCGATCCCTCAAATCTGTGCATTGCCAACGATGGCGGGGCGGCGATCAGTTTCAATGCCGGCAAAAGCTGGTCGCGCCAGGACAACATGCCGACGGCCCAGATCTACCGGATCAATGTCGACAACGGGTTTCCCTACAAGATCTACGGGGGGCAACAGGACAATACTTCGATCGCCATTGCACACCGTGAGATGGGAAGTCGGGGGATCAATACGCAGAGCTGGTACTTCTCGGCAGGTGGCGAGAGCGCGTTTCTCGCATTTGATCCTGACGATCCGTCCTTGGTCCTCGGAGGAAGCTACCTGGGCACCATTGAGGTGTTTGATGTGCGCGCCGATGCAGGGACCAACGTCATGGCGGCCCCGATCCAGTACCTGGGCAGGGCCGCAAGTGACATGAGATATCGCTACAACTGGAATGCACCGATCATCTGGTCGCAACACGAGCCGAATACGTTTTATCACGCCGCTCAACTCTTGCTCAAGACAAGCGATCTCGGTACCACCTGGGAGGAGGTCTCTCCGGATCTCTCCAAAAATGAAAAGGAGCGGCAGGTCAAAGGCGGGGGGCCGTACACCGTGGAGGCCGTGGGTGCGGAAAACTACGGGACCATCAGTTATGTGATGGAGTCACCGCACGAGGCAGGCACAATCTGGGTCACGACGGATGACGGGCACGTACAACTGACCCGCGATGGCTGTCAGACCTGGCAGAATGTCACACCCAGGGGGCTGGGTGATTGTCTGGTCAACACCGTTGATGTATCGCCGCATGCACCGGCAGCGGCATACATTGCCACGACCCGCTACAAGTTTAATGATCTCACACCGGCTTTGTACAAGACGACCGACTACGGCCGGTCGTGGACCAACATTTCATCCGGCATCCCGTACGGGGCGTTTACCCGGGTGGTGCGTGAAGATGAAGAGGTCCGGGGGCTCTTGTATGCCGGCACCGAGACGGGAGTTTATCTTTCCTGGAACGACGGGGGGCAATGGGAACCATTGCAGCTCAACCTCCCTGTCACGCCGATCACGGACCTGATGGTTCGGCACGGAGATCTGATCGTGGCCACCTCTGGCCGTTCGTTCTGGATCCTTGACGATCTGGGCGTCATCCGTCAATATGCCCGGGCCCGGCAACAGGCAGTTGCGGATGACCAGGTGCTCATCGTTTATCAACCAGAACCGGTCTATCCGGTGGGGGGGTCGAGCGAACTGGATGGCAACGACAAGGATTTCAAAGGGACCCACCCCCTCCGCGGCGTCAACCCGGCCAGCGGCGCCGTCATTTACTATGACCTGAAGGCCCCGGAGGATCAAGTTCCGGTCGTGCTGGAAATTACCGATGACCAGGGCAATTTGATCAACAGATTTACCTCGGAAAAGGATTCGACCTTTCATCCCTGGGACGGGGGCCCTCCGGCTGAGCCGGTGTTGGACCGGAACGCCGGTCTCAACCGGTTTGTCTGGAACCTACGAACATGAATTATGCACGTTGCAGATAATGTGTACATTGAAGGTAACTTCAGGGGACACAAAATGCCTCCTGACAATTATGAGATTGAACTTATTACACCGAATGGAAATAGCACCACCAACGCG
>JAWWBX010000465.1:0-2654 GCA_033720735.1 Saprospiraceae bacterium
ACTGTTCCAGCGCATCGTCCCGGCCACCGGAGGGGTCGCATCATCGCCGAGTCGGATCTTCCCGTTGACATCCAGTGATTGCGCCGGGGTGGCTGTGCGGATACCAACATTCGGATGTGGTATTTCCGCTCCCAGAAAGACGGTGATGGTCCACGTCCCGGAGTCCACCTTGTTGTGCTGGGTATTGCATCCGGCCACGCCACCCCAGGTGCGCAGAGCCCACATTTCAAACTCCAGGACCGTACCACCGATGTAGGTACCATTGGCAATGGTGGCATTGCGGTCGTAGACCATCGTACCAGGGGTATCCCCGGCGCCTGACTGTTCGCTTTCCTCAACGCCTGAATTGACACAACGCACTTTGGACCGCTGGTCGCTCATCCAGCCATTGGTGGCGGCCGTCATTGTGTAGGCGATGTGTACGTTGGTCACCTCGAAATTGTCGCCTGCAGGCAGCATGACGGAAAGCGTGGTCGCCGGGCCATTGCAGGAATTGTCGTAAACGAGGTCGTACGTCGGGATCTCTCCGGCATAGATGGCTGTCAGGGTGTCCTGGGCTTTTAGGGAACACGTCAAAAGGAGGATGCATGGGATCGCAGCGAGTCGCCCGAACATAACTGTTGGTTTCTATTGCAAATCTCAGGCGTCGTGGCTGCACATCTTATCGCAAATGAGCCTGCGGGCATCATCAGTGAGACAACTGGCACCTGGCACCGGCGACTGGTGCCGTACTCTGTGCCTCACAAGATCCTCCCGGTCTTCGCCTGTTGCGCATATCGCCACAACGATGGCGTTGGCAGGCCGGAAGCGAGATATGCGTTGAGGATACGTCAGGCGGGTTGCGGATAGGTAAAGGCAAGATGCCCCAGGCCGTGGATGGCCGAGGATTGACACATCTGGTTGGGCAGAAAGAGGGCGAACTCAAGAACCTCAAATGCCTTCTGCAGAAGCTCTTCGTGCTTTTCAACGGCATACTGCATGGTGTCCATATCCCACAGCATTTCGCACGCTATATCGAGCCTGGTGGTATTGTGATCGGGTGCTGCCAGTGCACAATGGGACGCAAAGCCACGTGCATACAACTCCTTGACCGACTCCAATACCCGGAGTCCCGTCTCCAGATCGTTGTCATCAAGAGCGATGCTGATATCCCCTGAAAGCACGCCATAGACGTGCCAGACAGCGCGACCGGCAGCCTCTTCTCCATGCTCACCAATGATCTCCGCGATATCATGATTGAACCGGATGAGGTAACGGGCGAGCGACTCAGCACTACACAGGTGGTCTTCCGGCTCTTCCTGAAGTGCATTCATGACCCAGGTGTCATAGTCGTACTGCAGCATGACTCTTGTGCATCAGTGATCTGACAAGTTACGGCCGTTGCTGCCATGCACGCAAGACCTACTCGTGACGCACCGTCTTCGCCGGATTGAGCAAGGCCAGCTTCCAGGTCTGGAAACTCACCGTGAAGAACGTCAGGATCACCATCGCAATCACCGCGACCACGAGCACCCACCAGGGGAACGCCAGCCGGTAAGCAAACCCGTTGAGCCAGTCGCTCATACCGATGTACACCAGCGGGATGCCGATCACGATGGCAATGATGATCAGCAACAGAAAGTCTCGGAAGAACAGGATCACGATATTGGTCACCGAGGCGCCGAGCACTTTCCGGATGCCGACCTCCTTGGTGCGCTGTACCGCCAGATAGGATGCAAGCCCGAACAACCCCATGCTGGCGACCAGGATGGCCAGGATCGCGAAATTGAGGAAAATGAGTCCAAAGCGTTTGTCTTCCTGGTACAGCCGCTCAAAGCGTTCGTCCAGAAAGGCATACTCCAACGGAGCATCCGGAAAGAAGTTGCTCCAGGTGGATCGGACCGCCTGCAGTCCATCATCGATGCGCGCAGCCGTCAATTTGACCAGCGATTGGGCCGCGGTCTCGCGGTGTACGAACACCGTTGGCTCGACATTGTGCTTGAGCGAAGAGCGGTTGTAATCATCCATGACCCCGACGATCGTGTATCTCCGGCTGTCAGGATTGCGCCCAAACTGCAACTGCTTGTTGATCACCGATTCGGGATCGGGCACGTTGAGCAGGTGGAGCAATGCGCGGTTGATGATGACGGCGCTGGTATCGATGGCCAGCTCCCGGTCGAAATTGCGACCCGCCAGCAGATCGATCCCGAGTGTCGGAACGGCCTTGTCGTTCATGATCGTGATGTATACTGTCGACTCCTGCCGATCGGTCATTCCGATAATCCTGACGCCGCCACTGTTCGAACTGATCTCTGCACTTCCTCCACCCGGCAGATTCGAAATGGCACCTACTTCTTCAACGGCTGATACGCGTCGGAGCTCTTCTGCGAAAGCGTCATACGTGCTGCGGCGCTCATCGCTACTCATTTGTGGCAGATCGGCGTTGTCAAAGCCGATCACCTGCGCGGTATCGATCCCCAGATCGGCGGCGGTCATATGCCTGATCTGCTTGTAAATGATGATCGTGCCGGAAATCAGCACCAGCGAAGCGGTAAACTGCAGGGTGACCAATGCCTTGCGCAAAAGCGTCCCTTGCCTAGACCGTCCGAAGCTTCCCCTCAGCACGCTGATCGGCTTGAATGACGATAATACCAGGGCGGGATAGAGACCGGTCA
>JAWWBX010000466.1:0-2641 GCA_033720735.1 Saprospiraceae bacterium
AACAAGGATAGCGGTGTGTTTACCAGGTTTCCGAACGGCGGCGATGTTGTGTACCAGGACTCGTCCGGATTGATCTATTGCGTCGCTTCGTTCAACACTGTGAACATCCTCGACCCGACCACTTCCTCGCTCAAGAGCATCCCGCTGCCCCTGCCGGACAACAGACGCTCATCAACGTGCGCCTTGCTGGCAGTCGAAGACCACTTCTTGATCGCTACCCGGCGCGATTTGCTGAAAATGCATCGCAACGGCGGATTGGAGATCCTGTATCAGCGACCACTCAGCGAGCAGGCGTTCTTCAATGACATGTGGATAGATCCCACTGGAAATCTCTGGCTTCCATCGAGTCCCGGAGTTGCGGTGATCGATCCGTCAGATCAGCATATCCAATTTTTTTCATTGGAGCAGTTCAACAGCCCAAACCGGATCTACCCGGGCCGGATCGCTTATCACGAAGCAAGGCAGGAGGTCTACCTGTCACATGTTTCCCCTCACTCACACAGACGCCTGTATCTGATCGCAAGGCCGGGTCATCCACAGGGTTCGCAGGAGATCTCATTGGACGTACAACCAGTTGGCATTGCCGTAGACAAACAAGGAACCACGTGGGTGGCTGCTGACGGCAAGCTGTACACCAAGACCGAAACACATCAACTGCTCGACCGATCTGGTGATCTGCGCTTCACAACGGAGTGGTTGTGGAACATGCGCACAGGTGCTCATGGACTGATCGGAGGTGCCGGGGAGGATGGCTTTTTCTGGTTTGATCCCGCAACAATGCAAGGCTCCGAGTTGCGCATCGAAGAACTTCCCGTCTGGGAAGGAGTGGGGGAATACCTTCGGATACTCGCAGGGTTTAAGTTTTCACGTGACGGCAGGAAGGCGTATCTCGTATCGGCGGCGTTGCACGAGGTTGATCTGATGACCGGGGTGGCCAGGTTGCTGCGTTTTGAACCGTCTTTCGGAACCGATGGCCAGCACTTGCTCGATGTGGAGGAAGGTCTTGATGGCCATTTGTGGATTTCCAGTTTTCGGCAAGTCGGCAAGTTCGCACGTGCCGGAGATTCACTCATAATGGTCGAGAGATATCTGGTCCGTGACGGCCTGGCATCCAGCGAAGTGCACGAACTGCATTGCGACCAAACCGGACGGATTTGGCTATTTACAACGAACGGGATCAATGCTATTGACCCAGGCACGCGCGAAATTCGGTATTTCGGTACGAACCAGGGCCTGCCGCAGGTGTTCATCGATCCGCGCCAGATCATTGAAACCAGCAAGGGCGAGATCATCACGGTCAACAGCAATGGGATCATCATTTATCACCCCGATTCGCTATGGCACAGCCTTTCCCCGGAATCGGTTCCGGTTGCCCTTAAGGCGATAAGGGTGAATGGACAGGAGATAGGGTCAGAGGTCAATGTATGTTACCTCGAGCAGATCCGGGTTCCCATGGGGAAGAATGTCGTCGACATCGCCTTTCAAGGTCTTGCCTATCCGCGGGATGAGTTAGTTCGCTACAGCTACCGGCTGGACCCCGATCAACCCTGGATCGATATCGGCTCAAACAAGTTGGTGACGCTGCCGGATATGAAGCCCGGGAGATACTCATTTCAGGTAAAGGCTGCAGCACCTTCATCGCAGGCACCCATCACCAGCCTGGTCATCCACGTGCCCACACCTCTGTATCAACAGGTTTGGTTCATCATTGGCGTTTTGGTCGTTATGGGGCTGATCATCTACTTGTGGTATCGATCCAGAATTCGTCGCATCCGTCGTGAAGAAGCGGAGAAAACCCGCATCAACAAGCGATTTGCGGAGCTCGAGCTCAAGGCACTGCGGTCACAGATGAATCCGCACTTTATGTTCAACAGCCTGAATTCCATCAAGGATTACATTCTTCATGCACAGCCCGAGAAAGCTGCCGAGTACCTGTCAGACTTTGCTCACCTGATCCGCATGATCCTGCAGCACTCGCGAGAGAAAACGGTCACCCTGCACCAGGAACTGGAGACGCTCATGCTGTACATCGAACTGGAGCAAATGCGGTTTGAGCATTCGTTCGACTTTAACTGTATCGTGGACGACGGGATCGACATGCACGACGTACATATCCCGCCAATGCTGCTGCAGCCGTATATTGAAAATGCGATCTGGCACGGGTTGATGCATAAAGAGGGTCAGGGACTGCTGATCCTCGAATTTCGACGGCAAGGGACATCGGTGCTTTGCATCGTCGATGACAACGGGGTGGGTCGCCAGCGCGCAGCCGAGTTGAAAAGTTTGTCGGCGACACGCTACAAAAGCATGGGTATGGGGATCACCAGGGACAGGATCGAGATCATGAACCGCATGGATTCACTCGGCATCTCGGTCGAGATCGAGGACAAGCAGGATGCTGACGGCAATGCGAACGGCACCCGGGTCACGTTGACAAGTCCTCTGCAGGACGAAATACCTGATCCATGACAGTGTGCCGTACGATTTCCGCCCCTACACGCAACAGAATGGCCGCATGGCTCATTCGTGTTTCAGCTTTGGGCCTGCGTCCCGCATCTTGGACGACATGTCAGAGAAGTACCACACCGCCGCCATGGACCAGCACCCGCAGACCGACGAGCATCACGGTGAACCAATGAGC
>JAWWBX010000467.1:0-2636 GCA_033720735.1 Saprospiraceae bacterium
AGTACCGCGGAGTTAATCGAAGTCAACTTCCGTGCATGGACAGCGTCCGAGTACGGCCCCATGGCATCGTTGGTCGAGATCGTGCAGAATGCGACTGATACATTTACCTTCCAATACCGGGATATTCTGATCAACCAACCGGACCGTGTCCGGCAGATCGGCATCGATTAGCGGCGCATCCGGACATGGAGAATCACCGACCTAATTTGACAGCATGAGAAATACCTGCCGCCTTGCCATCCTTGGACTCATCATTCTGGTCAGTGCCTGTCGCCAGGAAGTGGAGCGCACTCCTTCTTTCGACGGGGAAGCTGCGGCAGTGGACTTGGCTGAACAAATGTTTGCCGCAATTGGGGGCAAAGAAGCGTGGTGCGCGCTGCGCTCACTATATATTAAGGCCGAACACACTGAACCGGACATGGACGCGCCGTACCAGAGTGAGATCTGGCGTGGCATCGACACCTTCGACCTGGTCATCGAACAACAGAATGCAGATTTTCATGTCAAGGGGGTCTTCTCCGACGAGCGCGGCGAGATCCGCTACCTCGATGAACGCGATTCATCCCGGTTGCTGACCCCTGAGCAACTGGCCTCCTGGCGCTATGATCACCAGCACAACGTTTACGTCCTGCTGCACGATCTGGCCTGCAATCCACAGGAATTCCGGGTGGTGCTTGAGCCCGATCAACATCTGGCGTTCTACAGAGACACCGTGTTAGTCACCCGTTTTGGCCTGGATCAACAGCTTCGGCCTTACCGGTTTTACCGGCCCAACGGCGGCGGATCGGTGTCAGAATCGCGTTTCACCCGGTGGGGCACCGATGATGGTCTCGTGCATTCCGCCGGCGGACATCCACTGGACAGCAGCTTCTTTTATGAGACCGAGATTTGGGAGCCAAGTAAAAAGACGCTGCAGGAGGCATTTGGTGGGGAGGTATACCTGATGGTCAAGGATAGAGATTAGATATTAGAGGTTAGAAATGAGACAAGACAATATGAAATTTGGTGATCCGCCGATTGTCGTTGCACAATCCTTCATGGTGTCGGTCGAACGGGTATGGGATGCCATCACTGTTCCTGACCAGATGACCCAATGGTATTTTGAGAACATGCCTGACTTCAAGCCTGAAGTCGGCTTTCAGACCTCGTTCCTGACCGAAGTGGAAGACCGCAGGTACACACATCAATGGGAAGTCACCGACGTCGTCCCGGGCAGGCAGGTGACCTACCGCTGGACGTACAAAGAGCACCCGGGTGTCGGCCATGTGGTGTTCACGATCGCTAAAACGGGCACGCAGAGTACGCTGACGCTCACCAACACCATCGACCGGGACTTTCCGGAGGACGTCCCGGAATTCCAGCGCGAGGCGTGCATGGGCGGCTGGGATTATTTTATCCGCAACCGCCTCAAGCAATTTCTTGATCCGGCAGCACCCTTGCTATGAGTGCCATTGGTCATACACCGTTGATCCGGCTCACCCGTCTCACCCAGCCCGGATGGGCAGACGTTTACGTCAAATATGAAGGAGCCAATCCCACGGGAAGCATGAAGGACCGGATGGCCCTGGCGATGATCGAGGGTGCCGAGCGACGTGGTGAGCTTAAACCGGGAGGGCGTGTCGTGGAATATACCGGAGGTAGTACCGGCAGTTCGCTGGCCATGGTCTGCGCGACCAAGGGATACCAGGCACACTTTGTCTCCTCCGATGCCTTCGCCGAAGAGAAGCTCCAGACCATGCGTGCGTTTGGTGCGCAGCTCGAAATCGTACCCAGCGACGGGGGAAAGATCACTGCCAGGCTGATCCGGGACATGATGGATCGCGCACGCGCGTTGAGCGAGGCGCCCAACACCTTCTGGACAGATCAATTCAACAACGAGGACAACCGCAATGCGTATCACCGCATGGCCCGTGAATACCTGGAGGAACTGGACGGACGGGTCGATGCCTTTGTCATGGGTGTCGGCACCGGCGGTTGTTTTTCCGGCAATGCCGAGGTATTGAAGGAACTGCTGCCCGACGTTCGTTGCCTTGCGATCGAACCGCTGCACGTGCGTGCGCTGTCGGGTGGCGACACGTCGGGGTCACATAAGCTGGAAGGGATCGGGGCCGGATTCATTCCTGCTATTTGCCGGACCGATCTGATCGATGAGGTCGTGGCCGTTTCAGACGAGGATGCCATGGACACGGCACGCCGTCTCGCCAGGGAGGAAGGGATCTTTGGCGGTACCACGTCAGGCGCAAATGTGTGGACAGCCATGCGCGTGGCAGAGGAACTGGGACCCGGCAAGACAATCGTGACCGTGGTGTGTGATTCAGGACTCAAGTATCTGGGTGGTGAGCTGTATCGGTAACCTGATCTTCGCGTTGACACTGCGGGCCAACATCATCATGGTGTTGTTCACACTTTCGGTGTCCAGCAATGCCCAGCCCCGGCACATCCAAATCGACGGACGCAAGGTCTGGGTCCATACCATCGGGACGTCCGAACGCCAGCCGGGGCAGCCCTTGCTGGTATTCGAGAGTGGCCTCGGTACACCGCTGGATCATTGGGATCCGATCGTGGAAGGGGCGGCCGCACTCGGACCTGTGCTGCTTTATGATCGTCCGGGTATCGGCAAGTCCGAACCGGATGAT
>JAWWBX010000468.1:0-2631 GCA_033720735.1 Saprospiraceae bacterium
GTATCCCACGCTCTCCGGCGGGCAGCTCCAGCGCGTGGCCATTGCGCGCAGCCTCATCGCCAATCCGGATATCATCCTCATGGACGAGCCGTTTGGAGCGCTCGACATTCGTACCCGGATTCAAATGCAGGATATGCTGATCCAGATCTGGCAGGAGTTCCAGAGCACGGTCATCTTTGTAACACACGACATCAGCGAGGCCGTCTATCTCGGGCAGGAGATCCACATCCTTAAGGCACAACCTTCCAAATTCGTCGAACACATCAATATCGATCTGGGCCCCAACCGTTCGCACGCCACCAAGCGCGATCCGCGGTTCATCGAGTTGGTGCACGAGGTGGAGGATACCATGATCAGGGTGTCGGAATTGTGAGTTTGGTGTTCAGGTGTTCACGTGTTCTAGAACTTGAATCCTAAAATCCTTGAATCCTCAAATCCTCAAATCCTCAAATCCTTGAATCCCCAAATCCATATACACCGCATCTACGACGCTCTGCCGGAGGCGCTTGGGCACTGCCGACGCATCCTCATCGACCGGCTCTGGCCACGGGGGATCTCCAAACAGCAAGCGGATCTCGACTACTGGGCACGTGACATCGCGCCGTCACACGACTTACGCAAATGGTACCAGCATGATCACGACAAATGGGAGGAATTTAAAGCGCGTTATTTCGCTGAACTTGATGCCAACCCGGCGGGCGTTGCCAACCTGCTGGCGCACATGGCGGACGAGGAAGTCGTATTCCTGTTCAGCTCAAAGGAAAGGGAGTACAACAATGCCACAGCACTGAGAATATACCTGATGGGGTAGTAACAAGCTTCAATTTCCAGGCTCCAATTTCCAAAGCCATGCTGTCTAATATTTAACCTCTAATATCTAACCTCTCATCTGGTATCCGAAAACCTGCCGTTTGTCGTAAACATATCGTCGTCTCCTCCGTTTCTAAGACTTTTGAGGGCAGTTTATGAAATCGACATTATGAAGTACATCTGGACTCTCTTGCTTGCTTCCCTTTCCTGCAGTGTGATCAGCGCACAACTCTCATCCGTGCGCGGTAACCTCAGTGATGCTGATGGGAATCCGGTTGAGTTTGCCAACATCGTCTTGTACGCGGCTGCAGACACCTCTCTGGTCAAGGTCGAGACGACGGATGAAACAGGCGACTTTCTGATCCCCGGGATCAAAGGGGGCGATTATCTCCTGGAGGCAACCTACGTCGGCTTGCAGGATCTGCGTCAATCCGTCACACTTGTAGAGGGACGCGAACTCAATCTTGAACGCCTGGTCATGCAACCGGTCTCCGTGCAACTCGAAGAGGCTGTGGTGACGGCCGACCGGGCCATGGTCGAGATCAAGCCCGACCGAACGGTCTTCAACGTGCAGGGCACGATCAACAGCACCGGTGACGATGCATTGAACCTGTTGCGCAAGGCACCAGGCGTGCTGGTCGACAACAATGACAATATCACCGTCCTGAGCCGGTCAGGCGTGCGGATGTATGTCGACGGCAAGCGCTTGCCATTGTCCGGCGAAGATCTGGCCAACTATCTGCGCAACATCCCGGCAGAACAGATCGATGCGATCGACATCATCACCAATCCGGGAGCGAAATATGAGGCAGAAGGAACGGCCGGTATCATCGATATCAAGCTCAAACGCGACAAGAGCCTGGGCTCCAACGGGTCGCTGAGTACGACTTACGGGCAAGGGAGATACGCCTCCGGCAACGTGAGTGGGTCGCTCAATTATCGCAACAAAGTCCTGAGCGCATTCGGACAGGCTGGCTACGGCGATCGCCAGACCTTCACCAAGATGGCATTCCAGTCAAAGCAAAACGGTTTTGCCACGGAAGAGACCATCCGCATGGACAATGAGAACTCCAACTACAACTACCGTCTTGGGACTGACTTCTTCATCAAGGAGAATCATACCATCGGATTTCTGGTGAGCGGCAACAACGGTGAGCGCTTTGGCGATGGACTGAACCGCGTAGAGATCGCTACCCAGGGCGGCACCGGCATCGACAGCATTTTGTTGGGCAATAACATCACGGACGCCGAGAACAACGCCGCAACATATAATCTCAACTACGTCTTCAACAACAAAAAGACGACGCTCAATGTGGACCTGGATTACGGGCGCTATCGCAATAACAGCACTTCGATGCAACCCAACCGGTATCTGGATCCTGGAGAAGAGAGTGTTCTCTCGGAAGTCAATACGTCCTACGACACGCGTAACGATATTGATATCTATACCTTCCTGGTCGATTTCGAAACAGACCTGTGGGGTGGTAAACTCGGCCTCGGCACCAAACTGAGCCAGGTCGGTACGGACAACACCTTCCTCTTCTATGATATCCCGTCGGAAGACCGGGTATTCAACGAGCAACGCTCAAACATCTTTGAGTACGACGAGAACGTCTACGCGGGGTATGTCAATTTCGCCCGTGGATTCGGCGAGAAGATCAACGTCTCAGCCGGACTGCGCTTGGAGCAGACCGACGCGCGTGGCGTCTTACAGGCATTCGATCCGTCGCTCAACGAGCCACCGGTAGAAAGCAACTACCTCAGCGCATTTCCTTCAGGCGGGATCACCTACCAGATGGGGCAGAACACGCTGGCATTGAA
>JAWWBX010000469.1:0-2584 GCA_033720735.1 Saprospiraceae bacterium
GCCGTCTTCGGTCAGCACGCAGACGGGGAAGGCATATTCCGGGCAGCCGTGATCACAGTCGAACGAACACGGGAACGATGCGACCACACCGTGGCACTCAGCGACGCAAGCGTTGGGCCATTCTTGAATCGTGCCATCCGCTCCGATGCTGCACACCGGATCAAACACATCGGGGCAAACGCAATCACCAGGACAATCAACGAATTGGGTTTGACCATGACACTCCGCCAGGCACGCATTAGGCCATTGTGTGACCACCCCGTCCGGACTGACGGTACAAACGGGATCGAACACATCCGGACAATCGTGGGTGCAGTCCGAGCCGCACGGGAAGTAATCAAAGAAACCGTGGCATTCCGCTTCACAGGCATTGGCAAACTGAGCGATCGCATTGCCAATGATCACACAGACCGGGTCCCAGATGGCAGGGCAGATGCAAGTGGTGTCACAGGAAAAGTAGTCCGTCACCCCGTCACATTCTGCAAAACACGCATTCGACCAATGCAGGGTATCGCCACTGGCCGAGACGGCACAGACCGGGTCGTAAATTTCGGGGCACACACACGACGTGTCGCATGCCAACGCGTCCAGCACACCAGCGCACTCCGCCCGGCACGGGTTCTCGAATTGCAGCACACAGCCGCTGGCGGTGGTCAGGCATACCGGATCGACTTCGTCGGTGGGGCAGTTGCACTGATCGTCACAGGGTTCCGCATGCGGATAGCCCAGAGCAAGCGCATAGCACGCGTTGCGGAACTGCAGCACTTCGCCGCCATCGGTCGTGACGCACACCGGCGCAAATCCCATGTCACAGAGGCAGTCCTGTGCCTGTATTGCCGTGATGCCAACCAGGCAGCAAATGGTCAACAGTGCTTTCATGATCTTCTTTACAATGATAGACGCAAATTCCCGGAGATCCGTTGGCTGCACCGAAATAAAGAGCGCTCAATCGCGCAACAGGCTGCGAAAACCTGTACTTTTGCGATCGTACCATGCCACTGGCCGATCAATGCCCGGATGGTGGAATTGGTAGACACGCAGGACTTAAAATCCTGTGGCCAGGAATGGCCGTGCCGGTTCGATCCCGGCTCCGGGTACTTGCAGCATGGGCCCACCGGAGCGCTGCAATCACGCCGTAGACGTACTAACAAAAAAATGGCATTCTTCTGGATATTAAACAATTTTTCATATATTCAGAAGGTTAAAAGAGATCTATTTACAGTTCTTATTTAGGGTGTTATGTGAGAGGGACTGGGCAGTTCTGCCCGGTCTCTCATTTCTTCACCAACACCGAAACTGTCCAGCCGGCCGGTTGTCAACGCACGAAGTTTACGGCGTGTCTCACCGGAGCAATGCACCCCTGGAGTAAACGAATGTGGTATGCTATTCAGGGGCATTCTTATTGCACTCGGATTATTCTGCGTTTCCAGCGGATTGTGCACGACCTATTTTGTCTCGCCGGCCGGCAATGATGCCAATAGTGGTACCTCGCCCGGAGCAGCTTTTGCCACCATCCAGCATGCGTCTGATATCGTCGTGGCCGGCGACAGCGTCATCGTACTCGCCGGTGCATACACCGGGTTCAATGTCGCTACATCCGGAACATCACTCAATCCGATCGTCTTTCTCGGTGAACCGGGCGCAGAGATCACCGCCCCGACCTTCACGATGGATGGCATCAATGTCGAAGGCGCCGATTACATCGAGATCAACGGCTTTGTTGTCAACGATCAGCCGCGCAACGGGATCCGGCTCGTCAATGCCGACTGGTGCATCGTCCGCAATTGCACCTGCGACAACAACTTCGAACGCGGGATCTTCACCGGGTTTACGGACGATATCCTGATCGAGAACAACGTGTGTTCCAATTCGATCGATGAGCATGGCATCTACGTGTCGAACAGCAGCGACCGTTCGGTCATTCGTTTCAACACCTGCTTTGGCAACAACCGCGGCGGTATCCAGATCAATGCCGATCTCAGCCAGGGCGGTGACGGGATCTCCACCGATCCCGAGATCTACGGCAATGTCCTGTTCAGCAATGGGCTGGGGGGTGGTGCTGCCATCAACCTGGATGGGGTTCAGGGAGCATTCATCTACAACAACGTCCTGTACAACAATCACGCTACAGGCATCGCGCTCTTTCAACAGGATGGGGGAGGACCGTCGGTGAATGCCCAGATCGTGCACAATACGATCGTGCAAGCCGTCGATGGCCGCTGGTGCATCCTGCTGGTCGACGGGGCGTCCGGCGCGCAGATCTACAACAACATTCTCTTCAATCAGCATCCCTGGCGCGGCAGCATTGCAGCGGACCCGGACGCCACCCCGGGGCTGACGAGCGATTACAATCTTGTTGTCGACAGCTTTAGTGACATGGGCGACGGGGTGAGCATTCCACTGAGCGACTGGCAGGCCCTCGGTTACGACCTCAACTCCGCGCTTGCCGACCCGCTGGCTCTGCTCTTTGTCGATCCGGCCTCGGGTGACTTTCATTTGCTGCCGGGATCCCAGGCGGTCGACAATGGCAACGGGTTGCTGGCACTGGGTGTCACCACCGACATCGACGGCAATCTGCGCCCAA
>JAWWBX010000470.1:0-2583 GCA_033720735.1 Saprospiraceae bacterium
GAGTGTTGGTCGCCCCGATCTCCTCATCCTCGACAAAAATGCTGATGTTGCTGTCAAAGCTGCCAGAAAACTGTCCCTTCTCCTGTGCAGAAGCCAGCAGTGGCAGCCCGAGCAGGCAGATTACCGGGATGGCATGCGTCAAATTGGTAGATTTCTGTCGAAACACTCGCGTTAAAGAATCGTTAAGCGGCGGTTCAGGGGCCTAAAAATAAGATATTTTTGAAGCGGCCTGACGGCGATCGCACGGACTGTCAGGTCCTAAACACTTGGATATGCAACTCCTTTGCTCTCTCTTGATCAGCCTGCTCCTCGGCTTGCCTGCTCCCGCAGACGACAGCCGTACACTCCCCGAAGTCTATGTCAAGACTCTTGACGGGCAGCGTGTAAATATTCAGGATTATGGAAACAATGACAAGATCACAGTCATGAGTTTCTGGGCGACCTGGTGCGCACCGTGCAAGCGTGAACTGGACGCCCTGATGGAGTTCTATCCCGATTGGCAGGAATCGTACAATGCAGAGATCCTGGCCATCACCATCGACAACGCCCGGGCGCTGGCCAAGGTCAAGCCATTGGTGGTGCAAAAGGGATGGCCATACGAGATCCTCTCTGACCCGAATCAGGAGTTACAGCAAGCACTGAATTTTCAAGCCATTCCCCAGACATTTGTCCTCAACCGGGAGGGAGAGATCGTGTATGAACACACCGGATACAAGCCCGGCGACGAATACGATCTGGATGATCTGATCAAGGAGCTGGCAGGTTCGTAGTCATACGATCATTGGCCTTCCGAAGTACACCCTGACTTCGGGTGGCACCTTCACTTTGATCTTCACAAACAGTTCCTCCTGTGGTGTTTCGCGGAACCTGAGGTAGAGATTTTGGGTACGTCGAATTGTCTTCAGGACCAGCAGTACATATTTTTGATCCGCGTAGGTTGCAATATGCTGGTCGAGTTCTTCGGTGGTGAAGGCCTCGGTCGGCCCGTGCAATTCCACTTCCAATGCGGGGCTGATGGCCAGGGAGATGCCAAAGCTGGTGATCTCGAGCCCCAGGGCCTCCAGTTCCGGGAATACCTGCAGCCAATCCTCGATCAAGGCCATGCTTTTCTCTTTGGCCGAATCAGTCAGATCGGACACGGAGTCCTTGACAGCTGCTGCCATGCCAGTCAGGGTCTTCTGCAACTTGTCTTTCATATCCCTTTCAAGATACCACAAAAAGAAAGGGCCGGCGCCATGCACCAGCCCTCCTATTTCTTTGCTACGTATGGTTACGACTTGTTCATGATCTCAAACTTCTCATTCCAGAACACCTCATCATCCTTGCGCATTTCAAGGATGTAAGCTCCGCCCTCAAGGCCGGTTTTGCTGTAGTCGATGTACTCCTGATAGCTTTCAGCCGGGATGTCCTGCCGATAGATCAGGCGTCCCTGTACATCATAGATCACCAGTTGATCCGGCTTGACGATCCCGGTCTTGTCAATGGTGATGTGAAGACCGTCAACCGACGGATTTGGATAGATCTCGACACTGACTTTGAAGGGAACGAAGTCGCGGTCTGAGTAGGTAAATCCGCCAAACTTGTCCTCAATCCTGAGGCGATAGAATACGCCATTGCGTACACCTTCCAGGTTTGTGTCAAGATACTCGTAGTACGGATTGCGCTCATCGCGATCTACATAGCCCACCTGGTGCCAGGATTTGCCATCAATGGAGCGCTCAACGATATAGTGATCGAGCAGCTCATGCTCTTCGGCGTTCCAATTGATCACGGCACTTTGCGCTTCGTGAGGCTGCGCATCGAAATCCTTAAGGTGATAGCTAAAATCATAGTTGAGGACCCGCGGTGTCTCGTCAACCAGTTGAAACCCGACGTTTGGCTCAGTGGTCATGTGATAACCGGTGCGCGCGAGGCCCAGTTGTTTCTGGAAGTAGAAACCCCAGTGGGCCCCTCCCTGGACGTCCAGCACGGCGATATCAACCCATTGATCTGACTCCCAGTCGAAAGGTGCTGACCGAGGAGTACCCATCGCGCCAAAGGCCTGGTAATAGAATCCACGGTGCTCTTCAACCGTCCCCGATTTCGTGATGCCATAATCGGTCGAGGCGATGTTGAGGCCGGTGATCTGGCGGTTAGTCCATATCACGCCAAATACAATGTCGGTAAACTGCTGTTTCGTGGTAGGTGCATCTTCGGAGATGCTGCGCATTTGCACATGGGCTTGTGTGCCGCGCTCAAGGATACGGATCTCGAATTGCTGGGCATTGAGTACCAGCACGGATGCCGTAAAGATCGTAGCAAAGAAGACTTTTTTCATGGTGTTGTGTTTTCCTTTCATCAGGGTGTAGTGAATACAGGCGAGACAGATCACAGATCTGCCTCGTCTTGTTTGATTACATACCGTTCATTTGTCCAATCACGATATTGTTGGGTGTCGTCAGTCCGACGGCCCCCAGGATCTCATTCTTGTCGTTGTTGGCTCCGTTGTACTTGATCTGGTGATCGCCATTCACATCACCCATCATCAGAGCCAGCACGCCGGCACTCACCTCGACCATCCCCGACGGATTGCCTTCGGTGGTA
>JAWWBX010000471.1:0-2576 GCA_033720735.1 Saprospiraceae bacterium
AACACCTTGAAATGCTTGCTGCCCTCGCTCCAGAACGATTTGGCAAAGTACGGGTGCTGTATTACTCAGATGCGGCGGCCGAAGCAGCAGCGTTGGAGGTAGATGTCTTGCGCAGCGAGCTGGCCAAACGACTCGACGCAGCTGTGTCAGTTGTTGATGTCAGGTTGGCGCACCGGGACGACCTGGCCGGCGATCCGCAGCAATGGCCCTGGCACCTGATCGCCTTTGCACAGGAGGCCGCATCCGGGCTGTCCGAGCTGGCAGGCATCGACCTGTCACAACGGACAAAGATGGCCAATGAAGTGCCGCTGCTGGTCTTCTGAGAGCCTGGCACTACAAGCGACTGACGGTGATGCCCACCAGAAGAGCCACCAGAAATGATGGCCCGAGTTCGGCAACAGCATTGAAATAGACACCAATGCCCGGCATCGCAGGCAGCACAAACTTGAACAGTGGAATACACAAAAATCCAGTGACCATCGCGGCGATCGCGCCGCGTTCGGTCATTTTTTTGTCAAAGAGGGACAGAATGATGACCGGACAGAACGTCGCTGCGAGACCAGACCAGCCGAAGATCACAAACCAGAAAATCGTGCGCTCCGGTGTCGTAATAGCGACTGCCAGGGCCAGAGCCAGCGCCGCCAGAGCCATGAGCAGAGTCACACGGCGTGACAGCCCGGTGAGCGAACTGATCGACAGATGGGGTTTGAAGATCTGTTGATAGAAGTCCCGCACGACGGCACTCGATGCCACCACCAGCAGCGAATCGATCGTCGACATGCTGGCGGCGAGCACGACCGCAATGTACAGTCCGATAAAAAACAGCGGCAGCTGGTCTTCGACCAGGCTGATGAGTACATTCTGGCCATTGTTGCCGAGCACGGCCTCCACATCGGCTCCCTGCGCCGTAAACAGATACCTTCCGATCAAGCCGATGCAGACCGCGGCACTGTCCGTGAGTAGCGTATAAATGATCGCCACCCACCTTCCTTTCCTGATCTCACCCTCACCTTTGATCGACATAAACCGCACATAGAGCTGCGGCGATCCCATAAAACCCAGCCCGATAAACAGAAATCCGAGGATGGTTGCGACATTGAGCCAGGTCAGTCCGCCCGTGCCCCATGCGTTCAGCAGGCCCGGGTCGATTGTGCGCAACCCGTCAAACAGGTTGCCATCCAGCGAGAATACGGCGACGACCGGCAGCAACACCAATCCCAGAAACATCAGGATGCCCTGGAACACATCGGACCATGCCACGGCGATGAACCCTCCGAACAGGATGTACACCACCACGATCCCGAAGCCGACCAGCGCTCCGTGGAAGTAATTCCAGTCAAGGAAGGCCTCAAAGGCCGAACCGGTGGCGTCGATCTGGGCGCTTACGTAGATGACCACGAAGACGGACAGGGCTACGGACGCTACGATGCGCAAAGTGTGGGTCCTTGATTTGAAATGAGAAACCAGGTAATCAGGGATGGTGATCGATCCGTATTGGTCGCTCAGTCGTTTGAATGGTTTGGCCATCAGCAGCCAGGACAGGCTGACCCCCAGCACTTCGCCGACCACCACCCAGAACGCACTGACACCGGCCACTGCTCCCAGGCCCGTCAGGCCCAGCAATAGCCAGGCCGATTCGCCGGTGGCGCGGGTCGAAAAGGCCACCACCCAAAACCCGAGACGCTTGCCGCCGACATAATAGTCCCTGATATCCCTGACGCTGCGGGAGGCGAAATACCCGATGACAAACAGGATCGCGAAGTACCCGAAGAGGATGATGTATTTGACCAGCATGCCTACTTGCCGAACGTGAGTGAAGGATCAGGGTCTATTCTTGACAAGATCCAATACACCCCGAACGCCAGGAAAAACGTCACAAACCACGCGTATGAATACAGGTCTACCCAAAAGGCGCCGACAGCCGAAGCTGACAACGCCTCGACGGCCACCAGGAAGCCCGGGATCACCGGTAGAATGCTGAGGGTGAAAGCAATCCATGCGTTGCGGTTCCAGCCTTTGAAAATGCTGGAAGGCTTGTACAGGGCAGCAAGGTCGAACTTCGTCTTGCGTAGGACATAATAGTCACAGATCATAATACCGGCCAGGGCACCGAGAAGCGCCGAGTAGGCGATCAGCCATTTGAAAATATAGCCGGTCGGATCAGCGAGCAGCTTCCATGGGAAGATCAGGATGCCGATGATGCCGGTGATGTAGCCACCCATCTTGAAACTGATCTTGCTCGGGTTGATGTTGGCGATGCTGTTGGCCGGTGCAACTACGTTCGCAGCAATGTTGGTCGACAATGTTGCCACCGTCAGAGCAAACATCGAAATGATGACCACACCTGCCGAATCGAATCGCCCAAGTAGTTCCACCGGATCCCAGATCGCCTCTCCAAAGATCAACAGGGTGGCGCTGGTGACGGCGATCCCGATAAACGAATAGAGCACCATGGTACCGGGTAACCCGATCGCCTGGCCCATGATCTGGTCCCGCTGCGAATGTGCGTAGCGGGTAAAGTCCGGGATGTTGAGCGAAAGCGTCGCCCAGAACCCGACCATGGCAGTGAGACCCGG
>JAWWBX010000472.1:0-2560 GCA_033720735.1 Saprospiraceae bacterium
CACAATGCCCAGGGCATGCTGATCTCCCAATTTGCGCCGAATGCCTACAATGATGAATTGAAGGCGGTGCAGGGTATTCCTTTAAAATCCCTCTCCTATGACAAGAAGGGCAAACTCCAGTCATCGATGGAAGCGAAAGAAGTAGATCTAAGTCCGTTCGAACTGAAGAACGCAGACTATACCTTTGGAAACAAGAAGTAAACCACGCAAGCGTGACGAATCGGTCCGGAAAGCGACCGTTAACTCATTTGATAACGCAAAATCCCTTCAACCATGATTGCACTCTACATTGTCATCGGGTTATTTATCCTCTTTATGATCCTGTGGATGATCGGCCCGAAAGAGTACGCGGTCGACCGCACGATGGTCGTCAATCGCAACCGCCAGGATGTGTATGATTATGTACGACGCCTGGAAAACCAGGATCAGTGGGGCCCATGGTCGCGCCGCGATCCGGCCATGGAGAAGTCGACGCATGGTGAAGATGGTAATGTCGGCTTTGTGTCTGCCTGGCGCGGCAACAAGCAGGTCGGAGAAGGCGAGCAGGAGATCACGCGCCTGGTCCCCAATGAGCGTGTCGAAACGTCCCTGCGCTTCTTCAAGCCCTGGAAGGCCGAGTCAGACGCATTTATCCACCTTGAGGACGCCGGCGAAAATGCCACCCGCGTGACCTGGGGCTTCAAAGGCGAGAACAAGAACGCCGTTTCCCGCGTCATGGGCGTCTTTATGGACATGGATAAGGCGATCGGAAAGGATTTCGAAGAAGGCTTGCACAACCTGAAAGGCATTCTGGAAGAGAGAAAGAAGGATTGATCATCCGCATTCCGTATCCCTCTTTGTCCCGTCCGGCGGCATGGTGTGCTGCGCTGCTGTTGATATGTTGCTGTGATGTGCTCACCAGTGCACAGGAGCCCGTCAAGAAATACCTGAATGTGTCCGCTATCTTCAGCTACCTCGGCGAGGACATCCGGGACGGGCGTGTCTATCATGCCTACGTACTGACCTCTCAGCAAGGTTTCAATCTGACGCCGCAGCGCGCGCAACTGCCCATCATTTTGAGAATGGAGTTGCATGTCGGCATCACCAATTTCATGACCGGCGGCAACCGCGATTGGGAGCTGGCAGGGCCCGCGGGCCTCGAAACGCACTACACCTTTCGCAACAACGTCCGGATCACAGCATCCCTGACCTCGGGCCCGGCTTTCATTTCGGCGGTGACCTTCAAGCAACGACGCGGATTCATTTTTTCCAACAACCCGGCTGTTTCCCTGATGATCCCGATCGGGAGGCAGGGCTGGTACATCCGGCCCGAATACCGCTATCGCCATCAGTCCAATATCGGTTTCTGGCGGCCCAACGGAGGGATCGACAACTTCTTTTTCGGGATCGGCCTGGGGCATGCCCTGCCCACCAGCCGCCATTCCGAGAATCCGGATCACTGAATATTGTATAGAAAATAGGTCCCGTTGTCATGGTGTAACGTGAGGTGGGAAGATGTCAGCTGTCCCCTGCTCAGCACATAATCGACGCCGTAAATGTCTTGCAGGTTGATCGAATGGTCAGGATCCCGCCAGAGCATTTGCAGATCCAGTGTGCGCATATACCACGCGTAGAGTTTGTCTCGCTGATACGGCACAAACTTGAACACCGAGAAGTTCTCCCGGTTTGCTTTGCGGGAAAACGAGTTGTACATCACCCCGCTTGGGCCCAAATCCATCAATGCGACCACCGCATCGCGTTCAGTGATGCGGTCGATATCGCGGGCCATCTGGTCAAACGCAGGATCGCGGAAGCTGTCAAAGCTGCGGCGGATATTGAAGAAGGCAAACAGGCAGGTGAGCAACAGGAACAGCAACACCACCGACCTGCTGATCAACCGGCGGCGGGCATGACGGCGCACGAACGCACGGAGCTGATCGAACAGGAGCAGGACAAACAGGAAATAGGCCAGGCTGTTGGAGCGGAACGGGTAGATCTTGAGCAACAGTCCACCCGAATTGTCAAGCAGCAGGTGGTCAGCAAATGCCACCAGAACAAATGCCAGGTTGATCGTCAGGACAATGAGGATCAGGTGATTGATGCGCCGGGCTAACCCGGCGAGCCGGTGGTGTCGCCACCATGCATACACATAAGCCAGGATGCCGATCATAACGCCAGCCGCGTGTGCTTGCAGGAAGTAATCGATACTCCGGAAGATCCCCAGATGGTTGGGCAACCGGTAATACACGTAGACCCAGTCCAGGTTGACCGGAGCGTCTGTCGGTGCATTTTTAAGGGAACCGTACAAGACATATCCCAGGATCGGCAGGATCACGATGCCATACAGACCGAATTCGCGCCATCGCCTGAGTAGCTGGCGACTCAGCAAGGCGTGCACCCCCAGGGCGATCACCGTCCACCCCCCTACCAACAGATGAAAGTAGGTGGCGCCGGCCAAACACAGCAGCGACTGCCGCCAGCGCTCGGACATCCAGTAATACAACCCCCAAAACACGAAGATGTACGCGACGGTCTTGGGCTCGAAGCTCTCATAGATCCACTCGCCGCCAAAGAAGCACTG
>JAWWBX010000473.1:0-2546 GCA_033720735.1 Saprospiraceae bacterium
CCCGACCGGGTCAAGGCCGGAGAAGATGTATTGGCGGTCAGCCTGGCACCTCCGGCCGAGTTGCTGGCCACACCGACGTTCAGGAGCTTCATCAGGTTTGTCGGGAACCGTCCGTTTGCAGCCGGCCCTGCACTGTGGCAGCAACTGGAGGGTCTGGCCGCCGACGATCACGTGTGGATCACGCGCATCGACGAAGTGCAGATTGCGCTCACCGCCCTGCGGCCGATGGTGGAGGGTCGCCGCGTCCTGTCGATGGGGCCGCTCGAGGGCAACCAGGAATGGCATATCGGCACGCTACGTCCCGCCCGGATCGACACCATTGAAGCCTACCACCCGAATGTGCTGAAATGCCAGGTCCTGAAAACCGCATTTCCCGACCTGCCACTGCACATCATCGAGGCCAATGTGATGGAGGTCGAGATAGACAGCTCCTACGATTTCGTCATGTGCCTGGGGTTGCTTTACCATTTACAGGACCCGCATCTGCTCCTTGACAAGATCCGGGCAAGCAATCCGCACCGGCTCTTTCTGACGACGCAGCTGGCCACACCGCACGATCACCCCTCGTCGGCCTTTCGCCAGCTCGCAGAAGAAGCTGAGGTGACGGTCAACGGCAAGTGGTATCGGGGCCGTCTCTTCCCCGACGAGCGCACCTCGCCACATGAATACAAGACCGGCGTCGATCAGCGTGCCTCCTTCTGGTTCTATCCCGATGCTTTGCGGCAATTGGTCGCAGACCTCGGCTTTCGTGAGGATATCTGGTCGGTCATGGACCTCGGAGAGCGCGGATGTGTGGCATACTCCATTCTGGTCAACAAGGAGCGCGACCGAAAGCTTAAACGGCAATGGATTTAGCCAGAGCAGGTCGAGAAACACCTTACTCCACCTTCAGCAAGCGTACCGGGATACCGCCATGGCGGTTGCAGATGCGACCAGCCGACGGGAAGTCATCCGGTACCCGATCAATCACCTCAAAGGTCACCTGCAGGGTGTCGCCAAACACCCACCGACCTTGGTCATTGAAGCGATCAAAATCGGAATGCAGGAAACTGTCTCGTCTGGTCTGCTGCAGATCCGACACGACAGCATCATCCAGAAGCCGCAGGTTCCAGCCGCAACTCCCGGTAGTGTCAACGAACACGACCCGGTGGTCATGCAGCGGCACGGCAGCATCGTCCAGACAGCCTGCCGCAAGGATTGACAACAAAAGGATGAGCCGGTGCATCTGAAATGTTTTACTACTCAAGACGTGCTGAGTGCAGGGTTTGGTTGGGAGACGAAACAATCCATGCCAACATTGCCAATGACATGAATCTTGATCAGAACCCGGATTTCCGGTTAACTTTACCGGCTATTTATTGTTATCTGTACACTAAGCATTGACAATGGCACAGAAAATTGCAATCAACGGATTCGGACGGATTGGTCGCCTGACCTTGCGCTATCTCCTCACGCGCAATGACGTGGAGGTCGTGGCGGTCAATGACCTCACAGATAATGACATGCTTGCGCATCTCTTCAAATTTGACTCGGCACAAGGCACCTATGAGGGCAAAGTGACCTCAGATGACCAGAACATCATCATCAACGGCACAGCCATCCGCTGCTATAGTGAGCGCGATCCGGCGCAACTACCCTGGGCCGATCTGGGTGTGGACGTCGTGCTGGAATGCACCGGGGTCTTCCGCAGTGCGGAAAGCGCCGGCAAGCACATTACGGCCGGGGCGAAGAAAGTGGTGATCTCGGCACCGGCCAAAGGTGACGATGTCCAGACCCTGGTATTGGGTGTCAACGACGACCAATTGGACCCCTCGCTGTCAGTCTACTCCAACGCCTCGTGTACGACCAACTGTCTGGCCCCCGTGGTCAAGATCCTGCACGAAGCGTATGGTATCGAATCTGGCAACATGACGACGATCCATGCCTATACGGCTGACCAGCGTATGCAGGATGCACCGCACAGTGACTGGCGACGCGCACGGGCGGCCGCTGTCAATATCGTGCCGACCTCAACCGGAGCCGCGAGTGCTGTCGGCAAGGTCTATCCCCCTGCCAAGGACAAACTGATCGCGATTGCTGTGCGGGTACCCGTGATCACGGGCTCCATGATCGAACTGACCTGCCAGGTCGAACGACCGGCAACCGTCGAGGATATCAACGCACGTTTCAAGGCGGCGGCGGAAGGCGACATGGAGGGCATCCTCTATTACTCAGAGTTTGAGTTGGTATCGTCTGATATCATCGGCAAGTCTTACTCTTCCGTATTTGACTCGAAGCTGACGGCCGTCAAAGGTGACCTGGTGAAGGTTGTCTCGTGGTATGACAATGAGGCCGGTTACGCAGCCCGCCTGGCGGATATCTGTATCAAGGTCGGGAATACGATCGGATAGCCCGCTATCTGATTTGGAATTTCGGGTTGTCCTGCTTACCCTGAGTGCGCGTTAGCAATGTCGTTCAGGGTTCGTTAAGCTCACAATCGATCCGGTTCAAATGCATAACATCATGCATGCGATGCTCCTTGCCAACTGCTCACTGCCTACTGTTTC
>JAWWBX010000474.1:0-2499 GCA_033720735.1 Saprospiraceae bacterium
ATTTGACCTCAAGACCACACAAACCCGGATCGCCAGGATCATGGCCCTTCCCGAATATCAAATGTGTTAAATCTTATTGTATGGATCGCCGTGCATTTCTCAAGTCTTCGTCTCTTGCCTCCACAGCGCTGTTCATGCCGCGTTTTCTGCACGCGTTTGACCGCGTGGATCTGCGGGATCGACGCATTCTGGTGGTCCTGCAGTTGTCCGGTGGCAATGACGGGCTCAATACCTTCATCCCGTTTGAAGATGACATCTACTATCAAAACCGGCCCAGTCTCGCCATTCGTAAGGACGAAGTCCTGCCGGTAACAGATCTTCAGGGCCTGCATCCCTCCCTGGCATCACTGCGTCCGCTCTTCGATGAAGGGTTGATCTCGGTCGTCAATGCGGTGGGGTATCCGAATCCGGACCGTTCGCATTTCCGGTCGATGGACATCTGGCAATCAGGTAAAGTCGACGAGCGCGTCGCCAGCGGCTGGCTGGGGAGGTATCTCGACAGCACGTGTCACAATTGCCGACCTCATGCGGCGATCGAAATCGGGCAAAGTCTGAGCATCGCAGTACAGGGTGCTCATCAGAAGGCGCTTGTCGTGGAAAGTCCCGAGCGGCTCACACGCTCCGTAGGATCGGCCTACCATGCATTTTTAGCTCAACAAGCGCCATCACAGGTCGCCAGCGACCTCGATTATCTCTACAAAACCGTGGCCGACACCCGGCATTCAGCGGCATACCTGCAGGAGCGATTGCAGGGCAACCGCGCGGGAACGGATTATCCCGCCGGTGGTCTCGGCAAGGATCTGCGGACTGTTGCCAACCTGATCCTGTCGGGCTGCGACACGCGCATCTACTATCTGAGCTTGTCCGGGTTTGATACCCATGTGAACCAATCCGGAGCACATGCACGGCTGCTCAAACAGGTCGGTGACAGCATCGCGGCGTTTGTCGGCGATCTGCGGAGACACGACCTCATGCGGGATGTCACTCTGCTTTGCTTTTCGGAATTCGGAAGACGTGTCGAGCAAAACGGCTCACGCGGCACGGATCACGGCGCTGGCAACAACCTGTTTGTGATCGGCGCCCATCTGTCGAAGCCGGGCTTTTTCAATGCCCCTGCAGACCTGAGTCACCTGGACGACGGCGACGTACGTTACCAGATCGATTTCCGATCTGTGTATGCTGATGTATTGCGCGACTGGTTTAAGCTGGATCCCACGCCGGTGCTTGGTAAGAAAATGACTCCGGCCGGTATGTTCAGCTAGAATGCTGCTGACTGCCGGCCGGAGTCGCGCGATCCCGACACCTGTTGCCTATTTTTGGCCCATGCCAAGCCAGCGACAACTCTTTCTGCAGCATGTGGCGCAGACCTCCTCCATGCCGTTGGGTCTGGAAGTCGATCGTGCTGAAGGGATCTACCTGTACGACCGTGCCGGGAAGCGGTACATGGATCTCAATTCGGGTATTTGCGTCAGCTCGCTGGGGCACTGTCATCCGTCGGTCATTCAGGCTGTCGAGCAACAGGTGCGCCGGCACATGCACACGATGGTGTACGGCGAGCATATTCAGGCTCCGCAGGTTCGTCTGGCATCTCTCCTTGCCGAGCACCTGCCTGATGCCCTGGACTCGGTCTACCTGGTCAACTCCGGAACCGAAGCCGTCGAAGGGGCGCTCAAGCTGGCAAAACGTGCCACCGGCCGGTATGAAGTGGTCGCGGCGCGCAACGCCTACCATGGGAGTACACAGGGTGCCGAGAGTTTGCGCTCCGATCGCAGTCTCACCAGTGCCTACCGGCCGCTGATCCCGGGCATCCGCCACATTGACTACAACGCCTTTGACGACCTGTCGTCCATTTCTGAGAAAACCGCCTGTGTGATCCTTGAGCCCGTCCAAGCGGAGGCCGGGGTGGTCCTGCCCGCAGAAGGCTATCTCGAGGCTGTACGGGCACGCTGCGATGCGACAGGAGCGCTCCTGATCCTGGACGAGATCCAGACCGGCTGTGGCCGCACGGGGACGCTGTGGGCGTTTGAACAGCATGCCTGCGTCCCGGACATCCTGTTGCTCGGCAAAGCGCTGGGGGGCGGCATGCCAGTGGCAGCATTTATTGCAGCGCGATCACTCATGCAGCACCTGACGTACAAACCCGCCCTGGGCCATATCACTACGTTCGGCGGGCATCCCGTCTGTTGCGCTGCAGCGCATGCCTGTCTTGCCACGCTGATTGACAGCGGGCTGATCGATCAGGTCCCTGACAAGGCAGAGCGTTTCAGGGAGGGTCTGCAACACCCACTGATCTCCGAGGTCAGGCAGGCAGGCATGATGATGGCCGTCGCATTGACGCGCAAGCGCTATCTCAAGCACGTCGTGAAGTACCTCTACGACCACGGGGCGTTAGTCGACTGGTTCCTCTTCAACCAGCAAAGCTTCCGTTTGGCACCCCCGTTGATCATCAGTGAAGAGCAGATCGACGAGGCGTGCGAGCTGATCAGGAAGGCTTGTGAC
>JAWWBX010000475.1:0-2497 GCA_033720735.1 Saprospiraceae bacterium
CCCCTTGTTGATCACTTCACTTTCTTCCAGGCCAATGATTTCGGCTCCAAATGCGATCTGAACGGACCGCGCAGTGTACAGATGCACTCCGGGCGCGCCGATCAGCAATCGGCCATGTAACTCGGGGAAGCGTGGTACATCGCCCGGGATAGTGGCATGATGTGAGACGGTTGGCACGATATCGTTGTGCCAGTTGCTGGCGACCAGCCAGTCCTTGCTAATCGCCCCGGTCCAGATAGTGCCCGAGATCCCTGACTGATCAAATCCGTCGTCCTTGCCGCCGGTATAGACCAAGCTGCTGACCTCGGTTGCGGTGTGACCACTCGCGAAGCCGTCATCAGCCCCCCCTACCCAGATGCCGTGGTGATCGGTGGTCGCGACACCGGCCTGATGAAATCCGTCATCGGTACCACCCGCAAGAATCCCGGAGACGGTCTGGACGGTGAATAACGCTGTGTCGAAGCCATCGTCACTGCCACCGCCATAGACCCCGTTTTGTACCGCAGTGGAATGCTGTTCTGCATCCCAGCCGTCATTTTCGGCACCACCGAAAATGTTGTTGTGCGACGCTGATTGCACACCGCCCCGGGCAAATCCCATTCCGGCTCCACCGTTGAAGATGTAGTTGTACTGACCGGTCATCACCCAACTCAGTCCGCACGCCAGGATGACGAGAAATGCACGTTTCATCCCTCCTAGTTTGGCGCCGTCCGTACGCCCCTGATGCCATACCAGGCTTCACGATTGGCATCCGCGAGATTGATCAGGTCCCTCTGGCTGACTAGGGCATTCCGGAATCCGACACCGACCGCGCTTTCCACCGCCCAGTCGAGCAGCAGGGTAATCGACGCACTCCCGGTTCCGGTGATAAATCCATCGCCGTGCAGGCCGTCAAAATCGCGAGAAAATTCACTGCCGGTCGAGATGATCCGCTCGTAACAGTTACCGCTCATTTCCATGACCCCATAGTACGTAGCGCCGGTTTCTTCGCGCGTCTTGTTGGTCGCACTGGCGGCAAAGATGCCGCAGCGCAGCGGTCCATTCCAACCCTGGATGGGCGATGTGCTATTGGCGTTACCCACACCTGTTCCGATCCCGAAGATGATCTCTTCATCAGCAGTCCCTTCATTGGACAGGGTATAGAGATTCAGCACGTACCAACTGTCATTTCCCCATGCGTACTCGCCGGGCACGGCGTCGTTGGGACCGCGGCAGATCTTTTCGTACTCGAGTTCACTCATTGGGCGCAGTCCGGCCCAGTCCAGATAGGCGGCCATATCAGCCCAGTTGGCATAGTCCATGGCGCGCCAGGGATAGTCAGGTACGGCATAGTGATTGCCTGTCTCAATCGGGTATGCGGGGATGACTTCCGTGCGTGCCGAACGTTGCGATGGTGTGAGGCGCATCAGGAATTCGCCGTACTGGGCCTGGCTCGCCTCGTATTTCATGCAGTAGATGGCCTGGTAGCCTTTGGGGAAACCGGCTGGTAAACTCTGCGTTGTACTATAGTCGTAATCGTCACCAACAACCTGACCGACCGCGTCGTTGTTGCTCAGGTTATTGACATTGGTGCCTCCCAGTGTGAGCGAATTCTCGGAAGTAATTTGAAACGGGTTGCCGGAGTTTCCCGCTTCGAACTCTCCATCGTCTCCCGTCCCATCACCGGCGTAGAACGCCCCCTCGGGGATGTATACCATCTCGACCGCATTGACCGAGATCTCCACAGGCTGGTCGTCGTCGAGCGTGCCATAGTCCCAGCGCAACTGGATGCCTTCGAAAGAGATATCCCCGATCCCGTCACTCTCCCGGTAGATAAACACCCCGACCCCATTGGTCGTAATGCCGTACGTGTTGTTGGCCGTGCGGATCACACAATTCGGCGGTGCAACGTGACCATCATTGGTACCATCCACATAGTGCAGGGTGGCATGCTGCCAGTCCTGAATATCTTTTGGTGTGAACTTGATGAAGACCCAGGCTGCGTCCCAGTTGCTTTCATACGTCGATGTGCGCCAGGAATTCTCCCAGCTCAGGTCAAACTGGACCATGTAGTAATTTTCGGTGATGTCCTGGGAGGCCAGTAAAACATTGGTCACCTGAATGTTGTTGGCCCGGCATGCGGCGGAGATACAGCATACGATTATGAGGAGTGCTGACTTCATTTTGATGTGTTTATTCTAAAGTTACTCCATTTCGGACCTTGAACGCAAGCGAAATGAGAGGTGCAAGGTGAGAGTTTACGATTGGGGATGTGGCAGTTGGCAATCGCCGCCTTCGCCAAGGCTTACAACTTCGCCAAAGGCTTCATTGCACAGGTCGCTGGGCCCAGCGAAGCGTGCGCAAAAGCTCTCGTGGGCCAGCAGGACTTGAACCTGCGACCTACTGATTATGAGTCAGTTGCTCTAACCGGCTGAGCTATGGGCCCATAGGTGCCTTGCACCTCTGCAAAGTTCGGCATTCTAAAAGCGAAATCCTAGCAGAAGCCCTACCGCAGATC
>JAWWBX010000476.1:0-2494 GCA_033720735.1 Saprospiraceae bacterium
CAATTTCACCGAGTTTGAAGGGTTGACCAACCAGGTGATCTATGTCAGCGCGACGCCTGGTGACTATGAGCTGGAGCGCACCGAAGGTGTCGTCGTGGAGCAGATCGTGCGACCCACCGGGTTGCTCGATCCACCAATCGATGTCCGTCCGAGCGTGAATCAGATCGATGATCTCCTGGACGAGATCTCCGACCGGGTCGAACGCAATGAGCGGGTCCTGGTCACGACACTGACCAAACGCATGGCCGAAGAGTTGAGCAAGTACTTCAAGCGGCTGGATGTCCGCTGCCAGTATATCCATTCGGAAGTAGATACGCTGGAACGCGTCGAGATTCTGCGGGACCTGCGGCTCGGTGATTTCGATGTATTGGTGGGGGTCAACCTGCTCAGGGAAGGACTCGACCTGCCGGAGGTTTCACTGGTCGCGGTGATGGACGCGGACAAGGAAGGCTTCCTGCGCAACGATCGATCGTTGACGCAGACTGCCGGTCGTGCGGCACGCAATGCTAACGGTTTGGTCATCTTCTATGCCGACAAGATCACGGATTCCATGCAAAAAACGATCGACGAAACCAATCGCCGCCGTGCCATCCAGATGGAGTATAACGAGAAACACGGCATCACGCCGACCACCATCGAAAGCACCCGCGAAGCCATCCTCAACAAGCGCTCGATCCTGGACATCCGCGAAGGCGGCAAGAAAGCGTATGTCGAGCCCGTCCAGGCCACCCTTGCTGCGGATCCCGTCATTGCATACCTGGACCGTGATCAGGTTGAAGTGATGATCAAGGAGACCGAGGATAAAATGAAGAAAGCCGCGAAGGAACTTGATTTTATTACGGCAGCACATTACCGGGATGAGATGCTGGCGTTGAAGAAGAGATTGAAGGAGAAATGAGGGAGAGAATTAAGGAGAGATGTGGGAGAGATTAGCGTTGGTGTGAACGTTTGAGATAGTTGACGTACCCGCCCAGAGATTTGAGGGCCTGAAAAGCCAGTATACGTCCTTCGATGATATCGTCTGCTTGGCAATACCCCTCGTCGACAGCTGAGTTCAGGTCGTCAAGAATTTCATGCACAGACCCCCTGGATATGCGGGCAAACTGGATGGTCTCCTTGATATGCTTCCGTCCAAAGCCTTCCGCAACATTCCTCGTTGTAGACCTACCTGCCCTTTTCAGATTGTCGACCAAATCCCTATCACGGATATCATGTCGCTTTAGGAATTGATTGATCCATATCCTTAGTTTACGGCACTTCTGATAGCAATCGAGTTGCTCGAAGGAATGGTAAGTGGGCATGAGTTCGATTATGTAGGTACGACTAATTTACCCACTCACTCTGTTTCTCGCAATCTATCCATCATCTTTCCTTCATCTTTCATAATCTCTCCTAATCTTTGCCCTATGGCCACACCAAAAACAGTTGCCTTTCACACGCTCGGATGCAAGCTCAACTTCTCCGAGACATCGACCCTGGCACAGCAGTTCAGGGAGCGGGGCTATGGTGTCGTCAACGATTCTGCAGGGGCGGACATCTTTGTCCTCAACACCTGCTCGGTGACTGACTTCGCCGACCGCAAATGCCGCAAGGCGGTACGTCAGGTACTGAACCGCAACCCGGACACCCGCGTGGTGATCACGGGTTGCTATGCGCAGCTGAAACCACAGGAGATCGCCGACATCCCCGGGGTGGACCTGGTGCTGGGTGCGGCCGAGAAATTCCGCATCGTCGACTACGTCGAGCAGCTGGACGTGTCCCCTGAGCGGGCCTGGGTCAAGGCCGGTGAGATCAGCGATGCCAACACCTTTACCCCGGCCTGGTCTCTCGGTGACCGGACGCGTTCGTTCCTCAAGATCCAGGACGGCTGTAATTACAAGTGCAGTTTCTGCACGATCCCCCTTGCACGGGGCAAGAGCCGCAACGGTTCGGTCGCCGAGGTGGTAGCATCGGCAGAAGCCTTGCGTGATCAGGGCGTTCAGGAGATCGTCCTCACCGGCGTCAACATCGGCGACTTTGTCCATCTGCGCGAAGACGGAAACAAGGAGACCTTCCTCGATGTGATCTGCGCACTGGAAGGCGTCGACGTGCCGCGTTTCCGTATCTCGTCGATCGAACCCAATCTGTGCAGTGACGAGATCATTGATTTTGTTGCTTCGTCCCAACGCTTCATGCCACACTTTCACATGCCACTGCAATCCGGCAACGACAAGCAACTCGCGGAAATGCGGAGACGCTACCGGCGTGACCTGTACGCCCAGCGAGTGGAGAAGATCCGGTCGGTCTTACCCGATGCATGCATCGGCGTGGATGTCATCGTCGGCTTCCCGGGCGAGACCAGGGCGGATTTTGAAGAATCGTACCGATTCATCCAGGAACTGGACGTCTCCTATCTCCACGTCTTTACCTACTCCGAACGGCCCAACACGCCTGCGGCCGAAATGGCAGGCGTTGTCCCGGTTGGCGAACGCCGCGAGAGAAATGCGATGCTGCG
>JAWWBX010000477.1:0-2416 GCA_033720735.1 Saprospiraceae bacterium
ATCACTCCTGCCGGCCCGCCCCGCTTTTTAGTCGGACCCAGGATCTCGTGGAACGGCTCGCGCTGGAAGCCTTCCAGAATCGCAATGCGCAGATCGCGCGAACCGGAATACTCGTTGTCAAGTGCAAACTGCACGGCGCTGTCCAGGGCGACCGGGTTGAATCCCACGTCTTGTGGAGTCCGGGTTTCCCAATCGACTCCTGGTGGCGGGAAATACTGCTGTGCCTGCCCGGTCATCGGCAGGATCCAGGCAAGAACGACCAAGCAGACTGTCAGACGTTTGAATGGGTACATCGTGAACGAGATTTTGCTGATGAAAATAAGCGATTCTACAAAGGTGTGACGGAAGCGCATGCGCAAGGCTTTTGCGCTATTGGTCAGGATTCCAGCCTGATTAGGCGGTTGTACATGACCGGTGATCGAGATCATCATCCTGATACGCAACCTTCAACCATCTGGCGCAGTCATTCAGGTGCGACCAATTTTGGCGCGACAACCAAACTTCCATACGACCATGCGAAACCATCAAATCATTCTTTCTCTAGTGATCATGATTGCCGCCCTGGCCTTCGTCGGCTGCGACAAGAACCGGGATCCGGGTCCAATTACGACTGAAATTTACCCGGCCACGGGATTCGACCAGGTCAAGATCGCCTCGCTGGGGCAAGTCACCCTGCACCATGGCACCGACTTCGAAGTACGCATCGTTACCCATGTGGAGGTGCATCGCGAGATCGAGGTAGAAGTGGTCGGTTCTACACTCGAGATCCGCTACAACGAGAATACAAGCAAGATCCGGATCGATCAATTTGACATCGAAATCACCGCCCCACTCTATACCGGTGTGACCCTGAGCGGTGTGGCCGACATCACCGGAACTGACGGCATCGCGACCAGTACACTGATGGTCCGCACGACTGGAGTGGGGGACATCACTCTTCGCAATATTGATGTGGATATGATCGACGTCGTACTGGACGGCGTGGGTGATATTGAACTGGCCGGATCAGCCACGAACTCCAGTATGGTCATGAAAGATGTGGGCTCCATCCGGGCCTTTGATCTGCTGACCGACACGTGTAATGCCAGGCTCGCCGGGGTTGGTGAGATCCGGGTTTCGGTCACCGATCTTCTGGATGCCACGCTATCTGGAGTCGGGGATATTGTCTACGACGGTGACCCGGTGTTGATCACTGACATCAGCGGGCAAGGTACTGTGCGCCAGCGCTAGGAATTGTGCCCGATCTATCGATGAAGCACCGTCTGTCCAGATTTTTGTGCGTGCGGTAAGGCGGAAACGCAGGCTTGGCCATCACCATGGTGTGGCATTACACCGACGATCCGTCACTCAACTTTTTCAGTGTCTCAAACAGGACGCCGTCTGCCGTCGTGCAGCCGCTGCTCAGCATCCGGAAAATCTCGTCCTCTCTTCTCCCGTCATAGGCCTTTTCGCCGGCGAAGATGCGCAGATCGGCAGGAGGCTGCGTGATCGAACGTTCGATAAAGGCGGCATCTGTGAAATCGGTCTCGGGATGATCTGATTCGAGGCCCATCACGTTGATCTTGTCTGCCGCACAATGGTAACTGTAGAGTTTGTGGGGCGTCCGCAATTCCAGGTATTCAATCCGCATCATCACGGCTCCATAGACCAGATCACTGAACTGCTCGATGCAGTAGTCGGCCCGCTCTGGCTCTTCTTCCTTGATCCGTATCCAGTCCGAAGCCGTAATTCCCTGCACCGACAGGAAATCCACAAATTCCTTCTCAAGCGCCTGCAATTCATCGTCCGTCAGCCGTTGAAATCTGCCCATGTCTAGTTCGCTTTACGCATCCTGAGATTCTCCGGAGTCACTTCAAGGTACTCGTCATCCTTGATGTACTCCATCGCCTCTTCCAGTGAGAAGGTCACCTTGGGGGCAATGCGGGCGGCGTCATCAGATCCGGCGGCACGCATATTGGTCAGTTTCTTGCCTTTGATCACATTGACTTCCAGGTCATTACTGCGTGTATGTTCACCAATCACTTGACCTTTATAGACCTGATCGCCGGGTTCGATAAAGAACCGGCCGCGATCCTGAAGCCGGTCGATGGCGTAGGCGAGTGCCTGCCCGGTTTCCATGGAAACGAGCGAGCCATTGAAACGGGTGGCGAGGTCACCCCGGTACGGCGCGTACTCTTTGAAGCGATGCGTCATCACCGCCTGCCCTGCCGTCGCTGTCAGAATGCGGCTGCGCAGGCCAATGAGCCCGCGTGAGGCAATCTCAAACTCGAGATGTTGCAGGTCACCTTTGGGCTCCATGACCTCCATCACGCCTTTTTGCTGTGTGATCAGCTCGATCGCCTTACCGGCGTAATCCGGAGTGACGTCAACGACCAGATGTTCTACCGGCTCGCATTGCACTCCGTCGATCGTCTTG
>JAWWBX010000478.1:0-2403 GCA_033720735.1 Saprospiraceae bacterium
AGAACGGTGCATCCCCAGAATGACGACGGCCTGCGCGGACATGCCACAAAATAAAACATGATCGATTCCAAACTGCATGTGTTGATCATTCCCGCCTGGATGCCCAAGGCAAATGACGAGGCGGCGGGTACGTTCATCCTGCAACAGGCCATCGCCCTGCAGCGCACCGGACGGGTCGATGTGGGGTGGATCTTTCTGGACTCGGATGAAGTGCCCCGCGACAAAAAAGAGCTGCTCAAACAGCAAGGCATCCGCTTGCTGGTCAGGAAAGTCTCCTATATCCCCAAGGTTTCCGGCATGCTGATCCGGCGCTGGTGCGGCCGTTACTACGAACTGTATCAGCAATATGTGGCGCGCCACGGCATCCCCGACCTGATCCATGCCCACAGCTATGTCGCCGGGTTCGCGGCTGCCTACATTTCGGAACAAACCGGGCTCCCGTTTGTCCTGACGGAACATTCGACCAACTTTCTCAATAACAGCATCCGGCGACTCCAGGCAGCTTCGGTGCGTACAACGCTTGATCAGGCAGCATGGATCATTGCTGTGGGCGGCGAGTTGGCCAAAGCCCTGGAGCATTGGACGACGCATGAGATCGACCAGATCCCTAATCCGATCGATCCTGATATTTTCTATCACGATCCGGCCATTCAGAAAGCAAACGATTTTACGCTGGTGGCAGTGGGGTCATTGATCCCGCGCAAACGCATGCATCTGATCCTGGAGGCCATGCACTTGCTGCCTGACGAACAGATCAGGTTCATCTGCATCGGCAACGGGCCAGAACGCAAGCGCCTTGAGAAACTCTCCAGAAAGTACGGTCTGCAGGGTCGCGTCACCTGGCACCGGTTCCTGCCCTCGCGGGAAATTGCCAGGGTGCTGCGCCAATCGCATCTCCTGGTCTCTACAAGTGAACGCGAAACCTTTGGGATTGTCGTGGCAGAGGCGATGATGTGTGGCACACCGGTCCTGTGTACGGCCAGCGGCGGGCCGGAGGAATTTGTGACACCGGGCTGTGGCCGGGTGGTGCCAGTAACGGCCCCGGTCGCTGAGATCGCGGCGACCATCAAGGAAATGATCACCAACTACGGTCAGTATCAGCCCGAAGTGAATGCGGCGCAGACGGCGGCACAATTTAGCCAGGACAAGGTGATGCAGCGCATCATCGATGGCTACCAACACGTGCTCACGACAGCACCATGATCTATTACGCCACTGTGCACTGGAACAGCGACGCGTGGATTGATATTCAATTGTCGATGCTGCGCAAGTACACCGGCAACCCGTATCGCGTCTTTGCCTTCCTCAATGGCATTGACCGAAAGTATTATCCCCGTTTCGACAAGGTGCTGGATGCCAGGGAGCGAAAGCATGACGTCAAACTTGACCGCCTGGCTGAGGCAATCATGAAGGAAGCAGAAGACAGCGATTGGCTGATCTTTATCGATGGCGATGCCTACCCATTGCAACCGGTGGAAGAAGTGCTGGCGCCGTTACTCGACGACTACCCGATGGTAGCGATCAGACGTCCTGAAAACCTGGGGGAACGGCAACCTCATCCCAGTTTCTGTGCTACCACTGTAGGTTTCTGGAAGCAGATCAAAGGCACCTGGGCCAAGGGATACCAGTGGATCAATGCCATGGGCAATCCCGATACCGATGTGGGAGGAGAATTGCTCGGGATTCTGGAACGTAACAATGTGACCTGGTGCCCGCTTTTGCGCAGCAACCGGATCAACAGACACCCGGTTCTGTTTGGAATATATGCTCACTTCATCTATCACCACGGGGCGGGATTCCGAGCTGGCGCAAGTCGACAAGGCTACTATGACGCAGGCCTTTACACCATCTACAAACGTTGGGATGCACGCATTCTGAACAACATCGTCCCGAGGAGATTTCTGTCACGCATGCGCGCTTCACTGATCCATCCCGAAGGTCGCCGCAAACGTCGGGTACACCGTGCGCTGGCCGCCGTCAAGGACGAGATCTTCGCACGGATTCAGTCCGATCCAGAATCAGTCAAACAGCTCTTTCTATCGGATGAGCACGACCTTGCCTGACTCACTGTTCAGCAATTCAAAAAGGTAAGGCTGACCTGCCTGATCCCGGGCGTCGATTTGATAGAAATAGACCCCGGCAGGCACCTGCCCGCCACCATTACTCTCACCGTTCCAGATCACTTCTGACGACCCCACCGGTACGTCCGGGCTCAGCACGCGCACAGGCTTGCCGGTGACATCGGAAATCACGATGCTGAACTCCGCAGGTGGTTGATGCCCCGTGATGACGAAACTGAACCGAACCCGATCGCGGAACGGATTCGGGCTCACCTGAACGTTGGCAATACGTTGGCGTCCGAGCACTTCAAAATTGACCTCATAGAACAGGCCGGGCTGGTTG
>JAWWBX010000479.1:0-2399 GCA_033720735.1 Saprospiraceae bacterium
AGAGAACGCAAGCATACAGTAGCGGAAAACAATGCGCAGATATTAGAACAGCAGATTGACATGATCACTCGTCGCACCGGGAGTAAAAAAGAGCAGTGACATGAGGTACATGCGCATATCAATACTCATGACCTTTGCCCTAGTATGGACAGTTGCACAAGGGCAATCATACTTCTGGAGCGACATGATAGAGTCGGACTCGGTCACTATTCCCGTCGACCTGCGCAATGATGTGGCAGAATACAGCCGCATGGATACGGGATCGGCTGGATTGATCCACATCGATAAGATTCTGGCGGAGCACGGAGAACTCCATGTGACCTATCATGTGAACGAGCCCGCATCGCTCACGAATTGCAATTGCATTGTACAGGAGGAGTGTGAGTTCAGTGTGAGCATGGTGCTCATTTTGAAAGGAGACACCCTGCAGTTACGGAGTCATCAGGTATATGGTCCATATGGCCGGCTAGACCAGCCCAGGGGTGGTTCGCTGGTCGTGGAGGGTCTGCTCAGCGCCTACGGAAACGTTAGCGGAGATCTCAAAGTGAAACTCACGGGAAATTGTAAGCGGAAGACCAGCTTGCGGAATAGCAATTGGGAAATCAATATCAATCGCGAGCGCGATTATTCTGTCGATTTGGCACCCCCGGTACTGGCAAGCGTGGCCGGGATTGTTGGTCTCAACCTGCTTGCCAACTCAGAGATGCTCGAAGCAAATCGACTTGAGCGGCTTTACAGAAATCAATTGACAGAAGAAAGTGCTCAACCCTATTTTGACAATGCCAACGCGCGGTTAAAAAATGGCCGGACGTTACGTGTCGCAAGTGCGGTGGTGGCCGGGGTTTCAATATGGCGGATCGCACATGTACAACGCAAAGCTGCATGTCGGAACAGAATGAGAGATTTGCGCAAAAAGTTAGATGGATATCATTACGATGCGGGAGGAAAGTTGATCAGCCGGCTCGTGCCAAGTTTTGATGGCGGGACAGGTAGCCTTGGACTGGCATTTCAATTGCAATTCTGATGAAAGTGTTATTGACTCGAGGAATGCTGATCATATGTCTTGCAGGAGTCGGTCATGTAACGGCCCAGGTCAACCCGTGTGCCAATGAGGATTTCAGTGACAGTTGTTTCTGCGATTTTATTAGAAATGGGATCCGCTTTCTCGGAGGGAATCCGGCAGACTCTCTGATCCAGGCCGCGGATACCGCGGATTTTGCAGGTGCCATCCAGGATTTTTGGACTGCGCTGCAATGTCCGTTCGTCACTCCGGAACAGGAATCGAGCGCGCGTTTGCTGATCAATACATTCAATAACGCTTTCCGCGACAAATCCTACCTCGACTTCATCCGTGCTGAAGCGAGCCGCCTCGCCCACGTGGCCAACGTTGAACAGGGGAAAGGGAAGGACACGGATGCGGTCGCGCTGGCCTACCTCGGCTGGTACCGCCTTGAGGAAGAAGGCGAGGAGATCATGCCGATCGTGAAAGAGGCCTTCGGCAACGCGGTCTTTGCCAGAGATCGCAAGATGATTGCGGCCCGCGATACAACAGTCAAGGGATTTAGGTCGCTGGCCTTCAGTCCCGACGAATCCAGGGTGCTCGTATACTCAATGGTTGACAGTTTGACGCTGGCAGCGTCGAGCGGCCTGAACCGGACTCGGCATCAAACCCGTCCTGTACGGGCAGCTGGGTTTACCGCAGATGGACAGCGCCTGGTCCTGGTCGGAGACAACTTTTGGGAGGTCAGGGATGACCTCGCCGGAACATCAAATCCACAATCCCTGGATGCCCCGCAAACACATCTGGCCATGCATCCGCATCGCATGGAAGCTGCCATTGGCGGCCGGGATGGCAAGGTGCACATCATTCACCTGGAAACGGGCGATGTGACGGCCAGTCTGCCAGGTGTGGCACCGATACGCAGCCTGTCCTATAGCCCGGATGGTTTGGAATTGCTGATCGCATCGATCGACGGCACTGTCACACGACGGTCACATGATGGTAAGGATATGGCCGTTGGTGCAGGAAGTATGGCGTACCCCTATACGGTTGCGTACGCCAACGACAGTCAGGTGCTGGCTGCCTGGGGAAATGGACGCGTTCATTCGGATCCGGAGCGGGACCATGCGGGGTTAACGAGTGCTGCGCGGTCAGCAATCGGCAGACTGATCACCGTTTCGGAGGATGGATCAGTGATGCTCAATCAACAGATCGCAGCATCGACCGCCGGCGGCACCCTGCGCGATATCCCGCTGCAGGTCGTTTTCTTGTCTGACAACCGGTATGTCGCTACCCGGAAGCGCAGTGCAGTCCGGTTGTGGCAGGTCGCAGGGGACAACCTGCAGGAGATCCAACGGCTGACGCACACTGCAGGAAAAGACATCACCGGGATGGTCGC
>JAWWBX010000480.1:0-2383 GCA_033720735.1 Saprospiraceae bacterium
AGCATGGCGACCTTGTCGGGGGTGATCTCCCCCAGGATGCGGATGCCGAG
The DNA here is from genome assembly GCA_033720735.1 of Saprospiraceae bacterium. Taxonomy (GTDB): domain Bacteria; phylum Bacteroidota; class Bacteroidia; order Chitinophagales; family Saprospiraceae; genus B8-G4. The sequence goes on from JAWWBX010000480.1 coordinate 51, forward strand.
CCCAGGTCCCGGAAACGGATGGCGTCCCAGGATCTTCTGCGGGATGCCGAGTGCAGTGCCGACACGTCGCACCTCGTCCTTGAAAAGCATGCGCAGCGGCTCCACGATTTTGAGCTTGAGGCGCTCAGGCAGGCCGCCCACGTTGTGATGCGACTTGATGGTCACTGACGGGCCGTGCACCGAAACCGATTCGATGACGTCGGGATAGATCGTCCCCTGCGCCAGGTATTCGATCTCCGGATGAGCTTCTGCCTCGTATTCGAAGACCTCAATGAAGCCATGGCCGATGATCTTGCGTTTGGTTTCCGGGTCAGAGATGCCGGCCAGCGCATCGTAAAACTTGTCTTTGGCGTCGACGCCTTCAACATTGAGGCCCAGCGTTTGATAGGTATCGAGGACTTCCTGAAACTCGTTCTTGCGCAGCAACCCGTTGTCGATAAAAAAGCAGAACAAGCGGTCGCCGATGGCGCGTGACAGCAAGACCGCACCCACTGTTGAATCGACCCCTCCTGACAATGCCATCATGACCTTGGCCGTGGGCCCGATCTGCTGGCGCAATGCCTCGACCGTTTCTTCTACGAAGGAGTCGGGCGTCCAGTCGGGTGTGATCCCGGCGATCTTGACAAGAAAGTTCTCGAGGATCTTGCTCCCGTCGAGTGAATGTGTCACTTCGGGATGGAACTGCAGGCAGTACACCGGCTCCGGAAACTGCCCATTCGACCGGAAAGCGGCAACCGGGATGCTGTCGGTCTCGGCCAGCAGGGTAAAGCCTTCGGGTATTTTCAGGATCGAGTCACCATGGGACATCCACACCTGGCTGTGCTCATCGACACCTTCAAACAGAGTGTCCTGCGCTACATTGGCCAGGCGGGCGCGCCCATATTCACGTTTGTCGGAGCGTGCCACGTCGCCGCCCAGCCGTTCGGCGATACATTGCGCGCCATAGCAGATCCCCAGCGTCGGGTACTTGCCGAGCAGCGCGTCGAGGTCGGCGTGGATCGCGTTGTCGTCCCGCACCGAAAAGGGGCTTCCCGAAAGGATCACGGCCCGCACCCCTTCCATCTGCGTGATGTCGGTGTTGAACGGGTAGATCTCGCAATACACGTTCAGTTCACGCACCCGACGTGCGATCAGCTGGGTGTACTGCGAACCGAAATCAAGGATAATGACTTTCTGATGCATGCCTAGCCAATCAGCCCGCGGCCTTCTTTGTTGATCTTGCCTTCGGCTTCGAGCGACTTCATCAGGCGGTCAAGAATGCCGTTGATGAAATCCTTGCTCTTCGGCGTACTGTACAGCTTGGAGACTTCCACGTATTCGTTGAGGGTCACTTTGGTCGGGATGGTCGGGAAGAACAGGAACTCGCAGAGTGCCATCTTCAGCAGGATCATGTCGATAATAGCCAAGCGGTCGGCATCCCAGTTTTTCAAGGTCGGTTCGATCAGCGAGAGCAGGTAGGGCTCGTTGTCCACGACCTCCCTCAGAAGGACCTTGCCGTAGTCCTGCGCCGTTTCCGCGTCCGGGAAATGATCCTCAAAGAATTTGCCGGTGCTCGGGAGGTCCTTGATCACCTTCTTCATGGTACCGACCACCAGCGACTTGTCGTCCTGCCAGGTCGCGTACTGATCGGCCATCACGTCATTGAAGTATTCATTCTTGCGCAGGAATCTGAACAGCTCCAGTAGTACGTTGATATGGTCCTCTTGCGTGCTTTCATTGAAGACGTACTGTTCGTAGACATCGAGTTTGGAGAACTCGACATACATCTTCTTGAAAAAGTCTTCATCCGTCCGTTGACGGAACTTGTAGCGGATAAACTCGGCATCGAGTGCTTGGTTCTCGTCCAGGCTCCGGACCAATGGATTCGTGTACAATTTGGCGGTGAAGGCCTTGTCGTGGTCTGTGGGCAGGTGTTTGGCGCGCTTCGCTTTCTCGTCTTCTTTCGCCCAGTAGGTGACGTTGACCAGGATGTACAGCGCGTACAGGAAGAGCTCGAATGAGAGTTCGATCACTTCGTCGTACCGTCGCAGGAGCTCGCTTTTGGTAAGTTGTGCATCCCGGGATTGGGAGTACAGCAGTTGCATTACTTTGACTCTAACGCTCCTTCTGCTGACCATAACAAGATTTCAAGTAGCTTCTCAGTTGGAATGTGAAGTGCAAATAACGCGAAAATTTTGGTTTATACCGGGGTGGTGATATTAGAAAATTGTGCAATGGGTGCTTCGATGTAAAATTGGGGAATATTGCGCCCCGCTGGGGCTGGAAATGTTGCGCTCCTCCGGAGCTGGAAATGTTGCGCTCCTCCGGAGCTGGAAATGTTGCGCTCCTCCGGA
>JAWWBX010000481.1:0-2360 GCA_033720735.1 Saprospiraceae bacterium
AGCAAAGAAGGGAAGCTGAAAAGGAACTGCAAAAAGCCGGCAAGGATGTCGACTACCCCGATTTTGACACCCGCCGTACCGAGTCCGAGGAGGTGGATCCGTTCCTCCTGTTCACGATTCGCGACGCCAGCGGAAATGCCATCAGGAAGATCAGAAAGCCAGTCGCCAGGGGACTGCAGCGACTGGTGTGGGATTTCCGGTACAGCGCTTTCTCCGCAGTGCAGCTGGAGCCACACGACGATTCGGCACCCTGGAGCACGCCTCCCCAGGGCTACATGGCCATGCCCGGTACCTACTCTGTCGAAATGGGAATTTTCGAGGACGGTGCATACCGCATGCTATCGGAGCCACGGGCATTTGACTGCACCCCTTTGGAGCAGGCGTTCAAGGCCGCCGGTGATCAGGCTGCATTAGATACCTTTAATCAACAGGTCGCTGAGCTCATGGTCACGTTGCACGGAGCGGAGGCACACCGCAACTATCTTGCGAAAAAGCTTCCTTTCATCGAAAAGGCGATCCTGGAAGGCGCGCGGGTCAATCCCGCCCTCCTGGTGGATAAGCAAGACCGAGAGACGCATCACCGAACTCGGCAGGATGATCAATGGCGACGGGCTGCGCGCATCGTATGAAGGGGCGGTCCCCCTCTCGGTGAAAGGACGCATCGACCTGATCAGCATGGCACTGTGGAGTACCACTGCAGCGCCTACGGGCACTTTCGAGCGTGCCTATTCCGAAGCAGCCGAAGCGATCGATGGCGTGCTTATGGCGCTGCAAGCCATCCAAGAATCGGTACAGGCACTCGAAACGGCGCTTGATGCGGCCGGGGCGCCGTATACGCCGGGCCGGGGGCCGGGGCGGAATTGAAGCACTCCGTTTTTGCGTAATGAACCGGGATAGCTGGCACAGGCCACAATTCTGAATTGTAGTCCCAACCAGCACACCCGATGCACCCGTCTATTACATGTAGATTTGATGTATTCATGACCAAAACATCCATTGCAGGAAGATGAGACGATTCGTAATCCTCGTCAGCATGATATGCCTTTGCCACTTGTCCACCGGGCAGTGCGATTTCAATCCCACGATCGAAGGAGAGACAATTCTGTGCCCAAATGACACCACTACCCTGTCGACCCAGGTTTACGATCATTATCAATGGTACAAGCGGGGGTTCAACGACACCGTCTCCACGCCTGTCTTTGGAGATACATCCCAGACCATTGTGATCAACAGCCAGGATGACGCTCTCTTCTACTTTTCTGTAGCGGGAACCATCGATACCTGCACAGAGCTCTCTCCGGAGGTGTTGATCGATGTATGGGCATTCCTCCCGGTGGTCGTGACCTCCACCGGCGATTTTACCATTGGCAACTATGGTCAGGCCATGGTGTGCATTGGCGACACAATGTATTTTACCCTGAATTTGCCATACAATACCAACATCACCTGGTTCAAGAACGGAACTGCGATCCCGGACGAGACCTCGCCAGTGCTGCCCGTCACATCCCCGGGCTTGTACACCGTTTCCGGTGCGCCGGATATCTGTCCTGAATATGTTCAGTCATTGGGGCTGCTACTGGAAGTGGTTTTCATTGACTGCACTACCAGCACCAATGATCTGAGTGATGGCGATATTACCATCTATCCTAACCCTGCGCGTGACATTCTCTTTGTGCAAGCCGAAAGAGACGATATCACCCATGTCACGTTCTATAACAGCCTGGGTCAAATGACCGGCTCCAAATCGCTGCGCAGTGGGCAGGAGGGTATCGACATTTCGGAATTTGAAAGGGGCATTTACGTTTTGGAGGTCCATGGCAAGACGGGCACATCCGTCCACAAGCTGATCATCCACTGATACCTGAACCAGAGCTTCGCTAGGCTTGTCATGAAGGCATTGTCCTTCATGGCTCAGCACGGTTCAGGACATGCTTATATCTCGAACTGTTTCACGCAACATTAACCTAAGCGCGCGCTTACCCTTGGATATCTTGAAATATTTCTCACGTCGAATGGCGTCTTTTTGACTCAGGTAGTATTCACAGAAGATCAATTGTAGCGGCCTCCGAGGAGCTGTACTTCTGACTTCGCCTTCTTGATGTTGCTCGAGCCTTCTGTGAAGATCTGTTGAGAATCCCGCGTACAACTGACCATCTTTCTCCGAATACAGAACGTAAACGCAATAGGGTAACATGGGAAGTGGTTTATGGTGGAATACCTGGCTAAACAAAGAAAGCCATACAAGTTTGCACTTGCATGGCTTCCAGTATATCATTGGCAGACCTACACGGCCTGCCCTGAACCAGAGCTTCGCATGCTCAGCACGCCTGCCTGCCGGCAGGCAGGGTTCAGGACATGCT
>JAWWBX010000482.1:0-2349 GCA_033720735.1 Saprospiraceae bacterium
CCGGGACATTCTGATAATCCTCGGTGTTGCTGTAGAAGTCAATGCCAAGTCGCAACGGTGGTCCGGTCACGACCGTCACGTCCCCGCCGAGATGCAGGACCGAGTAGTCAAGGGTGACATTGCCTCTGCCATCCGGGATATCCGGCAGATTGCGGAAGCGGAACAACCCGGGGTACACCCGCACACGGTCACCCAGCCTGGTGGAGAGTTGAAATCCCTGCAAGTAGCCATCCTCCGCAAACCCACCTTGATTGGCGATGGCGATGTAATGGCCTGCGGTGAGTCGCAGCTCGCGCAACAGCCCCGATTCATATGTGCGCTTGTATGCCAACGTCACGCCTTCGGGGTTGACACTGCCGCACCAGAACAATTCATTTTGGGTGACAAACGGGAATGCGTTCTTGCCAAACCACCCTGAAAAGTGCGCACCCTGCAACTTGATGTAGGCCTTGCTCACACCCAGCGCGAAGACTGAGAATTCACTGTCCGACAAACCAAAGGTGATGTTCGGGTCTTGTTGGTTGTCGGCACGGCCGGTCCGTACAGCGATCCCGGCCTGGAGCCACGGGCGTGGCTGATAGGTCATGCCCAGCCGCATCCTGATCCGCATGCGCGACCGATCGTCCCGCAACGTGCCATTCGCGCGGCGGCTGTTCCAGTCGTGCTCGAGGCGAAACCTGAGATCACCCTGGATCGCAATCCGGTTGGCGGATGTATCGGCCTGGGCAATAACCTCAGACATCAGGCATCCTGCAGTCAGAACGAGGCAAACAATGCTTTGTGTCAGTGGTCGGAGACAGCCCATTGTCGTTCAATGCAGGAGTATGAGTGGAATGGTTCTGCTCCAGGAGCTGCTCTGCACGCGGCAGATCAGGATGCCTTGATCATCAGGAAGATCTGCCGGCCCCAGTGTGATCACGTGGCGTCCGGCAGGATAGCGCCCGTTCGCGGAAAAGACCCGGTGGCCCGCGATGTCGTACAGATCCAGGGACACTACTGACGGATCGGTGACTGTGAACGTGACCGAGCACCCTGCTTCCCTGTACATTGGATTGGGGTGGACTGTCAGGTTGGGATCGGTTCCGATTCCTGGCGGACCATGATCAACGGTGAGCCGCACAGGGAGGCCTTCAGCAGAATACGCCTCCGGTACAATTGCACTGCGTGCATCAAGCCTGGGAGGCGCTGTTGGGGCTGACCCGGAAGTGACGATCGTAAACAGGAGCGAGCCTGGTTGCAGATCGACGCCGTGAACATCACTCCAAACGATGCGCAACGTTTGGCCGTCTGCAGATACAGCATACCGGTCTTTCATTTCGAAAAAACCATCCTGCACGTCCAGGATCTGTTCGCCAAAGCAGATAATTGCCTGCAGACCGGTGAGGGTCACAAGTTCTTTTGAACGAATGACATAGGCGATATGGCCATCCTGCACTTTTTGCTCCAATAACAGGCTGATCGTTCCTGGTGACCGCGATTCTGCAGATTCCCGAAAATCAGGTGTAGCATCGCCGGTCACATCCCCCACCTTGATTCCGGTAAAATCAACGAGCGCATCGTCCTCGGCGACCACGATCTCCTCGCGCCAGGACCAGGGATTGCCGAGCGAGAGCTCCTGCGCAGCATCGCCAAAACGCCAGCTCGTATTATTGGTAAACCCGGATTGCACGCCGAGCAGCACGCGACGCAGGACAAGCAGATCAGACGTACTGACCGAGTGGCTGCGATTGACGTCGGCCGCAATCATGTCATACGGTGAGTCAAACGGACGCAACCCCAAAAGATGCTGTTGGATGCGGATGAGGTCGAGAGTGCTTACCCCATTCAGGACATCACCATTCTGATGGGCTGTCAGCGTGGAAATGCTATCCGGGCCAACATCCTCGAAGGCATAATGCCCGGCCAGGTCGGTGGTGTCAAAGCGCGCAGGCTGTCCCGGAGCCATTTGTCTGACTTCCACAAACGGCATGACCTCGCCATCAGTCGTACGCACCGCGCCAAAAATATTGCGTTGAACACTCCCGGGTGACGCGCAACTCGCCACCACGTTGATTTCATCAAGATCCCAGGCAGTTACTGATGCGTCGTTGCCGATCAGACAATACGGAAGCAGCTCAAACCGGAAGGTGGCCTCATCTGAAATAATGAATTCGGGAAATCCGTCGAAGGAGAATTCAACCAGTGTCCAGTCGGCCGTGGTGGGGATGTCTTCTGCGCGATAGACCTCCACGCCGTTCTTCAGCACGCGAACGCCATATCGGGTTGGGTAGTTGTTGAGACCGTCCGGGCCATCGATCCAGGAAAACATCTCCGGAGCGCGTTCGAAGAACGACAGGCTCCTGACCGCGA
>JAWWBX010000483.1:0-2345 GCA_033720735.1 Saprospiraceae bacterium
CTCCGTCAGTCGATCCCTGACTCCGCTCAGCATGACAACAGGCTCGCGTCGAACTCGCTCTGATCAGTGGATTCGATTCAAATCTTGGGCAAGGGGGCATACGCGAACTCGACTCCGTCGGCCGAGTGGCTGACTCCGCTCGGAATGACAACTAAGTGCATCTCAATCCTCGCGGTATCCAAAGGGGCCCTTGCATATGCTCATCGGACATCAGTGCACAAAAGCTAAGCAGAAACCTTGTCATTCCTAGCGGAGTCCCGATGAAATCGGGACGAAGTCGAGGAAGAAATCTAAATATGATCCCACCCACATCATGCCTCGTATTCGTTTGTACCGAAACCGTAACTTGGAAGCAACAAATCCCGCAACCATGCGTCTCGCTCTTCTTCTCTTCTTCGGCGCCCTCGTCAGTGGCGTGCATGCCCAGGGCAATGCCACCACCAGGCCGGAAGCACCGGTCAAAAGGATCGCCACGATCCATCTCGCGGATCATCAGGCCCCGGAAGCATACATTGAGTACCTCTCCTACCCCAAGCCCGGTGGTGAGGCCTATCACCGCTTCCTGATGGAGCAGAAAGCCAAAGCGGCGGCATTGTTCCCACCTTCACAGATGTCAAACCCGGAGCGGCATGGGTTAGTCGATCCACCGGAAGTCATCCGATCGTTTTCGGGCAACGCCGTGGCGGGCATCCCGCTCGACAACCATCTCGCGGTCAACAACAATGACCAGATCGTGAGCGTGATCAACGTGCACATGCTCGTCATCGGGCCCACCGGCGTGTGGCAGGAGGCCTATTCACTCGATGCGTTCTGGGAGATCCTCGGCGAGGACGACCTCTACTTCGATCCACGCATCATCTACGACCCGGAGGCCGATCGCTTTGTGATGGTGATGATGCAGGATTTCGATTGCGACGGGAGCAACATCGTATTTGCCTTCTCCGCAAGCAGCGATCCCACCGGTGCCTGGCATCTCTATCAATTCGAAGGATGCCCGCTGGTGGACGACACCTTTGCCGACTACCCGATGATCTCGCTCACCGACCGCGAGTTGTTCTTTACCTACAATGCCGTCTACCAGGACTCGACTTGGCAGACCGGGTTCAATGAGACGCTCATTTACCAGATCGACAAGTTCGACGGGTACGCCGGTGAACCGCTGGACTGGCGCTCCTGGCAGGGCATCACCCATGCCGGACGCAAGCTGCGTTACATCTGCCCGGTCAAGTATGCGACCGCCGCGCTGGGCTCCGAGGCCTACTTCCTGTCCAACCGCAGCTTCGACATCCAGAACGACACCATCTGGAAAGTGCATATTGACGGACCGCTGGATGCACCGGATGTGACCCTGACCGTGGAAGCGCTGATCTCAGACGTATCGTACGGGGTACCACCTACTGCGGAGCAGCCCGTGGACTTTTTGCAGACCAATGACGCGCGGGTGCTGGACGCCTTCTATACCGAGGACCACATCCAGTTTGTCTCCAATACCATGGACCCTGCCACCGGGCGGAGTGGTGTCTTCCACGGCATCATCGATTTTGTTGCATCGACCCCCACGCTGCAGGCGACGATCCTGGGCAATGGCGCCGACCATCTGGCCTACCCTGGCATCGCGTTTACGGGACCGACGCCGTTTGATCGCGAGGCGATCATCATTGCCAGTCATGCATCGGCCGACCGGTTTCCGGGATATTCTGCGCTGTACTACAATGACGGTTACTCCGACTGGGTGACCGTCAAGGAAGGACTACGGGTGATCGATATGATCAAGGTGGACAACAACTTCGGCGCTGATCCCACGCTCGAACGCTGGGGCGACTATTCGGGCATCCAGCCCAAGTACGACGAGGATGGGACGGTGTACACCGCCTCGACCTATGGGAAGCCGGGTAATTTCAGTGACACGTGGATCGGATATCTGAAGCGGCCAGGGAAGCCGACATCGGCCGGAGTGGCCAACGACCCTCTGACAGAGATCACTGCGTTTCCCAATCCGGTTGCGGAACTGGTCACTATCGATGTGGTGACGCCGGCTGCGGGCAAGGTTCTGCGTGCCGGTTTGCACGATGGGCAGGGGCGACTCCTCCGTTCAGTTCTTGAGCAGGAGATCCGGATTGACAGTCCCGTCAGATTCTACTATGACGTCCGCGATCTGCCTGCGGGCACCTATGCCGTCCGGTTGACGCTGGATGGTGTCCCGGTGGGTTCGCGGACGATCGTGGTGGAGTAGCCACTTCTCAATCACGCCGCGCAACTTACGCTCTACTCCATTCTTCCTGCAACCAGACAGGGACTCGTGTATTTCACCTGCTGAATATCAACGTCTGATGATCCGATCATCC
>JAWWBX010000484.1:0-2343 GCA_033720735.1 Saprospiraceae bacterium
CGCTTCGCCGGTGATGAAAATGTGCCGCGCCCGAGTTTCTGGGGCGGCTATATCCTCAAACCCAAGAGCGTCGAATTCTGGCAGGGCCGCGAGAACCGCCTCCATGACAGGATCCTTTACCAGCGGGTCGATGGCGCTTGGAAGCTGGAGCGACTGGCCCCGTAAGCAAGCCTGCTCCTCTCTCTTCACAAGAGAAGGGCCGGGGGTGAGTTCGCCTGCGTCTATCTCTCCGCCATCCCGCTACGACCAATTGAGTCACTTCTGCATATTTGCTCCCCTTTCTTCACAAGCGAAGTGCCAGGGTATGAGTTGGCAGGACTTCTTCTGTATGTGTATAGATCCGATGCGAATCACCGCAGTGTCGTTCATCAACTGCATGTCATTCGTACGCCGGAGTCGTTCAGCAAGCATGACCGGCGGGTTGCACTGGCGTATGACGGGTACTACCGCTGGTCAAAGCAGGAGTTGCCTACCTTTAATACAAAACACCATTCATGGTTCGATTCCATCTTGCGTACCTGGTGGCCCTCGTTCTCACGGCCCTGGTGGCCGGGTGCGCAGAACGCACAGCAACCAGTTCAGAGACAGATCTTCTGCTCTACAATGGCAAGATCTGGACTGGTGACCCGGACAATCCCTGGGCCACCTGGGTGGCCGTGCGCAACAGCGTGATTGTCGCTGTTGGCGACGCAGACCACGAGGTACCGGATGCGGCGGTGAGGATCGATCTCGATAGCCGGTTGACGGTCCCCGGATTCAATGACTCACACGTTCATTTTGCAGCGGCCGGTGCACTGTTGCTGGGTATCAACCTGCTCGATGTGAATGATGATGCTTCATTTATTGCGCGTGTAAAAGAGTGCACCGAGCGCCTGCCCAAAGGCAGCTGGATCACCCGTGGTGACTGGGGAGCGTACGAGGCGTGGGGGGTGGGCTCTGAGGGGAGTGCGCGCAGCGCCACCACCTTTACGCCACATCGGGCACTGATCGACAGCATCAGTCCCGATCATCCGGTGTTGGTCACGCGGTATGACCGCTCGCTCGGACTGGCCAATGCGGTCGCCTTGGAGTACCTGGGTATCGTGTCGGAAGACGGCCTCCTGGAGGGTGCCGTTCTCGACAGTGCGCGCAACAGCGTTCCCGAAAAAGCATTTGAACGGCGGCTCGCCGAAGCGCGCCGTGCCCTCGAAGAGTGCCGGAAATGGGGTGTGACCACGGTACAGGACATGTCGCCACTGGTGCAAGTGGATGTCTACCGCGAGCTGGAGCGTCGTGGTGAACTGACCTGCCGGATCAACTTTGCACCATCGCGACTGAGCAACTATACAATGATGGCCGAAAAGGGATGGGTGATCGATTGGGATGCCGATGGCGGCCCCGTGCCAGCCGGGTCCGACATGATCAGCTTTGGCACACTCAAGTCGCACATCGACGGGATCATGGGCGCCCGGACGGCGCGTTTCTTTCAGCCGTACGCCGACAATCTGTTGGAGAATCAATCATGGCGTGGCGGCTGGCGCGAATTTTCTGAAGATATGCCCAGTTTCAAACGGATGTTGCTGGCGGCAGACAGCTGCGGGATCCAACTGCGCGTCCACGCCATCGGTGATGAAGCAAATCATCTTCTGCTCGACATTCTCGACACTCTGGACCACTACAACGGGCCCAGGGATCGTCGCTTCCGCCTGGTCCACGCGCAGGTCATTGCACCCGATGATTTTCAGCGGTTTCGCGGAAGGGGGATCGTCTCTGAAGTCCAACCCTACCATGTGACAGACGACATGCGATGGATGGAAGAGAGGATCGGGACCGAGCGCTGCCGTGGGGCATACGCATTTCGCACACTGCAGGAGAACGGATGCGTGCTCTCGTTTGGCTCGGACTGGCCCGGAACCAACGCTTCCTACTACCCGGTCAACCCATTGCTGGGTATTTACGCTGCGGTGACCCGGCAGACCATCAACGGAACCCCGGAAGGAGGGTGGTTTCCCGAGCAGAAGCTGTCGCTGGACGAAGCGCTGCGCGCGTATACGTGGGGATCGGCATACGGCGCATTTGAAGAAGGGAAGAAAGGGACCATCGCGCCCGGTATGCTGGCGGATCTGGCTGTCCTTGACATCGATCTGTTCGAAACGCAACCGTCCGCATGGCTGGAGGGACAGATCGCCGTTACGATCCTGGGGGGCAGGTCGTCTATGAGCAGGAATGATCGGTGGTCAGGGCTCTGCCAGGATTTGGCGCTGCCTGGCTTTGCTCAGTTTGGCAAAGACCAACTGATGGGCAAGCCGCAGGTACGACTCCCATTCCTCTTTTGACAGCTCATCCAGGTCTTCGACACATACC
>JAWWBX010000485.1:0-2326 GCA_033720735.1 Saprospiraceae bacterium
GACTCAAGGCCTTCGTGGCAAAGCATGAGTTGTTTGAACCGGCCGACAGGATCCTGCTGGCAGTCAGCGGCGGGATGGATTCGATGTGCATGCTGCACCTGCTGAGGCGCACCGGGCAGCCCTGCGAGGTGGTGCATGTCAATTATCATCTGCGTGGTGCCGACTCCGAGCGGGATGCCAAGTTGGTCGCCAGTTACTGCTCGCGTTACAATGTGCCCTTTCACTTGAAAGACGCGCCCATCCCGGACCAGGCTAATGTGCAAATCAGTGCCCGTGAGTTGCGCTATGCATGGTTTGAGACGCTGCTGCGACAACATCATTTCCGCGCCGTCGCCACCGCCCATCATCTGGACGATACGATTGAAACGTTCTTTATCAATCTACTCCGCGGAACGGGCATTGACGGTCTGACCGGCATTCCGGTGCGACGCGACGGCATCGTTCGCCCTATGCTCTGTTTTGATCGACACACCATCCAGGCGATTGTCAAGGCGGAGAAGATCCCGTTTGCGCATGACATCACCAATGATGAGAAGTACTACCTGCGCAACCGAATCCGTGCAGACCTGATGCCTGTCCTGATCGATCTGAAGCCGGACTTTCGTGAGCGCATGCGGGACACTATCACGCATCTTGAAGGGCAGGCAGCGTTGATCCGGAACGCGCTGCAGCGTCAGGTGGAAGGTCTGGTGGTGTGCGACGGTGAAATGCTCTCATTGCCGCTGGGCGCTCTACAAGCCACCCCGGCCCCGATTTTGGTGTTGCATCACCTGGCTGGCCGCTACGGCTTTACAGTGCATCAATGCACCGAGGCCCTGCAAACAGAACATCAGGCTGGCACACAGTTTCTGTCGGCAACCCATGTGATGACCGTAGACCGGGACAGTCTGCTGATCACACGGCAACAGGAAGTGAAAGTGAGGCCCCAGACGATCTCACCAGGCGAGACCATCATTCTGCCGCATGGCAAGATCATGCTGAGCGAACTTCCAGAGGGGGAGGTCTGGAGTCGGGATCCACATGAGGAAGCCTTCAGTGGCGACTTGTGCCGTGACCGGCTTGTAGTGCGGCAGTGGAAAGCCGGCGACCGATTTCATCCATTGGGCGCCCCAGGCCGGCAAAAGGTCCAGGATTTCCTGACAGACCGTAAAGTGCCGCGTCCGCTCAAGGCACAGGTACTGGTGCTGACATGTGGCGATGAGATCGTATGGCTCGTGGGGCACCGGCTCGACGAACGCTATAAAGTGACACCTGCTACGCAACGGCTGCTACGGGTACGCTGGGTCCCGGCTGAAGCCCGTGGCTAGAGCATTGCTGCGACGGACGTCAGGACGTCACGATCAATCTCGTGCCCGCCCGGGTGTCTGACCCATTCCGGCTCTAAACCGGCCTGGCGGTATCGCTCCAGCAGGATATCAAAACGCCCGCCTTCATAGTATGGATCGTTGTTGCCGTGAACACCCACCAGCCTGATACCCCGCAGGTAGGGCAAATGTGCCTGGTAGTCAATATCCTCCGGCAACCAGCCCGACCACATGATCAAGGTGTCCACCGGGGGCTGGCTATTGACCAACCACCGCCAGGCAGTGGCACAACCTTGTGAAAACCCCAGCACAATCCGCCTGGCTGTCGCGCTACGACTGATGCCTGCGATCCCCGCAATCCGGTCGAGGTACGTGATTTGGTCGGCAATTTCGTCGAGCCGGTCGAGACTGGTCATCCATGATGCCACCACCTGGCCGCGCACGCCCTCCCAGTAGAATCGCGACAAACCCTCCGGCGCCACGACATAGTGCTTGTCCGAAGCTAGGTGATCGAATTTACCGGCAAGATTGCGCGCGAGCTGACCATATCCGTGCAGGGCCAGCCATCGATGCGTGCAGGTATCCGCATCGCCGTAGACGTAATAGTGCGCCGTGCGCGTGGTCATTGACTTGTAGTGTCGGATCATCCAGGAACCAGGTGAGCGCAACTCACTGTTTGGGTCGCCCGAAAATATCAAGGTTCTTGTCGCGCTGCAAGCCACTTCCGGGCGGAGTGTCGACTTTGACATTGAAAACCTTGTCAATAAACCGCCAGCTTCCGTTATCATACTGGTAAGCGTGGTAGCTGCCGTCAGGGACCTGAAGCGGTCCGGCATTGGGCCCCTCGGTGAAGATGGTGATCACATGGTCATAGACCAGCATTTGACGCTCACGGTCAAACTGCATCCGGCCCGAGGCGGCATCCGCATACTCCAGGATAATCCGCTCCCTGATATCGGTGTCAACGGCCGAGTCGCCGGGCATGAAGAGCGGCAACCCGAGATGGGCCGATCCGCCGTCCA
>JAWWBX010000486.1:0-2320 GCA_033720735.1 Saprospiraceae bacterium
AACGTGCCGATGTGGGTTTCCACCTCCCAGATCCCATCCCAGTCGCGGTTGATATCACTCCCCTGCCCTGTTGTGAGCAAGGCGTCGGCCATGAGCCCGGCCGGGTTGATCTCGAAGATGTACGCGTTGCGTTTGTCGAGAAACGTATCGAAGAACCAGATAAAGCTGTCGGAGTCGTCATTTTCAGCGTCGCGGCGTGTCTGGAAGGCCTTGATGCCCGCAGGATCGCTGTCGTACAAGGTGACCGCCATGTACAAGTGCTCCGCATCGTAGGCAATCCGCACCTCGGTCCGTTCGGTCGGCTCACCTCCTTCGAGTGGTTCCTGCATGGTGAAGTCGGTGATGGGTGTCATTGTCAACCAGACCTCTTCGTTGATCAGACCGTCGAGAACGATGTGCTGATCGTTGCCCAGACGCTCGATCGAGATGGACTTAGAGGATTGTGCTGCACAAAAACCTGCGAGAGCGACGAAAACAAAAAACAGACAGATACGGACCATGGGAATAAAAGTAGTCGTTGCAGGGAATTCACGGACAACAAAACCAGGCTATCATTGCCATTGCGATGCACCCAAATTAGTTGTATTTTATAGGATTGCATTTCTCAAACATCCAAAATCCCCCTCGAATGAAAATGATGATCCAATTCCAGAATCCCATCGAGCCGTTCAATTCCATGGTTCGGGACGGGACAGCCGGATCGACCATCCGCAGCATCCTGGAGGACCTCAAGCCAGAGGCCGTGTATTTTACCGCACGAGAAGGACGTCGCGGCGGCATCATGATCGTGAATATGGACAGCCCTTCCGAGATTCCACGATATGCCGAGCCGCTCTTCCTGAAGTTCAATGCCGAAGTCCGCTTCATGCCCTGCATGACGCCAGCCGACCTGGAGCAGGCCGGCCTGGATGCACTCGGTGAGAAGTGGGGTTGACTGCAATCTGACCTCGTCACTCACGGAGTGGCTCGGCCTCTTTGACAGAGGCATTGTTCCATGATTACACTATTCTTAACACTAAACACAATCAACTATGAAACACTTACTCATGGCACTCGCGTGCCTTACCATGCTGTCACTGTCCGCACAGGAAGATGATGGCTACATCATGTACCAATCGATATTGCTAACGGCGAAAGACGGGCATGCGCAACAGCTCACACAAGGCGTGAAGGCGCACAATGAAAAGTACCATACCGAAGGCGCACAAAGTGTCAATGTGTGGCAAATCAACTCCGGACCCAGAGCCGGCAGTATGTTCTGGGTGAAGGGCCCATTGACCTGGACTGATATGGATACACCGTTGGATACTGACGGCCATATGGACGACTGGTGGGCCAATGTGGCACCGCATGCTCATACTGGCGAGTGGAATTGGTGGCGCCTGATGGACGACATGAACTACGTTCCGGATGGCTTCGAAGCGGGCGTCGCCGTCGTCCGATACTTTGACATCAAACCGGACAAATGGAACAATGCCGTACATATCTGGGAAACCATTTTCAAGCTTTACGAAGAAAATGACTGGGATATGGCTCTCCAGATCTACACCAACCAGGCTAACTCAGGCAATGACTGGGATTGGGCAATCATGTGGCATCATACGAATTGGGCGTCAATGGACAATAATCGCGGGTTCTTTGGCAAGTACGAGGAAATGTATGGCATCGATCGCGACGAGTTCTTCGAAGGATGGAATGAAGCATCCGAATTTATGGGCATGGAGATCATTGCACTGCGCAAGGACCTGAGCGTACTGGATGACACCCAGGGCAACGACTGACCCAGGCACTCATATCATTTTGCAGGATCCCTGTTCGACGCGGACAGGGATTCTTTTTTTGTGGTCATTGACCCGGGCGCGCTGCAAGCGCAATTTGTGCCTTGCAGACATCCACGCTAAATCTTTGCAAGCGGCGACATCGCAGATAAGTGCTTCCGGTGCTCCACCCGAATCCATATCTTGGATGGGTCATGACATCCACCCGCCGGCTTGCTGCCATCATGTTTACCGATATCGTCGGATACAGTGCCCTGATGCACACCGATGAGCACCACGCACGCGGGCTGGCTGCCCGGTACCGTGATGAACTGGATCGCCTTGTTGCCCTTCACGGAGGTTCGATCGTGAAGCACTTTGGTGATGGCAGCCTGTGCATGTTTACAAGTACGGTTGAGGCGGTTCACTGTGCACGGGAGCTGCAATTGACCTTGCGACGCCAACCTGTCGTTCCACTGCGGATCGGCCTACACACCGGCGATATCGTCATAGATGGCGACGATATTTATGGAGACGGTGTGAATATCGCATCACGGGTTGAA
>JAWWBX010000487.1:0-2284 GCA_033720735.1 Saprospiraceae bacterium
CCTCTCTGATTTGCAGCTATCGAAACGTGTATGTCTGGGGAGGCAGGTTCACCCCGGACAAGCTCTCCAGCACAGAGGGAAAGGTTTGGGTACTAGAAGGCGCCGGCTCGTACAAGGCAGGACCGTACCCAGGAAGTGGTGAATGGTATGAAGGACCTGACACGGTCGAGCGGGCATGCCAAATGGACGACATGTTCATTTTCCGGGACTCGGGTACGATGTGGTACGACGCCCGTGGGGTGATGTGGGGAGAGCCGTTCATGGGCATCTCTCCCGCACGCTGTGTAGATGAGGCCGACATTCCGGCACCCTTTGATGCGTTCACGTCGGGAACACGCAGTTTTGACGCCACGCCTTCGACCTTCGCGGGGCCAGGAACCATTACCATTATTGGGCCAGGTGCTTTTCTCGGGTACGCCAAGCCCTTCAATGCGGGTGAATACGATGGTCTGATCGCACCCAGGGAACGTATTGAGTACGAAGTGCTGGGCTACGCGAGAGCGGGGGACACAGAAGTGCTGATCCTCACCATTGATATCTCCCCGATCCAGGACGGCTCGGCCTGGTGGACCATCACTCTGCGGTCAGTGCCTTAGTCCGGCCCTTCACGTGTGTCCCGGACAATGCATCACGAGTCATGATGGTTTGAGCAAGTTCTGTTTACCAGGGCAGCCTTGCCAGTCGTTGTACCCGGGATTCCGTAACTTCTGGAATCATTTCTTACCCAAAAAACAGGAACAATGTCACAAAAAGGATGTACCCAATTCACGGTGGTGTTCACCGTGGCCCCAGAGCACGTCGCAGAAGGCGACCGGATCTTCCAGTCACACGCCAACTGGATGGCGCGCACGCATCACCGCGATGGCGAAAAACAACTGCTTCGCTACAACTTGTCCAAAGCACCACAAATGGTCAATCCGATGGATCCCGGTCAGGGTACCACTGACAATACTTGCTACGTATTGTCGGAAGTGTATGCCAATCCCGCCGGATTACAGGATCACTGGGAGCAGGCCCAGGCCAACTGGGAAGATTTCGGCGCGCTCAACGACTGGCTGGGCAAGGTGGATTCCCTGATGGTCAACGGAAGTACGATCGTCCATTCGTTGTGGGATTGATCAGCCGAAAGTTCGGTCACCCGGCTGAAACGCGATCTTGATCGCGGTAGAAAAAGCGTCCCCTCCCTGCTCAACGGCAAGGAGGGGATATCCTTCAACGTTCAGATGGCCTGCCTCCGTGCAGGATTGGGCACAGGATTGCCAGCACCTTTTTGTCGCCTGGACCTTACACGGCCGCCAGCGTAGCTGATGCTCTCCGTACAGTAGATTTCAGCGGAATCGCCTCGGCGAGGAGTCCGTACACGGGTGAGTGCACGCACAACTGCTCGATCATCGTCAGCTGTTCGTCGGAGATATCGCCCTGAACCTCTACGGAGTATTCGACCTGTCCGAAGCAGGCGCCATGGTCTTCGGGGCCACGCAGGGCAAAGAGTACGCGTGGATCGACTGTCGAGCGCACCGAGACTTCCAGCCCCTCGATGGGGATCCCCATGCGGACTGCATTGTAAGAAACGGCATTGATCACGCAGGCTGCCGTGGCGGCCAGTGCCATTTCAACCGGCTCCATGCGGTCTGTAGGGCCACCAACGCCCATCGCTTCCTCCACCTCTCTCCAGGCCCCAAAGGGGATGGTGTAGTGCCGCGTGGGCCGTTCGATCCGGGTATCGTCAAGGGTATATGCTCCGATGTGCACAGTACTACGGCCAGCTTGTCGTTCGTAGACAGCTTTCGCTTCGAGGGATAACCGTCCCTTGTCGGGGTTGTCCGTAAGAAATGCCCGGAATTGTTCGAGCTTACTGACATCGATATTATCAATCATTGACATGGTTCCAGATTTTAAAGATGAAAGAATATGAACTCCCAGGGCACGCATGTGCTACTTGCCCGCATTGCCGTTGGCCAACTCCTGCAAAACCTCATCGGTCTTGTACAGATGGCTTGCCATCATCCTGAAGTTGATCAGTGCCGCTTCGTAGGCGTTCATGTCCGGCAGGATGGCACCAGCCGTGGCGTCCGTCACTACCGAGACCTCAAATCCGGCTTCCAGTAACTCGCGCATGTGCGCCTCCACACACAGGTTGGCAGACATTCCAGCCAGGACGACCTTGTCGATGCCCCGTTTTCTCATCTGAAGGATCAGATCATTCGTTTCCGGCCCGTACACCTTGTGTGGCCCTGCAACGATGACGTTGTCCTTGTTGATGTACTTCTGGTACTGCGGCATC
>JAWWBX010000488.1:0-2228 GCA_033720735.1 Saprospiraceae bacterium
CATCACGGCATTCACCGCAATGTCATCGGGCAACGGCGTGTACTGCGGGTGGGTGGCTGCCCGGTCGATCGTGCGCAAGGTGATCGTCAGTCCATTCCATGCAAAGGAGGAACCCTGTTGCAAGGTGAAGGACTGGTAATCGAGGCTGTCATCCCGGGGATAGAAGTTCCGGATGGCATCATCAGGCAGGCGGATGCGCATATTGAGGTCATTGAGCTGCGCCGGATATCCGTACACCAGACCGTCGCGCAGGTAGACCAGTGCTGCGACCGAATCGACCTGGCCGCGCTGGTGATTCTCCACCGTGAAATCGGCCATCAGTGCCAGGTCTCCGGGCCGGGGCCGATACTCGGGATGCTCAGGCTCAGACCAGATCCGGTCAAGACGAATGGTGCTCACTGAGTCGGCGATCGTCTCACCAATGGCGAGCTCATAGCGGCGGAAATCGAGGGTGTCATTGATTCGCTTTGCCTCTTCCACATCCATTTGTTCGCCTGGCAGGGCGGCTACATAGGTAAAAATATCGCGATCGAGGTAGCGCTTCGTCGCCGGATTGCTCGCCGCCACTTTGGTCAACTCGGTGTTAAAGACCACATTCGGCCGCAACTCAAAGGTTTCCACGGTGTCAAGGTTGGCATCTACCCGCTTGTAGCTGACCAGAAACTGGCGCTCATTCCCGGTGATCGTGTCCTTCACATATTCAACCCAGTAGCCGTTCATGAACATCGGACGGTTCTTGATCAGCGTGATGTGGGTGCGCGTATCCATGCCCTCGATCAGCCCCATTTGGGCAAACGCATTGGTCGAGATCACTTCTTTGTTGAGTCCGCTGGCCATGATCCCTAAGAGCATCAGTCCGAAACCGAGGTGCGCCAGACCGGATGCCATCTGCCTTGGCTGCAGGCGGGCGTAGGAAATGAGGTAGTCGGTGTTGGCAACGATGGCAAAAGCGGCACAGGCGAGGAGTACGAGATACTGCCAGGCGACCGCGTTGATCCACAAGGTCAAAATAAAGGTCAGGGCCGCGGTCAGCACCGCTGAGATCCCACCGTGACGTAAAAACCTGCTCTTGAACGTCCCCCACGAAGGTTCCTTGTAGCGGAGGTATTGCGCAATACCGGAGAGCAGTGCGATAAAGACTGCGATCCACAGCTGGAACTTGTTGTAATGCGGCACTGGATCGACAGGCGCCGTCCGGTGTAAATGGGTCAGATCCGAGCCAAACAGCCCGCCAACCACATTCAGCACTTTGTTGTATACGGGGATCGAGGTCGTGAAGGTGATCAGCACAGCCGAAAAAAGCAGGACCAGGGTGCCAATGAACATCCAGAATTCGCGTGACTGGATCTTTTCTTCTTTTTCGGGTACCGGGATCGACTTCCACCGGCGCAGCAGCAGGTAGGCTGAGCCCAGGCCGAAGAAGAGCACCAGAAAGACCAGTTGCCATTCGAGACCCATTTGGGTAAACGCATGTGCCGATGAATCCCCCAGCACTCCACTGCGGGTGAGAAACGAAGAGTACAGGACCAGGACGAACGCCAATGCGTAAAACAGATAGGTCGTGCGGAGGGAATGTCCGGTTTTGCGTGCAATGAGGTTGCCGTGCACACCTGCAACCAGGATGATCCAGGGGACCAGGGACATATTTTCCACCGGATCCCAGGCCCAGTAGCCTCCAAAACTCAGTGCTTCATACGCCCAGGCGCCACCCATCAGGATGCCGGTGCCAAGGATGCCGGCGGAGAACAACGCCCAGGGCAGGACCGGTTTGAGCCAATCGCGGTGCCGTCCGGTGAGCAAACCACCCATCGCGTAGCTGAAGGGAATGGCGACTGATGCAAAGCCGAGAAAGAGGGTCGGCGGGTGGATGGTCATCCAGTAATTCTGGAGCAAAGGATTGAGCCCATTGCCCTGCACCATGCTGAGATAGTCGGCCCGGGCAAACAACGGGGCGTCCATCGTTTCGCGCAAAAGCATGAACGGGCTGGTGCCCAGTTTGAAGGCATCCGTAAAATGAATAC
Source organism: Saprospiraceae bacterium (assembly GCA_033720735.1). Classification (GTDB taxonomy): domain Bacteria; phylum Bacteroidota; class Bacteroidia; order Chitinophagales; family Saprospiraceae; genus B8-G4. The sequence goes on from JAWWBX010000488.1 coordinate 2,022, forward strand.
CGACCAGCATCGAGGTGATGATCAGCTGGCGCGGATCGGTTCGACTACTCTCGATCTCAAGGACGTAGGCCAGGGAATCCTTGGCGAGCCCTAATGGTCTGAGGGCCGCCTCAGGAATCTTGAGTCTTCCGTTCCTGACAATCGCCGTATCCGCTATACGCATGGCCACCTCCCACAGTCTCCTTAGCCGGGACCACGTCGGGGGGC
>JAWWBX010000489.1:0-2225 GCA_033720735.1 Saprospiraceae bacterium
AGCTAGATCTATAGGAATTGCAGCCTCTCTCTCGTTTGCCGCATTCTGCTCGAATGGCTATCTTTGAGCCCCATTTACGGGGTGTAGCGCAGCCCGGTAGCGCGCGTCGTTCGGGACGACGAGGTCGTGGGTTCAAATCCCGCCACCCCGACTCGCCCGCCATAGCTCGAAGAGCGAAGGCGGGCTTTTTTATATCTACTCCTTTCTCTTAGTAATCGAATCGTCCGAAATCTGCCCGGCTTCGTCGGGCAGCCCGACAACTACTTTGCCTCAACTTTTCATAGCCACATGCAGGAACCCCGACGCGATGCATGCTGTTAGATCCATATGCGCCTGGTTTGAAGCATGACTATCACTATCCTTGCCATTGCGGCTGTATCCTGTTCATCCAGGAAAAGATCATGCAGGGCGTTGCGCTCTGGGGTGACGACCGTGAGACAACAAAAGAGGGCTTGCGGATCGCGCAGATCGTGCCGTTTATCCTGATCTGGGAGGAGATTGGGCTACTGGTCTTACGGACTTCAGATCCAACGTTCTGGCAAAATGCCCTACTCTGTGCAATCATCCTCACGTACCTGATCGGAATCCTAAGCGGATACAGGATGATCAGAAACAGAATCGTGCAGAACCAGAAATAATATACCGCGCTGTCGAAGCACATCGTATCTTTTTCTCCATAATCACCCAACATGAAGCACTGCTGGCTGATACTCCTTCTTACCACTGGCCTGTGGACCTCCTGCACCCGCGTCGCCTTCGAAGCACCACAACCCCTCAACGCCAAGGCCCTGGCCTCATTCCCGTCAGATCTCCTGGGCGCCTACGCGCTGGCCGATACTCCGGCCGACACAGTCGGATTCATCCTGCCCGATGCGATCGTGGCGATTGAAACGACTTCGCACTACCTGCATCAGGATCAGCTCGATACGATGCCGCACCTGACGCTGCAAAATGACCGGATGTATGATGACCAACTCCCGGGCAACAGAGGGTTTCCGGTGACGTATGAGGGCGATTCGCTGCGCTATACCTCGATCGAAATGGACACCATCGGGATTTCCGACACCCTGTTGATCAAGGGATTTGGCGACTACCTCATCCTGAACACCCGGTTTGAAGACGAGTACTGGGATATCTATCTGCTCAAACCCGGAGCAAACGGATCCCTGGAGACGTATGCCGTCGGCAACTACCGGCCGCATACGGATACGGCCAGCACGTCTGACTACGACGGCGACATCAGCACCTTCCTGGACATCACACCGTTCAGACAGCTCGACGAATCCACCTACCTGGTCAACCCGTCGCGCAAAGCCCTGAAGCAACTGGTCAAAGCCGGCTTCTTCCTCAGGCAGGAGACATTCGTGAAGATCGGCAGATCATAGAGCTCCGGCGCACTTCTTATCTTCGGTCCCATGTCACCGTTCAGCGCATACCTGTCACTCGGTTTCGAGCATATCTCCGACATCCAGGGGTACGATCATATGCTCTTCATTATTACTCTGTGTGCTGTCTACCAGCTCCGGGAATGGAAGAAGATCCTGGTACTCGTCACCGCCTTCACGATCGGGCACTCGGTGACCCTGGCCATGTCCGCCCTCGACATCATCCGGATCAATGCCGACGTGGTGGAATTGCTCATCCCGGTCACCATCCTCCTCACGAGCATCTATAATATCACCCAGAAAGACAAGGAAGACCACCCGGTCTTTTCCAAAGCTGTCTCCGGCAATTACATCCTCGCCCTGTGCTTCGGTTTCATCCACGGGATGGGCTTCTCAAATTATTTCCGGGCGCTGCTGGGCGAGTTGGAGAGTATCGTTTTGCCGCTGTTTGCCTTCAACATCGGACTGGAGATCGGTCAGATCCTGATCGTCGTGTGCTTTTTCGCCGTCTACTGGGTGCTCAGTCGCTTCTTTACCATCCGGCACCGCGACTGGAATCTGTTCATCTCGGGGGCGGGAGCGGGTGTTTCTGCAATCATGATCCTGGAGAAGGTTTTGGCCATGTAGGGCCTGACCCGGAGAGAGGCATGCCGATTGACGACTGGTCACCGAATATGATGGAACGTTTAGAATTTCGTCGAAATTCGTTGAGTTCCTTGTGAGTCACTTGTTATCAACCAGTTATCATGCTTTTATTCAAGCAACAGATTACTGACATTTCGAATTTCGTCGAAATTCAAAATGTCGAAGCCCATGGTCCTCCCGGCAAGGTCAGATCCG
>JAWWBX010000490.1:0-2202 GCA_033720735.1 Saprospiraceae bacterium
CCTCCTTCGATATGTTCGACAACTACGAACACCGGGGTGAGGTCTTCAAACGGCTGGTAAATAGTCTCTAAGGGTTTACGGTTTCCGGTTCACCGTTTCCGGTTTCTGTCTTTCAACCGTAAACCGGGAACCGTAAACTGGAAACCGATATGGCATCTCTTGTACAAAAATGGCGGGCGGCTCCCGCTGATAAGTATGTGCTCTGGATCGCGCTGATGTGGTCGGCGGTGGGGGTGGTGGCAGTCTACAGCGCCATCACGTTTCTGGCCGAGACGAAGGCCGACAGCAGTACGGAGCAATTCCTACTGCGGCACGTGATCCGGCTGGGGCTGGCACTCGGCGTCGCGGGCATCTTTAGTCTGATAGATTACAAGTGGCTGGCGCGATTCAGTCGGATTGCGCTACTAATGTCGCTGGCGCTGTTGGTGCTGGTTAAGGTGCTCGGCGTTTCGTACGGCAATGCGCGGCGCTGGCTGGAGTTCGGCGGCTATGGGTTTCAACCTTCCGATCTGGCAAAGGTGGCACTCGTCCTCTACGTGGGCGTGCTCTTGACGAAGAAGCAACCCTATATCAAGAGCCTGGGCCGCGCCTTTACGCCGGTCTTCTTCTGGATCTTGCTCACTGTTGCGCTGATCGGGCTCGAAGATCTCTCGACCGCGTTTCTGGTGCTGCTGACGGTGACCGTGATGTGCTTTGTGGGACGGGTGAACGCGGCGCACCTCGCCGGGCTGTTCGGGCTTTGTATGGTAGGAGCCATCGTGCTGCTGAGTTTCTCGCCCAATCGCGCCGCCCGCATCGAATCCCGGCTCGGCATCAAGATTTTCTCCAATACAGAGAGTGCCGAGGTGTTTAGCAAACAGGCCGAGGGATATCAGGCACATCAGGCCCGCATCGCTTTTGCACTCGGTGGGCTTACCGGAGTGGGGCCGGGGAAAAGCGTACAGCGCGACTTCCTGCCCGCTCCCTACAACGACTTTATCTTCGCTATCATCGCTGAGGAATATGGCTTGCTTGGCGCGGTGTTCTTGCTGGGGCTGTTCATCTGGTTCCTGTTCCGAGGGTTCCTCCGCATTGCCCGGCACGCGCCGGACCCGCTGGGTCTTTTCCTCGCCGTCGGGTTCACCACGATGATCGTGCTCTACGGCTTCATCCACGCAGGCGTTTCCTGCGGGCTGTTGCCAGTGACCGGGCTGCCGATGCCGATGGTCTCCTACGGCGGCACTTCGATGGTGGCGACGGGCATCATGCTCGGCATCCTGCTCAACATCTCGCGGCAAGCGGGGCGGGGATAAGCGAACATTGGGAATTTGTCGGAAAGGGGGAGTCATTGGCGTGGAGAACGCAGTATGAGGGGGCACATAAAAGTACCCATCAACTAATAATGCACCCATGAGTAGATCTCCACGCATCCTTTTTGCAGGCGGCGGCACCGGCGGCCATGTTTATCCGGCCATTGCCATCGCCGATGCCGTGCGGGCGTTAGAGCCAGAGGCGGCTATCGCGTTTGCAGGCACACAGGACCGCATGGAATGGGAGGCGGTGCCGAAGGCGGGTTATGCTATCCACCCAATCACTGTAAGTGGCCTGCAACGGTCGCTGTCGCCGCAGAACCTGAGTTTTCCGTTCAAGCTGATGAAGGGTCTGAAGCAGAGCTGGGATCTCGTCGGCGATTTTGACGCAGACGTGGTAGTAGGAACGGGCGGCTACGTCTCCGGGCCGGTACTCCTGGCAGCGAGTTGGCGGGGGCGTCCGATAGTCATTCAGGAGCAGAATGCACACGCGGGGCTGACGAACCGGCTCTTATCGAAGCGGGCCGAACACATTCACATCGCGTTCCCTGAAGCGAAAGGGCCATTTCCTGCTGAGAAGTGCATTCTCAGCGGCAACCCTACGCGCAAAGAACTCCAAGGCGTCGATCAAATGAAAGCGCGCGAGTTTTTTGGTGTACCTGCGAATGCGTCGATGCTGTTCGTCTTTGGCGGCTCGCTCGGGAGTGGAGCCATCAACGACGCGATGGAACGGCACCTGCCGGTTTTGCTGGAGGATGAAAGCGTACATATCCTATGGCAGAGCGGCACACGGTACTACGACAATCTGAGCGCCCGTGTCATGGAGCATCCAAGACTCCGGTTGCAAAAGTACGTGGACCGGATGGACCTCGCTTATGCGGCGACCGATGTGGCGCTCTGCCGGGCCGGTGCC
>JAWWBX010000491.1:0-2178 GCA_033720735.1 Saprospiraceae bacterium
CGAGGAAGGTTACGGATGTACTGCCATCGATGACCCGGTGGTCGTACGAGAGCGCCAGGTACATCATCGGCCGGATCACCACCTCGCCGTCGATCGCCACCGGGCGCCGCAGGATATTGTGCATGCCCAGGATTGCCGACTGTGGCTCATTGAGGATCGGCGTGCTCATCATCGAACCGAAAATGCCGCCGTTGGTGATGGTAAAGGTGCCGCCCTGCATCTCTTCGAGCGTCAGGGTGCCCTCACGCGCCTTTTCTGCCAGTTCCTTGATCTTCAGTTCGATCTCGTGAAATCCCAGTGACTCCACATTCTTGACTGGTGGCACGACCAGGCCGGTGGGTGTGCTGATGGCGATCGAGATGTCGACATAATCGTGATAGATCAATTCTTCGCCATCGAGATACGCATTCACATCTGGCATCTCCATGAGGGCTTTGGCACAGGCCTTGGCAAAGAGCGACATGAAGCCCAGCTTCACACCATAGCGCTCGACAAATGCATCCTGGTGTTTCTTCCGCAGTGCGAGCACCTCGGTGAGGTCCACCTCGTTGAAGGTGGTGAGCATGGCGGTCTCGTTCTTCGCCGATACCAGCCGGCGGGCGATGGTGCGCCGCATCCGGCTCATTTTCTTACGGCGTTCGTTGCGTGAAAAGGGTTGGGTGGTCGCTGCGGGTTGTGCTTTTTCGGGTGCAGACTTCGGCTCCGGAGCTGCCGCAGGCTCCGCTTTACCGGACGATGGCTCCTCCACGCTCTCTGATTGGGCATCCACGGCTTTGAGGGCGTCTTCCTTGGTAATGCGCCCGTCTTTGCCGGTGCCGGTGACGTCGTCGGTTGAGATCCCGTGTTCACGCAAGATCTTGGCGGCGGCCGGCGAGGGGTGCCCGCCCGTGTCGCCTTGCGTATTAGAAGCTTCTTTGTCCTCCGCAGATTTGTCGGCTGAGGGTGTTGCCTTGTCAGCCTCGGCGTCGTGACTTGCCTCCTCCTTTTTCTGGCTGCTTCCGTCACTGCCGCTGCCGTCGCCGGGTGGTTCAGCGCTGGTGTCAATTTTGGCGACGAGGGCCCCGATCTTGAGATCGTCACCTTCGCCAGCTACATGGCGCAGGATACCAGAGGCTTCGGCAGGAAACTCCAGGGTGGCTTTGTCAGACTCGAACTCGCAGATCGGCTCATCAATCTTGACGTACGCGCCGTCTTCTTTCAGCCATTGTGCCAGGGTGACTTCTGTGATCGATTCGCCGATGGTCGGCACTTTCATCTCAACAATGCTCATATCTGCGGTATTGCGGTCTGTTTCTGCGCCAAATATCGGTTTTTCCGCTGACCAGAAGCGGCGTGCATACAACAGCACCGGCTACAACTTGTTGCAACGTTTCGCCTGCGCGATGGTCATTCAGGTTGATTGGTCGAGGTATCGCCACCCCTCATAGAAAAGCGTGCCTGGCGTGAAGGCCGATCTCTATTTTCGCAATGGCAATTTGTCACCAGATGAAAAAGCTGCTTACAAGTGTGTGCTGCCTGCTTTGCTCGACGCTGCTGCTGGCTTCCAATCAGGACAAGCGCGTCCTCACCGCAGGTCGTACTGAGCAACCGATCAAGATTGACGGGGTTCTGGACGAGATGGCCTGGCGGAATGCCCAGGTCGCTACGGACTTTACCCAACTGGAACCCAATCCGGGTGCGCCTCCGACCCATCCAACGGAGGTGCGGATCGTCTATAATGACCAGGCGATCTACATCGGCGCCAAGCTCTATGACAACCCGGACGAGATTGCCAGGCAACTCTTTGAACGTGACGATATCAGTGATGATCACGAATCCGACTGGTTTGGCGTGGCCTTTGACACCTACCGGGACGGGATCAACGGCAATGCCTTTCTGGTGACGCCGGCTGGCGTACAGATCGACCTCAAGTTCACTTCGGATGGTGATGACGATGCGTGGGACGCCGTTTGGGATAGTGAGGTCACCATTGTTTCCGATGGGTGGATCGTCGAAATGGAGATCCCCTATTCAGCGTTGCGTTTTCCCGACAAGGACATACAGGAGTGGCATCTGCAGTTGGCTCGCAAGCGCTTTGCTTCCCAGGAGGAGAGCTTCTGGAACCCGATGGATCCCGAACAGAACGGATTCTTCACGCAAGCGGGGATCCTGCAGGGTATCGAGAATATCAAATCACCG
>JAWWBX010000492.1:0-2143 GCA_033720735.1 Saprospiraceae bacterium
CCTCCGCCATTGAACTCTTCGATGGCGTTGCAATTGACCAGACACGGCGGGCGCCGGGCTTTGCGCATCGGCTCGGGTTCATTGAGGGAGAGCCGGGCGGTGTGCTGATCGTTGAATATTCCAGCGATAACGCAGATGGGAAGGCTGACATCGAACTGCGTAGTTGCGTAGATCGGCTTAAGGAAGTGCTGGCGAAAGCCGGGCAGGGCTACGCGGTGGTGCCCGTCGCCGATACCGAAGGGATGGCAAATGTGTGGTACGTGCGCAAGGAAGGACTCGGACTCATCATGGGCGTCAAAGGCGATTACAAGCCGGTTGCGGTGATCGAAGATGCCTCAGTGCCGGTGGAGCACCTAGCCGATTACATCGAAGACTTGGACGCGATGATGCAGGCGCTGGATACCAAAACGGTGTACTACGCTCACGCCTCTGCGGGCACGCTCCATGTCCGGCCTTTCCTCAACACCAAAGAAGCCGCTGGTGTCGAGAAACTGCGCGAGATCAGTGTAGGGTCGATGGAGCTCGTGAAGAAATATGGTGGGGCGGTCTCGTCAGAGCATGGCGACGGGATCGTGCGAGGATGGCTCAATGAACAGTTCCTCGGCCCTGAACTCTGCGACGTATACCGCCGCCTCAAGGGTATCTTCGACCCCAATGGTTTGCTCAACCCCGGCAAGATCCTCGACACGCCGCCGATGACGGAAAGCCTGCGCTTCGACCCGGCCTATGAGACGATCCCCATTCTGGAGGAGATGGACTGGTCGGAAGATGGCGGTTTTGCGCGGTCGGTGGAACTGTGTAATGGCAACGGCGCGTGTCGTCAGTTACAGAGTGGTACCATGTGCCCGAGCTTCATGGTCACGCGCGACGAGAAGGACTCGACACGGGGCCGCGCCAATGCCCTGCGCGCTGCGCTCTCCGGCGAGCTTCCACCCGAAGCGTTCACTAGTAGGGATCTCTACGACGTGATGGATCTGTGCGTGCAGTGCAAAGCCTGCAAGACGGAGTGCCCGTCCAACGTGGATATGGCGAAGATGAAGACCGAGTGGCTCAGTAAATACTGGGAAGCGAACGGTCTGCCGCGGCGCACTCGGCTCTTCGCCCATCAGCCGATGCTGGCGCGTCGGCTCAATGGCGGCTTCCTCGCCCGGGTGGCGAACTGGGGTAGCAGCCTACGCTTCGTGCAGAAGCGATTGGGCATCAGCACCCGGCGGATGCCGCCCCCGTTTGCCGCAGAACCCTTTACGAAGTGGTTCGCCCGGCATAACTGGGAGAGCGATGGGCCCGAGGTGGTGCTGTATGCGGATACATTTAGCAACTACAACCATCCGGAGATCGCGCGTGCCGCCGCCGAGTTTTTGCATCGCACCGGACACCGTGTAATCGTGCCGAATGCGGAGGCGTGCTGTGGGCGTCCGCTCCTATCCAAAGGGCTGGTTGCTGAGGCGCAGGAGATGGCGCTCAAGACGCTGGCACTGCTGCTCCCGTATGCAGATAAGGGTTGGCCTATCGTTGGGCTGGAGCCGAGTTGCATCCTTACCTTCAGCGATGAATTTCTGACGCTGCTACCCGGTGATCCACATGCGCGCACGCTGGCTGATGCGTCAATGACCTTCGAGGAGTTCGTAGAACGGCGGGCAGGGGAAGGAGCGTTTGAGGAAATCCGGTGGAAGGAGCAGCCGAAGCAGGTGCTGCTGCACGGGCATTGCCATCAGAAAGCACTCGTCGGTACAGGCTTTGCCGAGCGGTCGCTGGCCTTGGCGGGCCATAGTGTTACCACAGTCGATTCGGGATGTTGTGGTATGGCGGGCGCTTTCGGTTACGAAGCCGAGCATTACGACATCTCTATCAAGATGGCAGAACGCGTTCTGGCACCGGCTGTCCGCAAGGCTGCCGAAGATACCATCATCGCGGCAGCGGGCACTTCCTGCCGGGAGCAGATCAAAGACACAACTGGACGTCGCGCTTTGCACCCCGCCGAGATCTTGCGAGATGCGTTGGACCAATGACGCTTGCCAGTTGTGCTGTTTCGTCGCAACGCGCCTAGACACGAAATAAGCCCTGCATGGCTATGTAGCCATGCAGGGCTTATTCGCTCTTTGCAAGTGTTGTGGCTTATTTCACCAGAATCATCCGGCCCGAG
>JAWWBX010000493.1:0-2141 GCA_033720735.1 Saprospiraceae bacterium
GCTCACGAGATCGGTCACGCGGTCAACACGTACCATCACGGCGAAGCGAAAAACAAAGACTATGACCAGGCACAGGGACCACGCAGTGGTGATGTGACCTGTATTATGCGCTATGACAATCTCAAGAATGTCTTCCAATGCATGGGGCTCCCGGAAGTTGTGATCGGACGCAAGAAAGGCCGGCCTGAACCCGTGGGTACCATCTTCTGTACTACGTCAAGCGGTACCGGGTATAATGCCGGCGGCCAGTGCTTTGGCGACTGCGCAGCCGGGAGGGGCAAATGCAAGGAACAATTCCGCGTTTCAGGGAGAAGTGCCAGTTATCCAAAACGATGATCATGAAAACGATCCTCATCCTGCTGCTCTGCGTCTCCTTTATCCGGGGACTGGCACAGGACGACCTGACGATTTCGTTGCGGGCCAATTACGCGATCGAGGATACGATCCAGGCCGGAGACCCACTCATCCTGCACATCACTGCCTACGATCCGGTAGCCGAACATGCAGTCTATCACAATGAGATCGTCGGACGCAATCTCGCTGACCTCGAGCGCGACCGCGCTGCAGGGGTCATTGATGAAACCACCTACCAGGCGCGCAAGGCAGAACTTGACTCGTCCATGCAACAGATCGTGCCGAGCCAGGTACCAGAGGCGTTGCGGGCCGGAATCGTCAGGTTCAGGCTTGATGGACGTGATATGCCCTCTTCCGCCATCCTCAAGTGTTCTGACCCGGGTGATCCAGTGCCTGAGGTACTGACGTCCGGAGAACGTGTCAACTGGATCTTTGGCATTCCCCCGGAGATCACCCGGTCGTGGCGTGCCGGCATGCACAACCTGGTGGTATTTGCCGACAGTTTGCGTTCCAATGTGGTCACGATCGTCGTCGCGGCGGCCACCCCGCGCGGTAAGGTTACCGAGCAACAACTCGATCTGGGTTACTTCTTCCTGGATTGCAATCTGGTGGACGATGCAGCTACCGTATCAGATGCACTCCTACGTACGACACCCCAATCGATCGATGCCACCATCCTGCGTGCCGAGGTCCTGCTGGCCCAAAGAGACACGGTGCAATCGCGCCAGCTGTTCGAACGGGCCCTCGAGATGTTCTATCAACAATATCCCGACAGCTATGAGCCGCCCGAATACCTGTTGGGTCGGCTTGATCTGCTCGAGAGAAACCAGGATGAATGAAAGTGCGACTGATCATCGGGATCTTGCTGATGGGATGCGTCCATGGCCTGTGTCAGGGTCCACAACTGGAATTGGGGATTGACCGCTCAAAGATGCGGCCTGGCCAAACCAGCCGGGTACAGCTCCGGCTCACTGGCCTGGATCCTGAAATGAATGGCCAGATGCTGCTGGTACTGCGCATCGACAATCCCGGGGCAGCCGTCTTTCCCAACGGACAGGGCAGCATGCAGTTGGTGATCGACCCCGGAGAAATCCGCCCCGACGGTACGCTTAGCCGCGTCCTGCAAATCCAGGCATTGGCTCCTGGCAGGTATCAAATACACGCAGAGCTGACGGTCATTCCGTTAGAGGAGTAGTTGTTGAATCGCGACTTTCATCACCTGCCACGGGCGCTGCGCTCTTTGATCCGGACGGATCTATCGGCGATGCCCATTTTCCGCATACCCTGTCAGAGCTGGCGGGTGACGTAGCGCTTCCAGATCACCTGATCTCACTCATCCCCTACCGGGATCCGGATCACGACCCGCGTACCGGTAGGATCCTGCAGATCGATGATCTCCACCAGGATCTCTGATCCATAGAGCTCCTTGAGGTGAGAAAGCCGGTCTTCGGAGATCTTCAGGCCGAGCGACTCGTTCTTCGATTTGCTGCGTGTTTGCAACTTGCGGGCCTGCTCGCGGCCGATCCCGTTGTCTTCGATCACAACTTCAATATGATGGTCCTTCCGGCTGACATTGATATCCAACCGCTTGTCGCCCCGTTGCTTGTTCATCAGTCCGTGCCAGAGTGCATTCTCCACATATGGCTGGAGTAACAGGGGAGGCACTTCGATAAAATCTGACTCGACATCGTCATCAACCTCGATCACATAGCGGAAATTCTTGAACCGCATTTTTTCCAGTTCGAGGTAGAGGCGCAGTGTCGCCAGCTCTTCGTCCAGCCGGATAA
>JAWWBX010000494.1:0-2123 GCA_033720735.1 Saprospiraceae bacterium
CAATCAACAATCAGCAACCATCCCCAGCAGCTTGTTCACCGTGTTCAGATTCCGGCCAGTCAGAGATACCCCGGGCAATGCCTTCTCGACTTTGGCGGCGAGCTTGGAGCGACCAATGCCGTCGGGGGCATATAGGTAAAACACAGTTCCGACCAACTCGTACGACTCGCTGTCCGACTTGAGGTCGGTGAGCAGAGCGTGATCTATGGATGCTGGTGCTTGGTCGCAAAAGTAAAAGTGCACCGCCTTCCCGGCATCTGCAGGGTAGGGATTGCTGGCCGTGGCATCCTGCAGATCCTCCGCACTCAGGATAAGCACGGCAGGCCTGAAACCAAACTGTTTCTCGATCGCAGTGCCAATGGCTTCCTCATCCGGCCTTGACGGTGACAGGAGCACAACGTTGCCGCTCTGGATGTAAGTCCGGATATTTTGATAGCCCAGGCCTGTGAGCAGCGCGCGGAGATCTTGCATCGGCAGGATATTGCGCCCCCCGACATTGATGCCGCGCAGGAGGACGATCCAGGTTGTGGGAATTGTAGATGGTTGATTATTCATTGTTCATTGCGCATCACCTCTTTGCGCGCGTTCCTGAACGGATTACTGGGCTTGAAGAGCGTGGTATTGTACTGCTCCAGATACTGCTTTTGCACTTCCTTCGAAAAGCGGATGCCGATCTCGCCTGCCTTGTTGAGCAGTGAGAACATATAGCCGTTGGCCGAGGTGTACGGCATGGTCTTGCCCTTCCGCTCGAATCTTGGGCATTTGGCCACCAGGGCGTCATATCGTTTGAGTTGTTCTGCGTACGCGGTCATCTGTTACGCGTTTAGGGGCCAGATCCCGGAAAATTCAGGATCAACAATGAGTAAACAGCATAAAAAGTTACGCATATCCATGGAGTCGCAAGGCTAGGTAAGGCACCGGTGGCTCCTCAAGTGTCCGGCTCTCTGCGACATCTCTGCGTACTCCGCGATCTCTGCGGCAAATAACACAACGCTGGACGGAAGGAATGCAAGATTACCACTGCGGAGCAAGCCGAGGACGCGGAGTGCCCTGGTTATGCGCAAGGCAACAATCAACAGTCAAAGCACTCACGCATTACGCTCAACGTACTCAATGATCTTACCGGCAATATCCGTGCCCGTCGCCTTTTCGATCCCTTCCAGGCCAGGAGAAGAGTTGACCTCGAGGACCAATGGACCGGCGCGGGATTGCAACATATCCACCCCGGCGATACCGAGGCCCATGGCTTTCGCCGCCACTAGCGCAGTATGCTCCTCTTCTTCAGACAACGCGATGATCTGAGCACTCCCGCCACGGTGGAGGTTCGACCGAAACTCCCCTTCCTTGCCCTGCCGTTTCATCGCGCCGACCACCTCTCCGTCGACCACGAAGGCGCGGATGTCTGCACCGCCCGCCTCCTTGATGAATTCCTGAACGATGATGCGCGCTTCCAGCCCGTTGAAGGCCTCCATGACCGAACCGGCGGCATTCTTGGTGTCGGCGAGGATCACACCCAGACCCTGCGTGCCTTCGAGGAGTTTGAGGACCACCGGCGCGCCGCCAACAGAATCGACGACATGCTCTACGTTCTTCGAGAAATTGGTGAACACCGTTTTCGGCAAGCCAACGCCCGCCCTGGCGAGCAACTGCAGGCTCCTGAGTTTGTCCCGCGATCTCACCAGGGCTTGCGATTCAACGGCCGTAAAGATCTTCATCATTTCAAACTGGCGTACCACTGCGGTGCCATAAAAGGTGACCGAGGCCCCCACCCGCGGGATGACAGCATGCACATTCTCGAGGTACGCTCCCTCATAATAGATCTTGGGGCTGCGTTGCTCAATTTCAATGTTACACTTCAGGTGATCAACGATGCGCATGGCATGGCCACGTGCTTCACCGGCCTCCACCAGCCGTCTGGTGGAATATAATTGTGGTTGGCGCGACAGGATGATGATATTCATTGTGACTTGCTTTTTCTACGTTTGTGAGAGAGGTCGTACTTGGAGGGATCAACAATGAATTTTCCCATCAGAAACCTCCTCCCGATCAGAACCGGAAACCGCATTTTATCACGGGCGGTCAGCGACAGCTCGATGGTGTGTGTTTGTCCGAACAAGATGATC
>JAWWBX010000495.1:0-2095 GCA_033720735.1 Saprospiraceae bacterium
ACCGACCAACTACACGCTCAACAGCGGTAGCTTCGGTGTCGTGCCCATCCTGAACGTGCCCGATGCGGGAACGATGGACATCACCTACAACAGTGGATCCTTCGACGGTGAAGTATCCTACAACATCTTTGATGCTGTTGGTGGTCTGTTTTTCGCTTCGCCAACATGTTCGAACAACGCAGGCTGTAGCCCGCAGGGTCTGGCAACTTCTTGCCCCGAGCCCTGTATGCTGATCTGCCCGGGCAACATCATCGTGGACCTCGGTCCGGGTGAATGTTCTGCTCAGGTGAGCTACGTGATCTCGAGCACCGGCGCGTGCAACACTGTTCCGAATCCTGATCCCGAAGTTGTCGGATTTACCGGCGACTATGATCCGTCCAACTGGACCTTTACGGCTGGTCCGGGCGGTAGTGTTGATCTGTCGGGTGTGCCCGATCAGATCGCGCTCACTGGCGGTGACGGCCAAGGCGGTGGGTCAACGACCTTATGTATTACTATCCCGGAAGATGGTCAGATCTCGGTCGACTGGTCATATACGACCAACGACGCCGGAGGTATCTGGGACCAGCATGGCTATTCTCTGAATGGCATGTTTGAATTGCTCGGAGACAACACGGGCGATGCTGGAACGCTGGTACTTACAGTAGCGGCTGGCGACGAATTCTGTTTCGTAGCCAACACGCTCGACGGTATTCTCGGTTCTGCAACCACGGTATGGGAAAACTTCCAGTTTGCCACCTTCGTGCTGGATGCCACGATCACGGGTCCGGCAAGCGGCTCACAACTGGAGCCGGGCGTCTATGTTGTTGAAGCTACGGCAACCGACGCCATCACAGGTCAGGATGCAACCTGTTCATTCACGATTACTGTTAATGCATACAATGGTCCTGTACTCACATCACTCGCATGTAACGACAACGTCCAGATCTCTCTCAATCAAGACTGTCAGGCAGTCATTGGCGCAGATGAGATCCTGGAAGGTGGTCCGTACATGTGCTACGATGAGTATATCGTTAATGTAGATGAGTTTGGTTCTCAAAATGTCAACGGTCAGGCGATCAATATCTCCACCGGTTATCACACCGTGACTGTGACTGATCCTAATACAGGTAACTCATGCTGGGGCACGATCCTCGTTGAGGACAAGTTGCCTCCGGTACTCGAGTGCTTTGACCTCACACTGACATGTGGTGAGTCCACTGATCCGGTCTTCGCACCTCCGGGTAGCGGTACCATTTCTGCTTCAACTGCTCCAGGCCTCCCGATTGGCCCGGACGCTGGTACGATCACGAATTCGTCGCTGAACATCGTGGCACCAGCAGGAGCGAAAGCGACAGATGTCAACCTGTACCTCAATTTTGATCACACCTGGTTGGCCGACGTATTTATTACGTTGACTTCGCCTTCAGGTCAGCAAACGACCTGGAACGTGCCTGGGTGTATCGGGAACTTCCCGGTTGATTACACCAATGATGATGAGGGAACTCCCATCACCTTGTGTATCGAACTGAATGCTGGCGGTGCCAACCTGGCGCTTCCTGCCGGTCTCGGCGACATGTTCCCGCTGGATGGCTCAAACGTCACCGGTGGATGGAACTTGGAGGTCCTCGACCAGTTCAACCTGGACGGAGGTACGCTGAATGAGTGGGGTCTGATCATTGAATACGAGCAAGTGCTTCCGTTTGCTCCGACCGTCACCGAAAACTGTGGTTTCTACACACTTGACTATGTAGATACCGAGATTGGTGATGACTGTACTGGAGCTGGGATCCTGCGTACCTGGACAGCAACCGATGCCAGTGGCAACACAGGCACGTGCGTCCAGACGATTGGCATTGAGCCAATGTCACTCAGCGGATTACAGTGTCCGGCGAACTACACAGGTGAGTGTGGTGGATCGACCGATCCTTCGGTGACCGGTTACCCGACTGTGAATGGCAGCCCGATCGTAGCTGGTGGTACCTGCAACATCTTTGCAGGCTACACCGATCTGGAACTGACGGACTGCGGTGCTGGTCTGAAGATCGTCCGTACCTGGACGCTTCTTGACTGGTGTACGCAGGAGACAGCCCAGTGTGTCCAGGTGATCAAGCTG
>JAWWBX010000496.1:0-2059 GCA_033720735.1 Saprospiraceae bacterium
ACTTGGTTACTATTTCACCGCCAACCGCATTCCGGAATGATCACCATTCGCAATTATATCAACGGAGAGTGGGCCGACCCTGCGAGTGGACAATGGATCGACAATATCGAGCCGGCACGTGGTGTGGTCTATGCGCGCATACCCGATTCAGGCGCAGAGGATGTTGAACAAGCCGTCCTGGCTGCGGGCAAGGCGCAGACTGCCTGGGGACGCACCAGCCTTGACCTGCGGCACCGCATACTGAGTGCCATCGCCGACCGTATTGAAGCGCGGCTCGACGAGCTCGCGGCTGCGGAGAGTCGTGACAATGGCAAGCCCGTCAAACTCGCAACTGCTGTCGACATCCCACGGGCATCGAGCAACTTCCGTTTTTTTGCCAATGCACTGACGCAATTTGCCTCCCAGGCTCACCCCATGGCCGGCCACGCCATCAACTATACATTGCGCCAGCCCATCGGGGTCGTCGGATGCATTTCCCCGTGGAACCTGCCACTCTATCTGTTTACCTGGAAGATCGCCCCGGCGCTCGCTGCCGGCAACGCAGTCGTCGCCAAACCGTCAGAGATCACCCCGATGACGGCTTATCTCCTGTCGGAGATCTGCATGGAATGTGATTTGCCACCCGGTGTCCTCAACATTGTGCACGGCTATGGTCATCGTGCCGGCGCAGCCATTGTGGACCACCCGCAGGTGAAGGCCATCTCGTTTACCGGTGGCACCAGGACCGGTGCCGAAATTGCCAGGACCGCTGCCCCAAAATTCAAAAAACTGTCACTGGAACTGGGCGGCAAGAACCCCAATGTCATCTTTGCCGATTGCGATTTTGACAAGATGCTGTCCACGACGATGCGGTCGTCGTTTGCCAACCAGGGTCAGATTTGTCTGTGCGGCTCGCGCATCTACGTCGAAGCACCGATCTATGACCGGTTTAAAGAAGCATTCGTGACACGCACGCGCCAGCTGGTGGTTGGAGACCCGGTCGACCCGGCCTCACAGCTGGGCGCAGTCGTTTCTCAGTCGCATATGGAAAAGATCCTGTCGTATGTGGCGCTCGCTCAAGAGGAAGGGGGTACCATCCTGGCTGGCGGGCACCAGGTCCGGTTGGACGGCGACTTGTCAGGGGGCTACTACGTCGCACCAACGATCATCGAGGGGCTTGGCCCCGAGTGCCGGACCAATCAGGAGGAGATCTTCGGACCGGTCGTCACCATCACGCCGTTTGAGACCGAGGGGGAAGCACTGGCCCTGGCCAACAGCACCCCGTATGGCCTCTCGGCAACGGTCTGGACAGAAGACCTCACCCGCGCTCACCGCTTCGCTGAACATCTCGAGGCCGGGATCGTGTGGATCAATTGCTGGCTGCTCCGTGACCTCCGTACGCCCTTCGGAGGCGTCAAGGAGTCGGGGGTGGGCCGTGAGGGCGGGTTTGAGGCCCTGCGCTTCTTCACGGAAGCCAAAAATGTTTGCATCCAATACGGATGATTGTCTGTGGGCAAAGCACGATGCTAACGATCTTTGAGTAAATTGGGGAGGTCAGTCAATTTCACAAATCAACTGCACCCCCGATCCGTATGCATTACTTTTTGGTTGCTTCCCGGCAAGTATGCTCCATTGCATGCATGCTTGGCCTGGTCATCGTTTCATTCCCGTTAATTGCTCAAACCTGGTCACCCGAAGAAATGGTGGTGCGGCAGATGACCCTGCAAAAGGACCCCATGGCGGGTACCGTTGCACCAAACCTGTTGTTGCTGCATGATCTGTACCAGATCCACCGTGTGTCGGGATCAGCCACTTTTGAGAATCCGGTGCCATCGGCGACGATCAGGGACGGCATGGTCCGCATCGAAGCTACCAGCAACGAGCCTTCTGCCAGACCCCTGATCGATGAACTCGTAGCACTCGGCCTACGCGATGTGAAGTCGTTTCGTCATGCGTTGAACGGGTGGCTGCCGATCACCGCGATCCGTCAGATGGCATCCCTCGAGCATCTCGGCTTTGTCCACCAGGCATATCAGCCGATCTACGGCAGCGGGATCGTGACCAGCCAGGGCGACACAGC
>JAWWBX010000497.1:0-2058 GCA_033720735.1 Saprospiraceae bacterium
AGGCCCTATTTCTCAAACACCAGACCGCCCTTGACGGTGATCAGGACATTCCGCACATTGCTGATGTCCCGCAGGATATCTCCCTCGATCAGGACCATGTCCGCGATCTTGCCTGTCTCAATACTGCCCAGGTCATCATGCACACCGGCCACTTCGGCCGAACGGATCGTGGCAAGTTGCAGCACCTCATTGACCGGGATCCCTGACTGCACATACAACTCCAGCTCGCGATGGAAGGTATGCCCGGCAATGTTGTCCGTACCGGGAACGATACGCACGCCGCGCCGGTGCAACTCACCGACGATGGCCACCATGCGGTTGTACGACTCGAGGTACGTGCTATGGAGCCCCGGAGCCCGGGCAAACCCACCTGTGTACAGGTTCCGGCGCTCACTTAACGGAAGCTGATCGATCACCGCCGCAAATGCAGGACTGGGTTCCCCGGTCACAGAGGTAAAGCCCCATTCAAAAATGGCGAGTGTTGGATCGATGACGATCTCTTCGTTGAGCAGCAAGTCGACAAACTCGTTGAACGCCGGGCTTTGGAAATCCAGCGAATGGCCCCGCTCACCCACGGCCGTGAATCGGGTCATATTCCGCGTATCGAGCGTATCGCCGTAAAAATTGAGAAAGAGCATGTTGGTATGCTGGATCTCGTCAAAGCCGTCTGCGATCGCCTCTGTCGCGGTCATGAACGCGGGAATATGACCGCTGACGACCATGCCGTGTTCATGCGCTCGCCGGGCGAGGGGTTTGACCCATTCCGGCTTGATCGAACTGTACAGTTTGATCTGCGTCAGCCCTTCCTCGGCAAACCGGTCGATCCATTGCAGGCCCTGTTCCAGGTGATCGATACCCATGTCGCGCGTAAACGGGCCGGCGCCGTCGATAAACCCGCACATCCCGATGATACGGGGCCCGATCATGCTACCGGAGGCGAAGTTATCGGCCAGTTCTTTTTTGGACTCGATCATATTGATCTGGACCGCCATATCCCTGACCGAGGTGACACCTCCGGCAATGTGGAGTGGCCCGGCGCTCTTGCCCACATGTACGTGCATATCAAAGAATCCCGGGAGCAAGGTCTTGCCGGCACCGTCGATGATCTCGTCGAACGCTGAGCGCGTGTGCCGCACAACCGGGTCGTTGAGCACGATCCTGTCGCCCTCAAAGGCCACCACCCGGTGCTCGTCGATCTTGCCTGTCATTGAGTTGAAGACATCGACATCCCAAATCGCAGTTCGGCCTTCGGGAACCCGTGTGCGCTCAAGGGCCAATTGCCGGTAGTACGCATCCTCCTTCTCCACCTGGTGATGCACCAGTACGTCTTTCATCCCTTCCCTGCCTCTCGGCAGACAGCTGATGCCCCGGGCCGGCGAGACCACCGCAAACAGGTTCAGATCCCGGTCCATCCAGTAGAATTCAGGTGAGAAACTCACGCCTGTGATACCGAACAACGTAAGTGTCATCCCTTCGATGTCAAAGTCCTCTTTGACAATGACCCTGGCAATGCCGAACGGCAGGACAGGGATGGTTCCGTGCTGCGATTGTTCCAGCATCCGGATGAGCGTTTCCTTCCCGGCGATGGTGCCGCTGATCGGGTAGTAATATTGTCCGGAATACGGTTCTGATCCCTCTTCCGAAGCACTGGTCCAGTGGGCGATGCCATCAGAGATCCGGAAGTGCTCTTCGACCTGGCTTTTGGCATAGGTGAGGCCCTCGACAGACAGTGACCGGAGTGCTCCGTTCTGATCGAACGTGATACGCTCGGTCAGCACCGGTCCCCGCCCGCGATCATTGAACGTGTAGTAGTAGCCATGGGTGCCATCGGCGTCGATCCAGCTTTTGTGCACACCAGCTTCGCGTGTGCCCATGAACACGGTATGGAATGTAGTATCGGGCTGTGCACCGACGCCACCCGCCCACACCTGCAGGAGGAGAAGTGTCAGGAGCTTGATGCATCGACCCGGGAGCGATCTGTGGCTGTAATGTGCGTGCATAGGGATCTCCATTTTAACAGACAGTTGAGAGAATCAGCATTGTCACAATGAGTTTACG
>JAWWBX010000498.1:0-1997 GCA_033720735.1 Saprospiraceae bacterium
AGGAGAGGAGTCCTGCGACATTATCGCTTTCGGGTTTGGTCGACCAGATGATCTCACCGAGCTTCGCAACAGTGTCCCGCGCATAGGTCGAGATCTTCTCGAGGGTGCTGTGATCCAGCTGGTCATCGTTGCCGGACAATCCGCTCTTCATGGATTCCGTCATCCACGAGATCTTTGTGAGCCCCGAACTGATGTCGTCATGGATATCGCGGGAGATGCGCCGGCGGAGGATCTCGTTCTCCTTTTGCCGTTCCGCTTCGATCAACTGGGCTTGGGTCTCCTTCAGTTCGGTGAGTGTTCTGGACAGGTGCTCATTCTTGTCCTCAAGTTGCAGGTTGGTATCAGAGATCTGTGTATTGAGCAATCCAAGCTGCACATTCGATTTCTTCTGATTGACAAAGTTGCGGTAGATAAAGACCAGCATCCCCAGCAGCAGGACGATGCCGATCCCGAAATAAACACGCTCGTTGCGCTTGACCTTCAGGCGGAGCGTATCGAGCTCGATCTGCTTGTCGCGCACGGCGATCTCGCGCTCGGTAGTGAGTCGTTCGATCCGTGCGATGCGCTCCAGGGATTCCAGCGAATCCTGAACCTTTACGTAAAGCTGATAGTGCTGCAGTGCGTTTTCGTACTGCCCGTTCATTTCGTAGGCTTGAGACAACAAGGCGTGCCATTCTTCAATGCCTTCCGGGGTTTCCATTTCGGGTGGCAGGTCTAAGGCCTGTTCCAGGTAGCGAATGGCTTCCCTGAGCAGCTGATCCCTCGTGCCGGCAATGAGCTGAAAGCGCTCGGGGAGTGAATCGCGATTGACCGCGCTCTGCAGGTACGCACTACCGATATTGGCCAGGCTGTAGGCGACGCAGCGCGGCTGGTTGGCTTCACCGCAGATCGCGAGTGCTTCCCGCGAGATTTCCAGGGCATCCCGGTACTTGTCAATAGTGAGGTTGATACTTGCCAGATTGACCAGATTCCTGCCGATTCCTTCCGGAGTTTCCAATTGGCGGTACAGTTCGATCGCCTGGGTGCAGTAAGAGATGGCGAGTACCGTGCTGTCAATCTCCGCATAGATATTACCGAGATTTCCGAGCACCATTGCCTCGCCGCCTTTATCACCAGCATCGCGAAATCCTTGCAAAGCCAGCGTATCGTGGTGGATCGCCTCGGCGAACTTCTCCTGCACATCATAAATGTTGGCCACGGAGGCGTGTTGGTTGGCGATCCCTTGTGTGAACTCCAGCTCTTCGTAGATCCACAATGCCCGGAAGTAGTGATCGAGTGCCTCGTCAAAATTACCCGTGTAATAGTGGAGATGGCCCATGTTTCCGAGGATATCGGCCATGCCCTTTTTATCCTCGATCTCTTCGTAAACTGCAAGGGCATTGGTCCAGTGTTCGAGGGCCCTGGGAATATCAGTGAGCAGGAGGTAGTTGGCGCCGAGACTATTATACGCTCCGGCAAGACTTTGAGTAGCATTGCGTTTTTTTGCGAGATCCACAGCCTTCTGCGCATACTCAAGACCCTGGTAGGGATCAATCTGGGTCATCCGCATGGCAATCTCGCTGATCAGGTCGATCTCAACCAGGTCGGGATCGCTCTGCTCATAGCGCTGGATGAGCGAGTCGATCGGGGCATCGACATACTGGGCGGGCATGGCATGCCAGAAGGCCGCGACCAACAGCCACAGCAGGGAGAGGAGTGCGCGCAGCTCCCCGCATCTCAGGTGTTCGACAGTTTTCAATTGGCGAGAAAGCGCGTTTGCTTCAAGATACAAAATTGCAGAAGAGCCTTCTCACCAGCAAGCCGCCTGGTCACGCGGGCGTTATTACCTTTGCGCAATCGAAGAGCTACTTAAGCAGACTCTGAGCCACCACTTCGCAATCAATACCGATGGACAAGCGGCACATCAGCCTTGAGGACCTGGCAAAACTGAAGTCGCAGCGTGAGTTGATCCGGCTGTTTAAATCCAATGGGTCTGCCAGTAGTGACCGGATCGACAA
>JAWWBX010000499.1:0-1926 GCA_033720735.1 Saprospiraceae bacterium
GCCTGGATCTCATCGACATGTGCTGCGGTAAACAGGGCAGCTGCACCACCCAGAGAGTGGCCGACAATCAATGCCGGTGCTACATGCTCTTCCCGCAGGTACCCACAGGCAGCGACCAGGTCATCCACATTCGAGGTAAAATTGGTATCAGCAAAATCCCCGTCACTTTCACCCAATCCCGTAAAATCAAAGCGCAACACCCCAAACCCCCGGCTGGTCAACGCCCTTGAGATGGCTCGTATGGCATTGAGGTTTTTGTTACAGCTGAAACAATGGGCAAAGACAGCAAATGCGCCCGGATGCTGATCAACAGGGAGTTCTAACCGAGCAGCAAGCTGATGACCTGCAGTATTCTGAAATTCGACAGTTTTGGTTGCCATATGCTCTCATCTTTCTAACTAAAGGGATCAACCATATGGATTGTTCTCGTACGCTCACTCAATTGCCTGGGGCGGACACATCTTCGATCGCCTGGGCAAATGAAGCCACAGAACGCGTAATGTCCTCCGGGGTCGTCGTCCAGGCGCAAATGCTGACCCGGATCACCCGGCGTCCGAACCATTCCGAGCCACCGACCCAGCAGGTCCGCAACTCCTGGATGCGGGCAATCACCCGGTCGGTCAGCTCGTCATCGGCACACTGTACCAGCACCTGGTTAAAGACCACCTCGTTGACCACCGCAAACCCGTCTATTGCTCTGATCTCCTCGGCAAATTGCAATGCACGCGCGTACAGTCCTGTGACGAGGTCATCGATGCCCTGTCTGCCCAGCGATTTGAGCGTGGCCCACAGCTCGATGATCCGGCTGCGCCTTGACATTTCCGGTGTGGTGAACATCCCGTCACGCTCGCCCAGCACGATATATCCCCCTTGCATATGCAGCGCTGAAACCAGCGCCTCCTTGTCGCGGCACAAGACGATCCCGCTGTCGTAAGGTGCATTCAGCGTTTTGTGGGCATCTACGGCCCACGAGTCCGCCCTCGCGATCCCGGTGGTTCGGTCCCGTAATAACTCAGCCGCGGCCGCCCAGAGGCCGAAAGCCCCGTCGATATGGATCCAGGCCCCTGATCCACTAATGCGCTCTGCGATTGTCTCCACGTCGTCGAAGGCCCCGCTATTGACGTTGCCTGCCTGCAGGATGAGGAGCGTCCTGTCGTCAAGCTGAGGAAGGGCCTCGGGGTCGATCCTGCCCTGCTCATCCACGTCGACCCACTCGATCCGGTCCTGACCCAGTCCCAACAGGGAAATCGCTTTCAAAACCGTCGAATGCGCGTGCCGGCCAGTCACCACGCGGAGCGCAGGTGCACCAGGCAGTCCCCGACGATTGACATCCCAGCCCTGCCGCTCCAGCAACCGATACCGCGCTGCCGCCAGCCCGCACACGTTGGCCATGGACGTACCGCTGACAAATCCGGCAACCGTGCCTGCTGGCAAGCCAAACAAGTCAGTGAGCCACGACTCTACGACCGACTCGAGTTTGGCACAGACGGGAGACAGCACCTGCATGGCTGAATTTTGATCCCAGGCCGTGGCCAGTTGTTTAGCGGCCATGCCGGCCGGTATCACACTCCCGGTGACAAACCCGTAATACCGACCACCGACACTGGCCACCGTTGCCGGAGCACCGTATTCAGTGAGTGTCCGGATAATCTCGGCGGCAGGCACGGGCTCGTTGGCCAGGGGCTCGTCAAACACAGCCAGTGAAGTCAGGGCTTGTTCGGCCGGATAAACATGACGATGTTCGACCTGCCCGAGGTAGGCGCGTATGCCGTGCATGACCTGGTGGAAGAGAGCCGCGCTGTGCAGCTCGTCCTGCAATTTTCTGTGAATAGTCTCACTCATCGGGAAACAATTTCCCCGGGAAGATCGGAAACACCTGTGAGTCCGCGGGACCTGAACGGATTTACATCAGAAGCCCAGCTTGCC
>JAWWBX010000500.1:0-1908 GCA_033720735.1 Saprospiraceae bacterium
ATCGCCGCCCACCGGCAGGACGATCCTGACCTGCTGGAGACCCTCATTGAAGGCGTCGAGTGCAGCGTTCAGGTCGTCATTGTCGCGTTCGACCGACCCCAGATTGAGCAAGCCTTTGGCAAGTTTGAGGAGTGTTTCAGGCGTTTCCAGGGTCGCCAGGCCCCGGCGGATTTCGACTTCATTGCGCAGATGGCGGAGGACTCCTTCCTGATCCTGCGACTCGCTGGCCATTTCTGCCAGGCCGGACTGACAATCGGCCAGAGCTTCGCGAATGATGTTCAGTGATGGAAACTGTTCCTGCAACTGCAAGGTGTAGTCCAGGGCTGTCTGATACAAGTTCCGGGCATACTCCGGATCTTCTGCTGAACGAGCAATACTGGCCATACGGAGATAGTCGCGTGTCGTCGTCAAACCGAGCTGCCAGTCATGCGGCTGTTCCTGCCGGATACGTTCGCGTAGATCAATCGCCTTGAGCAAGTGGCCAATGGCAACTTCCCAATCACCGGTTTCCAGCGCATCCCCGGCCAGTTTGACATAGTGCTCAGGCTGCTCCCTGCGGTCCACCAACCGGAAATCCATCCAGGCATCGGCGTCGGATTCCGACATCCGGTACATGCGCTCGGACAAATAGATGCGGTACGGGAAGCGTTCCTGGCTGGATGGCGGTGCGGCACTCATGCGACGACGGTATTTTGATCATTGGTTTCGGTTTCACCGCCCAGTTTGATACGGGCCAATTCGAAGGCGTCGCCCAGCCTCTCACCGCTAGCCAGCGCCCGGTAGAATTCCTCAGAGAAAGCCAGGGCCATATCATCTGACACTTTGCCAGGCATGCCGATCACCAGGTTGAAATGATCTGGCAGCAGCTCGTCATTGATCATAGGCTCGGTATCACAGACATTCAGGACGACCAGCTGTGTGTTGAAACCCTCCGACCGCATGCAGCGGAACATCTCCATGAGATCGCCCGGTTCGAGTGGCACACGCGAAGTGTCTGGACGCCGTAGTTCATGCAGATGAAAGGCCCCGATATGCAGGATCGCCGTGATATGCTGGAACTGATAGATCGTGCGGAAGAGATTGACGCTGTCAGGGTTGTACAGATCGACGCACTGGAGTCCGGCACCAATGATTGCCTTCTGGATTACCTCCAGTTCGCGGTTGAGATTGGGCAATGTCTCGTCGTAGTCTAGGCCGATGGCCAGCACGACCTGCTGTTCCGAACGTGGGATCGGCTCCCAGTCGGCGGTGGCCTCGATCAACCGGGCCACGGAGCACTGGTGCAAATCGGCCGGCAGATTGAGGACCGGGTTGTTGCGCACATCGAGTTGGTCCAGACTTGGGAGGGCCTGCGTAATCTGCATGGGGATCCACTTGATCCGGTTGCCTTCCAGCTGGAGGTTTTGTAGTGACCGGCACCGCAGCAGGGCATGCGGGAATTTGGGCAGATCACATTGATGCAACATGACCGCTCGCAAGTGTTCGAGCTGGCCGATATCAGCGTGGACGCTGTGGATGGGGTTGTTGTGGGCGACCAGGACTTCGAGATCGGTGAGGCGGGCGATGTCGGCCGGGATGGTCTCGAAGTTATTCTGAGAAATGTCCAGCGCTTTGACCGTCTTGGCTTCGAAGAGTTCAGGCGGGAGAGACGTCAGTTCCAAACCCGATAGGTCGAAGTTGCCATCGGGGTCGGCGAGGCCGGCACGGAGTCGCTGCCCGAGGTCCTCGCCGGTATGTGGTTCTGGATACAGCTCCTTTAAAAAGGGACCGATCTGGGGATCCTTGAGGTACATATCCCATGCTGACGGGTCTGTAATGACGGCCGGCATGGTATTTTCCACGTGCGCGTTGCGCCAACGCACGCTCACAGTTGTTGGATGCCATTGCGGTGTTTCGTCCCATTCAGGA
>JAWWBX010000501.1:0-1895 GCA_033720735.1 Saprospiraceae bacterium
AATGCCGGTGATCGGATATTTGCCGGCTGCGTTCGTGCCATGATATCCCTGACTGATGAAGACCGCCGTGTCACCGACATGCAGATCGAGGTAGTCTGCCAGTCCGGCGGATAACAACACCCCGCCACCGCTGAAGTATGTACCGCTGGTCACGCGTGCCGACAGGTTGGTCAGGGCATCCTCTGTGGCGGGGTCGATCCCGATCACCAGCGCACCACGCGACTGGTCCCGGTGTGCGGCCAGGGCGAAACTCTCAAGACGGGGTGTGAATCCACGCAGGCCTGCGATCTCTGACAACCTGCCCTGCAACGTTTCGTCATACAGCAGAGATTGCTCGATCGAGCGCTCCTCCCAATAGCCCGCCGCCTGTACTTGCGCATATCCGAAATAAAAGTGGACAACGCTGTCGACCATCCGTTGCCATGCACCTACCTGGATGGACCGCATGGCTACGGCGAAGAACACAGCAAACAGGATCGAAGCTGCTGTGATCAGAGTGCGGCGGCGGTTGCGCCAGATGTTGCGGTATGCGAGACGCAGGAGCAAGGACCCTTATTTGACTCTTTTCATGTTCTGAACGGAAAAAAAGGACTCCGGGATGTCGACATCGAAATCAATGTCCAGGTATTCGATGACGGTTTCCTGCGCGTCTTCACCGGCGGGCACCACCTCGAGGACGGTCGGGATCAGGCGTCCGTCCATCTCCTTCACTTGCTTGCCGTACATGGTGTTGACGATATATCCGTCTTCGTCGTAAAACTCATTCTTAAGGGTCAGGTACGCATCTTTTTCGATCCAGGTGAGGATCTTGCCCCATACGACCGGCGCGTCGGGGAGGGGCACCAGTTCAATCTTGTAACACAGGCGACCATCGATCGACTCTTCTCCCAGAATCCGGTGCTCGTAGTCATCCACGATCGACGATTGTTTGACAAGATCGTCGTTGGTGAAATCCGAGCCCATCCAGGACTGGAGCATCATCGAAGGGGGCAACTTGATGGTGCGTTCAATCCGTGGCTGCCAGTTCCACAGTTCGTTATCGCGCTTGAGAAATGCGGTCCCGCGGTCACGGGCGGGGCTGGTGATCAGGATCAGGCTGTATTCGGTGCCCAGCGACCAGGTCTTGATCTCGATATCGCGCTGCCAGGAGGGTCTGATGATGGACATCTTTAATGTAGCCGTGTTGGAATTGCCGTTGACCAAATCCAATGAGCGCTGGAGGATCTGCTGTGCCGATTGCTGGCTGTAGGCGCTACCAAGCGTGATCAGTGACAACCATAGCCAGACAAGGTTTCGTGTCATCGAATAATAAATTTAGGCTAAACTAAATATCATCGTTGGCTTCCACAATGAAAACGACGCCGAATCTGGAAGGTTGCAGGATGGGACCAACTTCTGATCACGGTCTGCGTGAAACAACAAAGCCGGCAGGTGACAACCATGCCGGCTTTGTTGTGTGGGGTGCGCGCCGAAAGACAATTCGGCGTCCGTCATTATTTCGTGTCCTGCACGACGATCTTGATCTGGTCAATGATTTGCTGATCTGCGTCCAGCACCCGGAGCACATACGCACCGGTACTCACGTTGGTACGGGTATAATCGATGTACTCCAGTTCTGATCCTTTCGGGATCTCTTTGTGGTATACGACCTGTCCCAGGTTGTTGATCAGGGACATTTCGGTTGGCTGTACGGCATCACCGGTCACATCGAAACCGACATTCAGGCCTTTGGTGGAGGGATTGGGAAAGGCGAAGACTGCCGATCCACCCAGGTTTCCTGCCTTGCTGAAGAGCACGACATCGATCTGCGAGTACTTGAACCGCGTATCGAGGTCTACCATGCGCAGGCGGTAGTAGAATCTTTCATTGGGCTGGCGTCCGTCGTAGACGTTCTC
>JAWWBX010000502.1:0-1888 GCA_033720735.1 Saprospiraceae bacterium
ATGGTCTTCACCCGGACCTGGGAGGCAGGCCAGTCCAGACTCGAACTGCCGGTGCAGTGGGGTGCCGGGATGTACTTTATCCAGCTGACCTCCGGCAGTACCCTGGTTGCTACTCGCAAGGTGGTGGTACAGCCCGAGTAACGTGAGCTGAATCCCGGTCCACGGCTTTTTTGTGGTGACCTCCCGGTGCTTTCGCGCGCACGCTGATGCCGACGTGTTACACTGGCATGTCAGATGATGCACCTCATGTGTATTCAGTAATTTTGGCGGCATCCACATCTCACTGAAATTTGGCAGACATGGACAAGAAGATCAAGAATTACGCCCTGGGCGCATGGGTCGAAGGCGCCTCGGAAGGCAAACCGCTGTACAACGCTGTCAACGGACAGTTGATCGGGTATGCCTCAAGTGACGGGCTCGATTTCGGGGCGATGATGGATTATGCCCGTACGGTGGGAGGACCTGCCTTGCGGAAGATGACTTTTCACGAGCGCGGCCGGATGTTGAAGCAATTGGCTCTGCATCTGTACGGCATGAAGGAGGTCTTTTACCCGGTCAGCTATCAGACCGGAGCCACCAAGGCCGACAGCTGGATCGATATTGAAGGCGGCATCGGCAATTTGTTTGCCAATGCCAGCCTGCGCCGTAAGTTCCCGGATGAGACCTACTACGTCGATGGCGAAGCGGCGGCGTTGTCGAAAGGCGGATCATTTATTGGCCACCATATCATGGTGCCCAAGGAGGGTGTCGCAATTCATATCAACGCCTTCAACTTTCCGATCTGGGGTATGCTGGAGAAGGTCGCGGTCAACCTGCTGGCGGGGGTGCCAGCCATTGTCAAACCCGCGACGATCACGTCCTACCTCACCGAGTACATGTTTCGCGAGATCGTCAAGTCCGGGATCCTGCCGGAGGGGGCCCTCCAACTCATTTGCGGATCGGCCCGGAATATCCTGGATACAGTTGAATCCCAGGACGTCGTCACCTTCACCGGGTCGGCATCCACCGGGCGGTTGCTGAAATCACATGAACGGATCATCTCGGAGTCGGTACCCTTCAACATGGAGGCGGATTCACTGAATTGTTCCGTGCTCGGTCCGGACGCCGTGCCAGGCACCGACGAGTTCGACCTGTTTATCAAGGAGGTCCGCAAGGAAATGACCGTCAAATGCGGTCAGAAATGTACCGCCATCCGCCGCGTGATCGTACCGGCTAATGTGGTGGAGGATGTGCAGATCGCTCTTGGCCAAGCGCTAGCGAAGACGACCATCGGAGATCCGCAGGTGGAAGGCGTGCGCATGGGCGCCCTGGCCGGCAAGGAACAGGTGGAGGAGGTGCGTGAGCGCATCGCACAACTGTTGCAGGAAGCAGAGCTGGTCTACGGATCGCCCGACGAGATCGAACCGGTCGGGGAGGGGACGGACAAAGGAGCCTTTATGGCCCCGGTCGTCCTGCTGCAGAAAGAGCCCTTCAAGCATACGGCCGCCCACGAGGTAGAAGCGTTCGGACCTGTCAGCACGATCATGCCGTACGACACACTTGATGATGCCATCGCGCTTTCGAAAATGGGCAAAGGGTCGTTATGTTGTTCGATAGCCACGTTTGACGATCGTGTCGCGCGGGAGTTTGTTCTCGGCGCGGCCAGCCACCACGGACGCATCCTGGTCCTCAACCGGGAATGTGCCCGCGAAAGTACCGGACACGGGTCACCCATGCCCCTCCTGGTACACGGCGGACCGGGCCGCGCGGGCGGCGGAGAGGAAATGGGTGGTATGCGCGGGGTGAAACACTATCTCCAGCGTTGTGCCATTCAGGGAACGCCGACCACGCTGACTGAGGTCACGCGGCAGTACCAGGTTGGCGGTAAGTACAAGGACCCGGGTCAGCA
>JAWWBX010000503.1:0-1860 GCA_033720735.1 Saprospiraceae bacterium
CCCCGCACCCAGCGTGGGGAAGCCGATGTAGTCGGTATGAATGTCAAAGTGATAAAATTGCGTGATGCTCAAACCTTTGCCGCGATTCGTCCAGTTGTAGCCTCCGTCGTCAGAATGGAAAACACCGCCATCTGTTCCTACAACCAGATTGCCGGTAAACGGGTTGGTTTCGATCGCATGGATATCCGCATGCGTGTACGTCGGTGGCGAATCATTGTCATCCACGAGTTTTGACCAGCTCCCGAATGCGTTGAGCCACAGGTCGATCCCGCCAACAATAAATCTGGAGGAAACGTCCGGATCTGCCCAGATCGCCAGGTCGTAATTCCCCTGGCCTGATGGATCATCTTCAGGATCATCGCGACATAATACGTTGTAGCTTTCATCGGTAAATTCAATAAATGAACCTGCCTGGTCGGCTGAGAATTGCAGCGAAAGCATTCCCCGGGTATCCAGCTTGGCCATGATCACGTACAGGGCATCCGGGAGGGCCGGCGTAACCGCGATGGCCATCCGGCATGACTGTGACGGGTTGACATCTGCAAAGGATCCCACACCGGCGTTCGAAAAGTTTACACCTCCATCGGTGCTGCGGCGCAGCACACTGGTGCCTGCCGCGTATATGATCTGCGGATCAGTTGGATGAAACTCCACATCAAATACCGTGCTGTTGATCACCAGATCAGGCGGAGTCATCCACCCGTCGTCAGTTCTGAACAGGCCTTCACTCGTCGCCGCAAACATGGTATCCACGCTTCCCGGGTAGGTAATGAGTTTGTACGCACGCACCAGGGAATCTCCTGTAAAAGTGAGCGATGTTGAATCCCATGTGAGCCCGCCATCAGCCGATTTCAGGACTCCGATACTCGGTACATCGCCGGCTGCATAATTTTGCGAACTGCCTGATACGAATGGTGTCATTCCATCGCCATCCCCGGTGAGGATGTAGAGTTCATCTGGAATCCCGGGATTGACCACGATACCTGAAACTCCCAGAATTGGCAGGTTGTCAGTGAGCGGCTCCCATGGGTAGGGTTGCCCTGGAATATAGATGCCCGACTGCTCGGTTTTCCACAGTCCGCCGCCAGCTGTACCGGCATACCATCTGCTCGCCGTCGCGAAAGCCAGGCAATTGACGCGCCCGGTCCCCTCCCCGTCGGCTTCGTCCTCCTCGATGGTGTAGGGTCCCATTGGGTGCCATTCGCCCAGAAGATTGCCACCCAAAGTGTCGAGGTACAGTTGCTGCAGCTCTTGCATATTCATGGCAATATGATTAAACACCTTGCCTTCAGGATTCAGATGCGTTTGCAGGAAATGCATTGCGCGTTTCTGCTGTTTGGGAACCTGGTGCTCGGGACCGTGGGGCCCGGTGTGCGCCAGGGCCTCAACCATTTGGACATAGCTGTATGGAGAATTTTGTTTCTGAGCTGTCAACTTCTGGCCCACGACCATTACCAGGGACAGCAATAAAACACCCCATCTCACAGGAATCAGTAGTTGCATTTGCGATTGAACGGGTTGCTGTCAATTCCCGCAGACCATGCCTGCGGTTTCAACATTTCAAATGCAAACTATCAATGCTTCTCCGTGAAATAAGAGCTGTTTTGCCTGTCACCCGGGTGAATGAGCCATGAACGCAAATCACAGGAAAAGTGGATCATTATGCTCTCGCTGGATCACAGGTATGCAGCCGGATATTCTGGCCCAGCTCAATCCTTTACCAGCATCTCCCTCGCCTGCTGTCTGCGGATCGCCGCCTGCGCCGCTGCCAGCCGGGCCACCGGTACGCGATACGGCGAACAACTGACATAGTGGAGCCCGACCCGCTCGCAAAAGTCGATACTAGCGGGGTCCCCGCCG
>JAWWBX010000504.1:0-1858 GCA_033720735.1 Saprospiraceae bacterium
CCGACAATTCCTTTGGTGTGGCGTTTGGCGACTACGACCGGGATGGCTTTCTGGACCTCTATGTGTGTAATTACTCGGAGAACGACTCAAGCCGGTTGTACCGAAACAATGGCGATGTGACCTTTTCGTATGTGACCATGGCATCCGGTACTGCACAAACGCCGCATCTGGCATTCCAGGCAGCATTTCTGGATTACAACAACGACCAGTGGCCCGACATCTTCGTCGCCGTCGACAAACTCTCACCGAATGTGCTGTTCAGGAACAACGGTGACGGGACGTTTGATGAGGTCTCCGCCGCGGCAGGGGTGGACTACATCGTCGATGCCATGAACGCGGGTTTTGGCGACTGCAACAACGACGGATTCCTCGATATCTATGTCACCAATGGTCCGGCCGGCAACCTGCTGCACGTCAACAACGGTGACGGCACCTTCACTGAATCTGCAGTGGACTGCGGGGTGGCTTTGAACATGAATTCGTGGGGCGGCGTGTTCATGGACTGCAACAACGACCGTCTGCTAGACCTGTACGTCAACAGTGATCACTTCGGTGCGGTCAACAACGGGCTTTTTGTCAATCAGGACAGTTGTCAGTTTGTAAAATGGAACGGAAACTACAGCGGCAACGCTGAATGGAGTCACGGCACGGCGGTGGGTGACTTCGACAGTGACGGACAGCCGGACCTGATGATCAACCAGGCGAACGGTTCGCCGTACATGCTCCTGCGCAACAACTCCGCACCCGCCGGTACCCGTTGGCTCAAGGTCGTGCTGCACGGCAAGGTGAGCAACCGCGACGGGGTCGGAGCCTGGATCCGTGTGTACACCGATACGGTCGTGCAGTCACGCTTTACGCATGCTGGTTACGCCTACCTGGCGCAGAATTCATACAACATCCATTTCGGAATCGACACGGTCCCAGTGGTGGACTCACTCATCGTCCATTGGCCCAGCGGGGTGATCGACAAACTCTACGGGGTAGCCGCGGATCAGATCGTCAGTCTGACAGAGAATGCGCTCATTTGGAATGGAAGTACTGACTCAGACTGGAGCAACCCCGCAAATTGGGATGGTGCCGTGGTACCCGATACCAGCGACAACGTCTTTCTCAGGCCGGGAGCTGTTTTTTACCCGGAACTGTCGGCTGGGAACTTGGGCATTGGTGGCGATGCCATGTCACCAGCCTACCTCTGCAAATCCCTCTGGATCGAGGAGGGGGCGCAGATGACCTGTCAGCCGGGAGTGCAGCTCTTCAATACAGCGCTGATCGACATCGCGGGCACGCTGATCGTACATGCCACAGGAACAGATGCCATTGTCAACCAGGGTGGGGGTGAGCTGATGATCCGGTCCGGTGGTACGCTGCAGGTGCAGGACTAACTTCCCTTCAGGATCGTCCGCAGCGGCGGATCGCCGACACACCATCGATCAATACATTGCCCCGATAGGAAAAGAAACCGTCCTTGTGAAACGCCTCAATGATCAGGTAATCGATCTTTGATTCAGGTGAGAACTGAAAATTGTGATAGGTCCATTCGGTGTCCTCGATGCGCTCTGTCTCGACCAGGAGCTGGGCACGCTCACACTTCTTTCCGGCGCCCCAGATGCGCAACTTGATCGGATTGTTGAAGCCCATGTAGGTGTTGGAGCGCGCCAGGTACATCGACAGGACGTAACACTCGTCAGGGAGCAGTGTCTCCGTAAGCCGCTGGCCAATCGATTCCCAGGTACCGTTCTCCCGGGTGATCAGGCCGACATAGGTGTCGCCGTCGACAGGCTCGAGGTACACACCCCAGGGTCCGGGCAGGATGTCCGGGGTTGTTCCCTCCTTGCAGATATACCAGCCCCGCGGTACG
>JAWWBX010000505.1:0-1856 GCA_033720735.1 Saprospiraceae bacterium
CAGATTTCCGGCGCGAGGTCTACAGCGACCTGACGGGCGAGCGCGGCACACTGATGGGGGCCATCGCCGGTATCTTCGAAGCACAATACAACGTGCTCAGGAAGCACGGCCATTCGCCCAGTGAGGCGTTCAATGAGACAGTGGAAGAACTGACTCAGAGCCTGATGCCGTTGGTGGCCGAGAACGGGATGGACTGGATGTACGCCAACTGCTCAACCACCGCCCAGCGCGGAGCACTCGACTGGAAGAACCGTTTTCGCGATGCCGTGTCACCGTTGTTTGACGAGTTGTATGACAGCGTAGCCTCCGGCGCCGAGGCCCGTCGAGCGATTTCCGTCAACAGCCAACCGGATTATCGTGACAAGCTGGAAGAAGAACTGCGGCAGCTGCGCGAATCGGAGATGTGGCAGGCAGGGAAAACGGTGCGCAGCCTGAGGCCTGAGCAAACCACCACACCTGAAGAAATCACCGCCGAGCCCGTGAAATCTTAGGGCGCCGGTAGCATCAGGTCTCACACATGGTTGTAGCCTGGGTGTATCAGGTATGATTTTTGCGTTTCTTTGTGGCGAAGATTGAACTACAACAGAATCATGCAAATCATACGCTCTGCCGCTTTACTGATCGGAATGCTTGTCGCCGCACAATCCGTGCACGCTCAGGCATGGTTTGACCTCGGCTTCAAATTTGGTGTCGGTCCCACGATCATGTACAACAAGAATATTTTCGACGACCGTGATTATGACCATGTGCTGACATCAGGAACGGCCATCGGTGGTAAACTCGGCGTCAATTTTGCGGACCATCACGCCTTTACGTTCGACTATCTGTCTTCCAAATCCAAGCAGAACTTTGAGTACAGCGACGGCGTCGTGAACAACCTGCGCAATGAGTTTGCCTGGGATCACAGCGACATCCTGATCATGTATCGCTACAGCGGTTACGGCGCGTTCATTGAGTTGGGTCCCAAGTTCTCATCAGTCAAGGAGGTGCGCCAGAGTTTCCTGGGTGCTCCGGAAGGCGATGTGAGCAATCTGTTTGAAGACAACTACAAGTCGGTCGTTTTCGGATTTGGCAGCTACCTGATGGGGTCTGACCTGTTGACGGTCCAGGTCGGCGTGCGGCTTCACTATGCCCTCGACGATTTCATCAGCCCGGAGGGGCAGGCGCTCAATTTTCCGACCGTCGCGACGGCATACCAGGAATACCGGGAGACCCGCGCCACCGCCGTGCAATTCGGGGTAGAGATCAATTATGCCTTCGGCCGCTTTGCCAGGGCGGCGTGCAGTCATCGGTGGAAGCTGATCTTGT
Organism: Saprospiraceae bacterium; assembly: GCA_033720735.1. Lineage (GTDB taxonomy): Bacteria > Bacteroidota > Bacteroidia > Chitinophagales > Saprospiraceae > B8-G4. The sequence goes on from JAWWBX010000505.1 coordinate 1,309, forward strand.
TTGAGTGATTAAATTCACCTGAACTGCAAATACTCAACTCAAGAGGAGAACTTTTGTAGAAACCCGATTCTCCGTCGTCGACTTACCGGAACGTGATCACCATTGACCATCACGACATAGCCTCCGTCACGTTTTACGAACCGTTCGATGTGATTGATATTGATCAGGTGCGAGTGGTGTACACGGATGAATGCGTACTCCTCGAGCAAGTCATCGTAGATCTTGAGGTGCCGGCTGGCGATCAACTTCCTTCCTCCAACGGTGTGGAATTCGGTATACCCGCCATCTGAGACAAGGCGGATAATGTCCCTGACCGATACGAACTCGATCGTATCATCTGTGGCAATCGTAATGCGGGGCTCCCGGGCATTGAATCCGGTCAGGTTTGCGAGTACGTCGGCCGTCAGGCGGTGCGTGCGTGATCTGATCTTCGCTCTTGCCCGCTCAACCGACGCTTCCAGTTCTTCCACATCGATGGGTTTAAGCAGATAGTCCACCGCATTGAATTTGAAAGCGCGGAGCGCAAATTCATCATATGCCGTGACAAA
>JAWWBX010000506.1:0-1809 GCA_033720735.1 Saprospiraceae bacterium
CCGGCGAGTCCGTCTGCTTCAACGGGTGGTGTTACGACATCCCCGGGGCATTTTCAGATACGATTTACTCCACGACAGACGGCTGTGACACGGTCGTGACCATTGTGATTTCCGAGCAGCCCCCGGTCGAGATCATCGCCGAGACCATCCTGCCGGATGACGGCACCGGCTCCGGCGCGATCCACCTGTTCGCGGATCCAACATTCATTGCGTATCAATGGAATTCGGGACATGTGGGGCCGTCAGCCACCGGGCTGAGCGCAGGGACGTATATCGTGACCGTTACCAGTCAGGCCGGATGTGAGGCAGTTGACACATTTACCGTCCCTTCCCTCATCCCGATCGACCCCGCCTTCGACCCCCGCGATGTCCCCACGGTGTTCCCTAATCCCATGTCGGGCGGGAACTCCAATCTCATGATCCCAGGCGACCTTCAGGTGGACGAGTGCCTGGTACTTGACCTCAACGGCCGTGAGATATCCCGGCAGGCTGTTTGGCCCGGGTCTACAGGCAAACTCTCGCTGGAGGTTCCATCGGGCACCTATCTCGTCGTGCTCTTACACAAAGACACCCCGGTGACCACCTTGCGGCTGGTGAGCACGGACGCAGATCGTCACTGACCCGGCAAGGGCGGCTTTTCATTGGTAAAATGCGCGACGCGCTGTTATCTTAAGGGTTGATCTATCCGATGATGCACACGTGCCAGCCCATCCGTACCAACCTACTGATCCTTGCCTGCCTCTTTCTGTTTCTGCCGGTCCTGTCGGGCCAATGGCTTGAGTTTGAGGATGCCTCGGCGACCTGGCTGGCAATCGGTCTCGATTCGGAAGAAAAAGACCTGGTAGCGGCTGATTTCAACAAAGACGGGCTCACCGATGTGGTTGTCGTGCGCAAGGCCCCGTTTTCCAACCAGGGGCCGCGCGAGGATTTGCTGCTCATCAACACCGGGTCGGCACTGGAAGACCAGACGGCTATCTACGCACCTGAGTTTCTGACCAGGCTGACCGATGCCCGCGATGTGGTGGCGGCTGATTTTGATGGCGACACCTGGGTGGACCTGGTGATCGCTAATACGTTTGAAGATCAGCCCGTGTACTACGCCAATTTGGGACAAAGTGGTGGAACCTGGTTAGGATTTGCGGACCAGTCAACGGTACGTTTTCCGCAGCCCCTGAATGTGAGCCCGCTCCAATTCTGTGCGTTGTGGGCCGGGGATGTCACGGGAGACCTCTCCCCTGACATCTATTTCAGCAACTACGATCCGGACGGCAATTCCCAGGACGTGCTGCTGGTCAACAATGGATCGGGTGTGTTCGCAGACGAGACTGATGCCCGCCTGGGTGACCTGCGCAATTCAGCATTTGGCACCTCGGCCGAGATCCACGACTTCGACCTGGACGGGGACAATGACATCATCAAGATCTCGACGCTCTTTGCAGTACCGCCCTTCAATCAGATCGGCGTATTTGTTTTATACAATAATGGTGACGGCACCTTTACCAACTGGCAAAACCTGGCGGCAGGCGAGCAACCATATATGTTTACGGTTGCGCCGATCGACGGCAACAATTTCCAGGATATCTATATCGTCGATGACCAGCAGGACTTTTATCACCTGGTCGACGGATCGACACCAGACCAATCGGTGAGTTACAGCACCCTTAACAGCACGGATCCGCGCACGGCGGCCTTTGGGGGCAATTGCAAGTTTGCCGATCTGGATGGTGACGGTGATCTCGACTTCGGTATTGCCGATGTGGATGTCGACATCCCGCCCTGCAACAGCGGTGCCTCGATGCGTAAATTTTC
>JAWWBX010000507.1:0-1762 GCA_033720735.1 Saprospiraceae bacterium
AGACCTTTCAATGTCCAGATTTATCGCATGACGGAACTTCAGCGCGAGTGGGCCGACGACAGCATATCGCAATACCTGTTCGACATCATGCGGTTGCGTGATGAAGTCGGGCCTGAACTCGGTGACAACCGGTGGCCGGGGTATGAACACTGGTGTACGGTTGAATCACATTATGGGGTGCTTGACCTCGAACTGCCGGGGTGGTACACCGCAAACGAATACGCATAAAATTCATCGAATGAGCATCATAAACATCAAGATCAAACGGCAGCACATCCACAAGGATGCTGTCTACCCCGGCGAGAAGTACACATACCTCAACCTGTCGGTCGCACGGATGAAAGAGCCAGACCAGTACGGGAACACACACTCTGTCTACTACTACGACCGGGAGACGAAAGAAAAGCACTACTGCGGCAACGGCAAAGAGTTCGTCTTTGAGGACGAGCAAGCGCCACCGCCACAAGACGCCTGGAACCCCGACGACACCAACGATGATCTGCCGTTCTAACAACGCAAGATGGACAACATACGGGGCATACTGGTCAGGAATTTCCAGACCGTCAGCGGGTGGATCGCACAGGCGCACATCCCCTGCCGCAAGGTGTGTTACATCTGCAAGCAGGACTGGCCCACTGTCATGCGAGAACGGGGCGATGGATGGGTTCACGCCGTCGAGGTGCAAGATCCGGCAGATGGGTGCCACGACAAAGGGCTGTACGACCGCTATATTTGTGATCGGTGTATAGAAAGGATTGACAAATGACCTTACTGTTTGGATATATCTTGGTTTCGCTGTTGATGCTTGCATGTATCCATTGGATCGGCATGAAATTGGCCGGGCAGATCTTCTGGTCGCTAATGTGGCCGCTGTTTGCCGCTATCTTTGTGTATCAGGTGATCCGACAGATCGGGCTCATTCTTTGGCTCAAAAGGATTGATGATGATTAAGAACGATCACTGGCTGAATCCAAACGCAAGATGTGACCGCAGGGAGCATCCGTTTATCCATGCGATTATTCGCAATGCGTTTGACCCCGCATTACTATCGCGGGTGGCGGCAGAGTTTCCAGAGTCGATGCCCAAAAAGTACAATGACGACAAACAAGTCAAAGAGGCGGCACCCGGAACAGAGGCCATGGGGCCAACCACGCGCGAATTGGTTGCGTACCTCAGAGACGAGCCGTTCTTGCGCCTACTGCAAGACCTAACCGGCATTAAGGAAACCCTCATCTCAGATCCTTATTTCGACGGTGGCGGATTGCACGAGATCAAGCGAGGGGGCTTTTTGAAGATTCACGCCGACTTTAACAAGCACAAGCTAACTGGTCTTGACCGCCGCGTGAACGTCCTGATCTACCTCAACAACGACTGGAAGGAAGAATGGGGCGGCCACTTGGAACTATGGGACAGGGACATGACCGCCTGCCAGTCGCGCATTGCGCCACAGTTTAACACTATGGTCATATTCAACACGGATGACTTCTCCTACCATGGACACCCCGACCCACTGAATTGTCCGCCAACCCGTAGTCGCAGGTCATTAGCGCTGTACTACTATTCAAACGGGCGGCCTAGCCATGAAGTGTCAGGGACTCACTCTACATTATTTAAGAAGCGAAAGGGTATTGACCGTTTTCGCAAATCTCGTCACGAGATCGTGAAGGATTGGGTGCCACCGATTATTGTGAGGGCAATTCATAACATGAGAAAGCATGATTGAGAACGAAGCACTGGCACGAGCATTGGCGCTGCTACCGAT
>JAWWBX010000508.1:0-1761 GCA_033720735.1 Saprospiraceae bacterium
ATCAGACTCCGTTTGCGGATCCTGCGCACATCCCAGTGATGGACTGACACTTAGCAGCACGGTTAGCGTAAGGAAGGTGCTTATCGAACAACTAAAACGGCGGGTCATAAAAAACTCGGAAAGTAAGATCCCATGGACAAGGCCTCCTGTTACGCCTCCGAAGACCTGCGGGTCTTGCATGTCTCGCGCCAGATCGTAAAAGAACGGGATCATTGCGTTTGAATCAGAAAGAGGGCTTCGCAGATGAGCGGAGCGCTGCATTGCACCCTACGATAAGAGCGTGTATCATGGAACGTGTCCCCGCTGACCAGGACCTGGCACCACTCGGCAATAACATGAATACTTCGGCATCGTCGCCAACATCCGGCGCACTGGCGCTAGCTCCCGCACCCTCGACGGGTATCGTAACCCGCAGGCAACTCGCGCGCACCCGACTGGGCGACACACATGGCGTGCTCAAGGTGAATGAGCAGCTACAGACCGGCGCGCGGCAGTCCATTGTGACGCGCAGGCGGGCGTCTATCCGCCGTCGCCGACGCAAGCAGGTGCTGATCGGCATCGCGGTTGCGCTGGCGCTGTTTCCCCCGATGTGGGCGGTGTACCTGATCGTGTGGCTGGTGTGGCGAAGCAGAACTCCGCAGAAGTCGATGCGGCGGGTGCGCAAGGCTATTCGGGCACTCGAAAAGGACCAGACTGGCGTGGCCCTCAAGCATCTCCAAGAAGCCCACTATCTGGATCCATCCAATAGCGATGCACTCTACTGGATGGGGCTGCTGATGCACCAGCAAGGGCGGCAGGAAGAGGCCGAGGAAGCCCTCTCGCTCGTCGCGGAGCGTGTGCCGGGGTTGCCCGAAGTCGAGTCCGCGCTCGTTGATGCCTATGTGGCGATGAGCCAGCCAGAGAACGCCATCTACCACGCGCAGCGGCTGCTGGATGTAGCGCCCTACGCAACGGCATCGCTACTCAAACTGGCCGACGCCTTCGAGGCTGCTGGTAAGCCAGATCTTGCCATCCAATCCCTCGAACAGGCTCCGCTCCACAAGCGTACCCTCACCGATGCGCTCATGCAGATCCACTACCGCCTGGGTACGCTCCACGAAGCGCAGGGCAATACGGCGCAGGCCCTCCACCACCTCAAGCGCGTCTACACCCGCGACATCACCTACCGTGATGTCCGTTCACGTATGCAGACATTGGAGGCGCAGCAGAGTGCCTGAGTACAGCATGGCGATTCATAAACCCAACAGCTCATCACCGGCGCCGGAGCTTTTCGGATACGGTTGGTGAAATGGGGCGCACCGGCGTCCCCAGAATCGGTCAGGGTCCGACGAATCAGTCGTCGGCTTTCTCCATCTGGTTCTTGATTCCCTTTGCCCACTCTCGTCCTTCATCTCCGCCCCAGAGGAGCCACGCAATGTAGCCGGCAGAAGGGTCATCGTCGTTGCCAAAGTCATCGGCGTCTTTGTCTACTTCATGGCGGGCGAAGTAGGAAACCATGCGGTCGATGGTGTCGGGCGTCAGGTTTTCGCGGTTCTTCAAGTCTCGTGCGCGGGCAACACCCACATCGGTGCCGCCGCGGTCAAACTCATCCCGCAACCGGAGTCCTTTCTCAGCTTGCTCTGCCACCTTTTTGGGCGGCTGGAAGTCTATATGGTCGTACTTCTTGGGTCTGCTCATCTTGTATGCTGGTAGACGAAGCGAATAGGTCAGCGAACTTCAGGTTCGATACAGCAGGCCTGCGCCCGGGGTTCAGCGGAGTAC
>JAWWBX010000509.1:0-1752 GCA_033720735.1 Saprospiraceae bacterium
AAGCCATGGAAAAGAAGCGCGAGATGGACGAGAATCTCGCTGCTGCTTACGCCAATCAGCAACGCCTGATTGCCCACAAAGAACGCCTGATCAACAAATTCCGGGCGAAAGCCAGCAAGGCAAAATTTGCCAAGTCCCTGCAAACCGAGCTCAACCGGATGGACATGATCGAACTGGATGATCAGCACGACAAGACCATGCGGCTGCGCTTTGCAGAAGGGGCCCGTGCGGGACGTGTCGTGTTCAACGTGAAGAACGTCGCTAAGAGGTATGAGAAAGCGGATGTGATCCGTGGGCTGGATCTGGTGATCGAGCGGGGAGAGCGCATTGCGTTCGTTGGGCAAAACGGGCAGGGAAAGACGACGCTGGCCCGGATGCTGGCAGGTGTGTTAGAGCCGACGAGCGGCGAAATCATCGATGGCCATCAATGGGAGATCAACTACTATGCGCAGGATCAAACCGACCGGCTTGATCCTGCCAAGACCGTGCTTGCAACACTGGCTCACGAGGCACCTGCTGAAACAGAGGGCAGGTTGCGCAGCATCCTGGGATCCGTGCTCTTTGAAGGGGATGAAGTGACGAAAAAGGTCTCGGTGCTGAGTGGTGGGGAGCGGGCCAGGCTTTCGTTTGCCTGCATGACCGTGCAGCCGTGCAATGTCCTGATCCTGGACGAACCGACCAACCACCTCGATATCCCTTCCAAGGAAATCCTGAAGAACGCCCTGCTGGAATTTGACGGCACACTCATCGTCGTCTCACACGATCTGGAATTCCTGCGAGGACTGACCGATGCGACCCTCGAATTCAGGGATGGGCGGATCCGCAAGCATTTGTACGGTATCGACACGTTCCTGGAACGCCGGGCGCTGGAGAATCTGCGGGAGTTGGAAAAACGCCAGGCACCCTCACGCGAGCCGGTCGCACATGCTCAGCCTGCCGACAACAAAAGGCGTGAATCGCAACGCAAACAAATTCGCAAACTGGAGCAGCAGATTGAAAAGCTCGAGCAGCGCAAGGAGCAACTTGAAGGGGTCATGGGTGCGACCGACTTTTACGTCTCACCCGATGCCGAAGCGGTGATGGAACGCTACCGGGCGACATGCTCTGAAGTGGAGCGGTTGACAGCAGAGTGGGAGGAGGCCGTAGCAGACTTTGCAGAAGATTGATCGTGGCATGCTGAGACAGGGACAAAAAAAATGCCGAAGCCACTCGTTAGCGACTCCGGCAAGTCTCACCCCTTTATAATACTTCTTGATGCCTTGCGGCGTATCCTTTTCGGTTTCTGGGATGACCCGCACAGATTTCGGTGTCTGCATCACTTGATCTGTGCTATCCTAACCTAGATTAACTCACTGTTTCAAAAGAACGTATGACAAATATCCTGCTTCTGTTTGTGAAAAATATTCTGGTAAACACCCATTTTTCACAATCAGGGTTTTCCCTTACTGCAGGATGATTTTCTTGATGACACACGTTTTGCCATCAAAGATCTTCAGGTAGTAAATACCCGATGATGTGTTGGCGATGGTGATGTCCATACTCTCACCCCTTGTCACATCGATGTCGATGTTTACGTCCATGACGTTACCACCTGCATCGAGCAGATCTGCCCGCACTTCTCCGTGCTGCGCCATGCGTGGATAACGAACTCTGAAGGATCCCTTCATGGCGTTGGGAGAAATGTCCACGATTCTGTTTGGTTGATGTTTGACAAGTAACACGATGGCAAGATGCGTGGAAAGACGCCCCTGT
>JAWWBX010000510.1:0-1629 GCA_033720735.1 Saprospiraceae bacterium
CAGACCAAGCTCAAGGAGATCTTCCTGCAGCTGCAGGAGGTCATCGAGACGTTCCTCCCCGCGGTCATGGCGATCGAAGCGCCGTTCTATGGTAAGAACGTGCAGTCGATGTTAAAGCTCGGGAGGGCCCAGGGAGTGGCCATGGCCGCTGCCATGACGATGGGACTGGAGATCGCCGAGTACTCGCCGAAAAAAGTGAAGCAATCTGTGACCGGCAACGGGAATGCCGCCAAGGAGCAAGTGGCTGCGATGCTCGAGCACCTCGTTGCGTACCCGGTGCGCAGCCTGGGCCTGGACGCCTCCGATGCGTTGGCTGTAGCATACTGTCACTACCTCAAGCTCAACGGTCCCGGTACGTCAACTGCCCCACGGCACTATAGCGGATGGAAGAGTTTTATCAAGGACAACCCCGATCGTGTCGACTAACCTGACTGGAAACGTGCGGCGATCCGGTTGGCCAGCGTACTGAATTCTTCAGTGGTCATTTCCACGCGATCTTTGGCAAAATCCAGATCATGCATGCTTTGCAGGGGTACCAGGTGTACGTGGGCATGTGGCACCTCCAGCCCGATCACCGCCACCCCGATACGCAGACACGTCACTTCGGCTTCGATAGCCTGTGCCACGCGCCTGGAAAACAGCATGAGGCCGGCGAGCAGCTCGTCATCGAGGTCAAACAGGTAGTCTGTTTCCTGCCTGGGCACAACCAACGTGTGCCCTTTCGCCAACGGACTGATATCGAGAAATGCGAAGTAGCGGTCGTCTTCGGCGATCTTGTAGCACGGGATCTCCCCGTTGATGATCCGGGTGAAAATACTGGCCATCTAAACGGAGATATCGACGATTTCGAATTGCATCTCGCCCGCGGGGGTCTGGATGGTCGCAACATCTCCCACCTGTTTGCCGAGCAAGCCCTGCCCCATCGGTGACTCGACCGAGATCTTCTTCTCCTTGAGATTGGCTTCTGATTCCGATACGAGCTGATAGGTGATCTCCTTGCGGTTCTTCACATTCCTGATCGTCACCTTGGTGAGTACGACAACCTTGGAGGTATCCAGCTGGCTCTCGTCGATGATCCGGGCGTTGGCGATGGCGTGCTCAAGCTCGTTGATCTTCATTTCGAGCATGCCCTGTTCGTCCTTGGCCGCATGGTACTCGGCATTCTCAGAAAGGTCTCCCTTCTCACGGGCCTCAGCAATGGCTTTGGCAATTTCAGCACGACCACGTCCTTTCAGGTCTTCGAGCTCGGCCTGTAGTTTGTCATACCCCTCTTGTGTAAAATACTTGACGTCTGTCATCACTACAGTGTTTATTCCATCAATAACGTGTGATAATCTGATCGAATGGGATGGACAAAAAACGTTCCTGCCGTCTCAGCGATGACAGGAACGTCAGCGTTTATCCGCGCTAAAAATACGAAACTACGCCCTGATAGTCAAGGCGTCAGATCTTGTACCGGATCGAGATGTTGTGCGTTCCGTCAAATGGCGAAGTCGCCCGGTAGGCGTAATCCACCCCAAACCGGCTCGTGGCACCTTTCTTGGTCGGCACCTCAATGGTCACACCGGCTGCAACACCCGTATACACATTGTCCGCCCCGTCGAGTACCGTTCCCAGGTCGTACCGGTA
>JAWWBX010000511.1:0-1608 GCA_033720735.1 Saprospiraceae bacterium
GATCATCTCACGGTAGTACAGCTTGCGTTCCCGTCCCAACGCACCTCCGTCCAGCAATTGATCGTTTTCGGTTTCCTGGGTCTTGAAATGCAGGTACATGCCATTGCGGTCAGCGTGATCAAAGACGATTTCCCACTGGTCCAGTTTCGAACAATCGAAGCGATCTCGGGTGGCAGGATCAAGGTATGGCCACACATTGCGTCCGTCACCGTCGATATTCATGGTCAGGAACGAAATGGCATTTTGCCCCTCGGAAGCCAGATAGTTGATCGCGCCGATGATCCCCTTGCCGCGGTCATCACGCCAGACAGGATCGCCCGGCTTCCAATCGGCGACATGCGGCGACCAATCCTTGAGCGGACTTCCGCCGTCTTGCATGGTAGTGCTGTCAAATCCGGTATACGCCAGAAAGGTCTCAGGTGCATCAGCACCGATCTTGAGGAAATAGTCACCGGTGCCGGCAAAGCGCAGATAGCGCTGGTGCACATACTGCAGGCGCCCGCGGGCACGGTTGTCTGGCGGCAATTTGTCGGAGGTGCCAACCTCAAAGGCCCCCGAGATACCATGCGGTGCGACCGGCTCACCGGCAGCTCCGCTGATGGCCACATCTTCCCCAGCGACACAGATGACCGAGTAATTCCACGCTCCCGCCAGGTGCGGTGCAAAATGCGCGCGCCACATGTTCCCGCCGCTGGCCCCGGTTTCGGCGGCATGCCCGTCGGCTGCAAAATATCCCGGCACGACCACGGTATCTTCGGCGTGGCTCAACGTGACTTCAAGGCGGTAGTCGGCAAATGGATTGGTATCACCGGTCTCACTGGCATCAGGCCCTTCAAAACTCAGTGTGATCCGATGCCATTGGCGCAACTCGCCAGTGATGATCTGGGCACGAAGCTGGACGGCAGTGATCAGGATCAGCGCACATAAGATCAAGAGGGCGGCAGGTCGGGTGTGGGGCAGCATCGGCATGACATCTATTCGCTGCCCAGGATGCGCTTTTTCTCGAGATCAAACTGCTCGCGGGTGAGATCACCGCGTTCAAGCATTTCGCCGAGGTTTTCGATCATGTCGAGTTTGTCGGTGCTGTGCTCACGAAGTTGCTCAAGCAGATCTTTCTTTTTCTCGGCTGGCGGCAGTTGTTCAATGATCTGGTAGCCGTTCCTGACGAACGACTTGTAATCCGGGTGCGATCGGAGAAACGTAAAGGCCTCATGGTTTTCGATCCGGTCAAAGTCGTCGAATCCCAGTTCCACCGCCTTGGCCAGGTGATAATACGCGTCCTCCGGGTCCCGGAGGACGGAGTAGCAGCAGGCCAGGTTAAAGTGGGCGGCCGTGGAGTTTTCATCGATCTCCAGGGCCCGCTTGAAGGCATCGATGGCGTCATGGTAGCGGTCGCGCTTGTATTCCCTGATCCCGTTGACCAGCGCGGGATTCTTCAGGGACTTACGTGAGGTGTTGTCCAGTACATAGTGCTTGCGACGCACGCGCTGGTATGGACGGGTGGTTTGCGGCCCCGCCATGCGGTTGTATTTGTAGTCAAACTCCGCCTTGGGCATTGCCAGGAGAAGAATGGCATCGAGAAAGGCAATGATACCCACCGCAGCGATC
>JAWWBX010000512.1:0-1603 GCA_033720735.1 Saprospiraceae bacterium
CCGGATCGTTACGGCGCCACCTGGTCTTCTTTTGTATCCGCAGGAAGAACTCTTTTACTGGGTCCCAAAGGATGCCTTCAATTCGGAGCAGGACCTTGAGTCGGTGTTGGCATTTGCTTCGGAGAATGGCGTATCGATTCAATCGGTCACCTAACGTCCGCTATTAGGCCTTGCTTCGGTTTGGTGGACACTTTCAATGTCCGCATAATGCGGAGGGAGGTGTTCCATGACGAAGAAGCAGTATCAACGTTACAGTGCCGAGTTCAAGCTTCATGCCTTGAAGCGGGCCAGCGAAGACGGGGTTACGGATAAGGACATCTGCAAAGAACTCGGCATGAGCCGTCGTCAGCTGAGGCGCTGGCGAGACCAGTACCGCCTGTTGGGCGATGAGGCCTTCCCGGGCCTGGCGATGGAGCGTGATGAGGAGGTGGCCGAGCTGAAACGACGCCTCAAGAAAGCCGAGCAGGAACGGGATTTTTTAAGAGATGCGGCGGTTTTCTTTGCCAAGGAGTCGAAGTGAGATACGCGTGTATCGTTCGGCGCCGCAACCAATACCCAGTAAGTCTAATGTGCCAGCTGCTCGAGGTGTCGCGCAGCGGCTTCTATGCCTGGCAGGGCCGGCCTGAGAGCCAGCACGCCCAGGACGATCGTCACCTGCTGGCACAGATCAAGCGCATCCACGCAGCCAGCGGCGGCGTTTATGGTGCACCCAGGATCACCGCCGAGCTGCAGGAGGAAGGCTATGACTGCGGCAGACGCAGGGTGGCCAGACTCATGCGACAGGCAGGGCTGCGCGGATGTCCCAAACGACGCTTCCGGGTCACAACGCAGCGTGACCCCGCCCACGCCGTAGCAGACAACCTGCTGCAGCAGAACTTCTCGGCGTCACGACCCAACCAGCACTGGGCTGCCGATATCACCTACATCTCGACGCAACAGGGCTGGGTGTACCTGGCGGTGGTCATGGATCTGTACTCGCGTCGTATCGTGGGCTGGTCGATGGATCGGTGGAACAGCCGCCACATCGCGATCAACGCCCTCAACATGGCGATCCGGCAACGCCAGCCCGAGGGTGTCTTGTTACATCACTCCGACCGCGGTGCCCAGTACACCAGCGATGACTTCCGCAACGAGCTCAGCAAGCACGGTATCAAGTGCAGCATGAGTGCCCGCGGCAACTGCTACGACAACGCTGTGGTGGAGAGCTTCTTCGGCTTGCTGAAACGTGAGCGTGTGAACCGCACCCGCTACCTGACTCGAGAGGAAGCCATGCAGGATGTGTTCGAGTACATCGAGTGCTTCTACAATCGCAAACGCCGACACGGCCGACTTGGTAACATTAGCCCCGATGCCTTCGAAAAGATGGGCGTCGGACAGTCACAACCTGTCCATTAAACCGATGCAAAACCAATGCGCGCGAGACCAGCCGCTCGCCTGGAGTTATACTCAAGGGCTGGTACTGACCCTTTCCAGCCGTTCAAGAATCACATTCTTTTCGCTCACTTTTGATGCCTCTCGCCATACCCGACAAGCCAAACTGGAAGATCTCGGTCGCTTTGGCGGTTGTCATTGTCTGTTACCTTGGGTGGGTATATTCGAAAGC
>JAWWBX010000513.1:0-1601 GCA_033720735.1 Saprospiraceae bacterium
CGGAAGAGCCCAAACGCTTACGCAGCCGCCCGTCGCTTGCAGGTGCTGGATGATGTTACAGGTCACCTGGGTTAGGTACCGGTAGCCCGGACACTTTAGAATGGGCTCAAAGAGCCATGAGAGGTGTCCAATGGCAAGAAGAAAATACTCTGATGAGTACAAGCGAGAAGCAGTGGCTTTGACGCAAGTTCCGGGTGCGACGATCCAGGGCGTTGCCAAGGATCTCGGCATCAACGCGCACATGCTCGGCCGGTGGCGGAAGCTGCTTGAGGAGCACGGGGAGAAGGCGTTCCCGGGCCAGGGTCATGCCCGTGATGAGGAGATGATGCAGCTCAAGCGAGAGTTGGCACGGGTGCGCAAGGAACGGGATTTTTTAAAAGAAGCGGCAGCGTTCTTCGCCAAAGAACAGAAGTGAAGTACCGCATGATCGAGCGGTGCCGCGATGCCTTCCCCGTTCGCATGATGTGCCGGCGTCTTGGCGTGTCGGCCAGCGGGTTTTATGAGTGGCGCACGCGGGAGCCGAGTGCTCGTGCGCTGGATAACCAGCGCCTGCTAGTGCGTATCCGGGCGCTGCATGCGGCCAGCGATGGTGTCCTGGGTCGGCGTCGTATGCATGAGGATCTGCGGTATGAAGGCGAGACCGCCGGCATCAACCGCGTCGGCCGCCTGATGAAGCGGGACGGTCTGTTCGGCATTCCGCAGAAGCGACGCTGGCGCAAGAAGGCGAGCAAGCCGCGGCCATCGACCGTTCAGAACCACCTGGATCGCGACTTCGAAGCATCGACGCCGAACACCAAGTGGGCCACCGATATCACTTATGTGTGCACGGCCGAGGACTGGTTGTATCTCTGCGTGGTGATCGATTTGTACTCGCGCTTGGTGGTTGGCTGGTCGATGAGTGCCGTCCAGGATCGTCAGCTGGTGCTTCAGGCCGTGCTCATGGCGCTCTGGCAGCGGCAGGAACGAACGCCGCTCGTTTTACATTCCGACCGCGGCTGCCAGTTCACGAGTGCCGAGTATCAGCGTTTCCTGAAGGGCCACAATGTGACCTGCAGCATGAGCGGTATCGGCAGCTGCGCTGACAATGCGCTCGTCGAAGGGTTCTTCGGAATGCTCAAAAGAGAGCGCGTCAATCGACGCCATTACCGAACGCGAGCCGAAGCTCGAGCCGACATCTTCGATTACATCGAGTGCTTCTACAACCCGCGGATGCGCAGTAGACTGGAACAAGAAACGAAAAGCGAAATCAGGCTAAACGAAACCGTCCGGGAGATCGGTACCTAACCCACTCGGAGCTTGAGGCATTGGTGGTCGGGTCATTCGTAGCCGATCCAGTGTTGCGCCAGTTCGATGGTAGAATTGGTCGAACACGTAGTGGGGACATCAAATTTTACTCAAACCGGTTTTATTGGAACCAAAACATGCGTTGGCTCGTAAGTACGCATGCTGGGACAATTGCAAGAGCTATGCCCGGCATTGGCTTGACTGGTACAGTGATCTTAGAAAGAGACAATATCCGATATGGCAGCTCGGAAATGAAGATTCGAGGATTTATCAATATCGGCGGCGCGATAGTTGTGCTTGCACCTGGCGGTCAGATC
>JAWWBX010000514.1:0-1594 GCA_033720735.1 Saprospiraceae bacterium
GCGGAAGACTGCCGGTCGGCGATCCGGCACGTAAAAATGCCGCCGTCCCAGCTGCCACCGCGATAGCCAGACGCCCCTTCGGTACCGGTGCCCGGCCAATTCGCCACGTTGTGCAGGCCATTGGGCTGGATGGTGCCATCGCCATGGGCTCCGGTATAGGCGCGATTGAGTGGCGTGCCAGCCGACATGTTGCGTTCAAAGAGATTGCCGCTCATCTCCATCACCCCGTAGTAGCTGCCACCCGTTTCCTCACGCGTATGGTTGACCGAACTGGCGGCAAAAATGCCAACGCGCACCGGACCACCTGGTGAAGTGAAGCTGTAGTTCATGTTCGTAATACCTTCCTCGAGATTGGTGATGACAGCATTGTCAGTGCCATCATTAGCGATCGTCATAAATTCCGTTCCCGCATCGATACCGGCTGTCGCGAGCATGTTGTTCGTATGGACGGGGCCTTTGGCGGCCTTTTCAAATTCCATTTCCGTCAGGAACCGCAACCCCGCCCAGTCGAGATAGGCGGCACAATTGTCGTACGACATAAAGCTCACTGCCCGGCTTGGTGCACTGGTGGTGGCGTTGCCGCCGGTCCAGGACACCGTGTTGCGTTCAAATTCCGCGTCGGTTCCCTTGGCCGCAGTGATGTCGTTCGTGGTCTTTTGACTTGGCGTGAGGGTGTTGAAGAAGCTGACATATTGATCCTCGGTGAGCTCATACTTCATACACCAGAACGCCTGATAGCCCTTGGGGTATTCTGCCGGGATCGGCCCCAGCTGGTCCCCGGCGTTCAGACTGAAGTCGTAGTACAGATCGCCGATCGCCGGGCTGACCGGGATCGCGGCTTCGGAGGTGACCGGGTACGTCCCTTTGAACCCGAAGATGCCTGTCTCCGTGTAGAAATTCGAGATCTCGCTGCCTGTAGATGTTGAACCCAGCGGGAACGTACCGGTGGGTATATAGACCATTTCGATCGCAAAGATCCTGACATCGACAACCGCTCCATCAGCGACGAAATCTGCTCCATAATCCCAGCGCAATTGGACCCCTGAGAACATGATGTCGCCACTCCCGTCTGCGCTGCGATAGATAAAGGCCCCGGTACCATCTGAAGCCGTCTTGACGACTGCATTGGGCGGCACCACATGGCCGTCACCTGTGCCGGTGCCATCCACATAGTTGATCGTGGCATGTTGCCACGAACTGCCGGTGGTGCGGTATTTGACAAACACCCAGGCACCGTCATAGTTTGCGGGGCCGGAACTGAGTCGCCAGGAGTTTTCCCAGCTGAGGTCAAACTGGATCTGGGTCCAGTTGGAGTCCGTCTCCTGTTCGAGCAGCGAAATATTGGTCACCTGGATGTTGTTGGCGTACGTGACGTGCGCGCAGGCAGCGATGAGCAGGGCAGCTACGACGTTGCGATAGAGGCTTGTTGTAAAGTTCATGAGCTTTCGGCATTAGCCCGAAAAATACGCGATGATGATTGTTTTTCGTTGTCACGTACTTCCATCAGCCAGATCGGATGTGTTAACTGGCTGAATGGGCATGTCTGCGGGCCGGATGCGTGCCTTGCGCTCTCCGTGGGACAGAAAATGTCGTA
>JAWWBX010000515.1:0-1588 GCA_033720735.1 Saprospiraceae bacterium
CGACACCATGGAAGAAGGTGTGCTTGTAGCGTGGTTGGCCGAAGAGGGTGACGCCGTTTCTGCCGGGGATGTGATCGCGCAGGTGGAAACCGACAAGGCAACGATGGATCTGGAAGTATACGATGATGGCGTACTGCTCAAGCGTGTCATCGGTGAAGGCGATGCCGTACCTATTGGTGGGCTTATTGCCGTGCTGGGTAAAGAGGGCGAAGATGCCTCCCAGATTCTGGCAAAGTACAGTACGGGCGGAGATGGCGCGGCGCAGGATGTCGAGCCAGAAGCGGCACCAACGCAGGACGCAGGCGGGGCCGAGGCCAGCTCGCAGGACGAGCGAACGCCATCGGTTGCCTCGGGCGATGGTGCGGCAAAAGAAGCCCAGCCGGCACAATCCGGCGACGGACGTATCAAAGCGTCGCCCCTGGCGCGTAAGCTGGCCGGCGACCACGGTATCGACCTTTCCTCGGTAGAGGGCACGGGACCAGAGGGCCGGATCGTCAAGCGAGATATTGAAGCGCTGATGGGTGGAGATGCCAAAGCCGTACCGCAGCAGCAAGAACAGTCTGCACCGTCTACGGCAAGAGAACAAGCCATATCGCGCCCTGCACAGCCGCAGCCAGCAACCAGCGATAGCGGCGGCTACGACGCCGTGCGGATATCGCAGATGCGCAAAGCCATCGCCCGGCGGCTCGCGCAGAGCAAATACACCGCCCCTCATTTCTACCTCACCATCGACGTGGATATGGAACGCGCCATCGCCACGCGCAAGCAGCTCAACGAGCGGGCCGAAGCGCAGGGGCGGGCGAAGGTGTCGTTCAACGACCTCATCACCAAGTCATGCGCCGTGGCGCTGCGACAGCATCCGTCGGTTAACGCTTCCTATATGGAAGAGGAAGGTGAGATCCGGCAGCACCACGCTGCACATATCGGCGTGGCCGTAGCTATTGGCGAAGGGCTGGTAACACCTGTCATCCGGAACGCCGATCAGAAAGGGTTGACGCAGATTGCTGAAGAGACGCGTGCGCTGGCCGAGAAGGCCCGCGATCGCAAGTTACAGCCCGATGAGATGGAAGGCTCGACCTTTACTACGAGCAATCTGGGCATGTTCGGCATCGAAGAGTTCACCGCCATCATCAACCCACCGAACGCCTGTATCCTCGCCATCGGGGCCATCCGCGATGAACCCGTGGTTAAAGAGGGGGCCGTTGTACCGGGTAAGCGCATGAAGGTCACGCTCTCCTGCGATCACCGGGTTGTAGATGGAGCCACCGGTGCGCAATTCCTCGCCACGCTCCAGCAGTACCTCGAAGACCCGATGCTGTTGTTGCTCTAGTATGAAGATTGCGCACCTGTCAGACATTCATTTCGGCAAGATCGCCCATCCGGAGATCGTGGGTGCCATTATCGAGGAAGTAAATGATCTGGATGTAGACCTGGTTGCGATAAGTGGAGACCTGACGCAGCGGGCGCGAAAAGTGGAGTATGAAGCTGCTGCTGCAATGCTTGATGCGTTTGAGGCACCGACGCTGGTGGTGCCGGGTAACCATGATGTATATGCCTGGTGGTATCCATTCGGCAGGCTCTTCAAACC